>DATBJU010000056.1:0-2285 GCA_036556265.1 Xanthobacteraceae bacterium | reverse complement strand
GATGGTCCGTGTTGCGTTCGGCATCAATCAGGCGATCGAGACCATTCGCGAGCACTGCGAGCCGCGGGGACCGATTGAAATCGAGGCTCGATTCGACGAGTTCAACCTGGATGTGAAGATCACCTATCGGGGCGCGCCCCTCGATCTGCCGGATGAGCGGCCCTCGGACCGAGAGATCATGGAGACCGAATCCGGCTATCTCCGGCTTGCCGGATTCCTGCTCCGGCGCAATGCCGATCGGGTGCGCACATCGGTGAAGGATGGCGCCAGCATTCTGGAATTCCATTTCGAGCACTAAAGGAGCGACATCCGACTGACGTTGCTGGTTCGAAGACACGGTGCGGCCGCGCCTCATGGGAAGCACGATGGATTTCTCGTTGAGCTTGGAGCAGCAGCAGATCAGGGACGCGATGTTCAAACTCTGCGCTCCGTTCGACGATGGCTATTGGCTTGCCAAGGACAAGACGGGCGAGTTCCCGCACGAATTTCGTGCGGCGCTGGCACAAGCGGGATGGCTCGGCATCGCGATGCCTGAAGAATTCGGCGGCGCCGATCTCGGTGTCACCGGAGCTGCGATCATGATGCAGGCGATTGCCGAATCCGGCGCCGCCATGAGCGGCGCGTCGGCGGTTCACATCAACATATTCGGTCTGCAGCCAGTGGTGATGTTAGGAACCGACGAGCAGAAGCGGCGCATGCTGCCGCCGCTGATTGCCGGCAAGGACAAGGCCTGCTTCGCCGTCACCGAGCCCGATGCGGGGCTCGATACGACTGCCATCAAAGTGCGGGCCGAGCGCCGCGGCGATCACTACCTTCTGTCCGGCCAGAAGATCTGGATTTCAACCTCGCAGGTCGCCAACAAGATCCTCATTCTCGTCCGCACCACGCCGCTCGATCGGGTCGAGCGAAAGACCGAGGGTTTGAGCCTGTTCTACACGGATCTCGATCGTTCCCGCGTCGTAGTGCGCCCGATCGACAAGATGGGACGGCATGCCGTCGATTCGAACGAGATGTTCTTCGACGCGATGCCGGTGCCGGCCGCCGATCTCATCGGGGCCGAAGGACAAGGGTTTCGCGCCATCCTCCACGGCATGAACCCGGAACGCATATTGATCGCCGCCGAAGCGGTGGGGATCGGTCGCGCCGCTGTGCAGCGTGCCGCGAAATATGCGCAGGAGCGCGTGGTGTTTCGCCGGCCGATTGGCCAGAATCAGGGGATCGCGCATCCGCTGGCCCGATGCTGGATCGACCTGGAAGCCGCCAATCTCATGGTGATGAAGGCGGCGGCACTCTACGATCGCGGGATGGAGTGCGCGGCGGAGGCAAACGCCGCCAAGTACCTCGCCGGCGAGGCCGCTTTCCAGGCCTGCGAGACTGCCGTCATGACCCACGGCGGCATGGGGTATTCCAAGGAGTTCCACGTCGAGCGCTATTTGCGCGAGGTCATGATTGCGCGCATTGCGCCGATCACGCCGCACATGATCCTCAATTTCATCGCCGAGAAAGTTTTGGGCATGCCGAAGTCCTATTAGATGAACCCCCGGGGCGAGCCCGGGGGTTTCGCATGCGATGGCGGCCTTGATTACCAATGGCAGTAAGGTGCCGTTTGCACACCGGAGCTGTCATATTGCGGAATGCAGGTGCGGTCCGGTGCGCGCTGCGCGAAGGAAGCCGTCGCGCTGAGCGCAACGACAGCGGCAATCACAGCGGCTGCGGCATAGTTCATCAGGATCGCTTTCATCTAGGCTCTCCATTTGCCAATCGCCCCGTCCGAGAAATACGATTGCATCGGCTATGTGCAATGCACAATTTTTTGAAGCGAACGTGAGCAAGTGCGGCAAAAGGGCCCATATTTACAGTGATATACCTCACATAACGGCATTTGCGTGAGCTTAATGCGGCGCAACATTACAGTCGCTGTATCGCGGCTGGGCGGGCATAGTCGATCTTTCGCAGGCTGAATCCGCCCGCGCAATTCCGGTGCTCGCTCAACCGCTAGCGACAGGCAGCGCGACGAAATGCATCGAGTTTCCCGACTTGATCCGCATCAAGACGGCGTGCTTTCCAGCCGACCGTGCATCGCTGACGGCTTGGCGCAACTCGGAGGGGGTATTCCACGGCCTTGCCTGAAACGTCCAGAATGATGTCGCCGATACGCACTCCAATCTCGGCGGCCGGCCCGCCAGGATTGAGATTGGTGACGACCACCCCATGGCTGCCCGCGCCGGCAACCCTGGTCGCCGGGGCCAGCGTAAGCATTTGCATGTGTAACCATGCTCAATTGC
>DATBJU010000055.1:0-12294 GCA_036556265.1 Xanthobacteraceae bacterium | reverse complement strand
CGCGGAGAGCGGGGTCGGCCGGTTCACTCCGGCTACCGGTTTGCCCTGACAGCTTTCCGGCCTCTTGTCCGGGTCTCTGTCAACCGGCACGCGACCACAGGCACGTGCGAAATTGGGCAACTTGCGAAATATGCTCATTCGCTCTCGGTTGCAAGAGAAAATCGCACGCGTACGCAAAAAATTTTCGTCGCCGCGCTCGGACGAGAACTGAATCGTTCGTTAAGAAAAATTTTATCGCCGAGCACTCGCTCAGCGCCGCACAAATGGCTCGACGCGGATCGCGCTGCGCACGAACGCGTAGACGATAAGCACGGCGGCGACGAGGAAGAGCGTCTCGAGCGCGTAGGCCGCAGCGTCGCCGAAGCCGAGCAGGCCCGCGATCGCCCAACCGGTGGCGAAACCCGTGCCGGTCGTGATCGTGCCGATGAGCACGGCGGCCGAGACGACGGTGATGACGTTCGACCAAATGATCTGCCCAGGCTTGCCGGCGCCGTCGCTCATCGTCTGCTGCTCCCTGTCGCGGTCCTCGGGCTCGCTTTGGCGCCCCGCAGCCCTAGAATGGTGCGCAATTTGGCTGCAAACGTCATACTGATCAAGCTGGCGGCCTGCGAGAAGTCTTCCCATGAGCCACGAGAGCATCCGAGCGCGCACCGGAATCGTCGCGGCACCACACACAGCTGCCGCAGAGGCGGGACGCAACGTACTTAAAGAGGGCGGCAACGCGCTTGAGGCGGCCGTTGCGACCGCCGCCGCCATCGTGGCGGCCTATCCCCACATGAACCACCTCGGCGGTGACGGCTTCTGGGTCGTGCGCGAGCGATCGGGAAGGGTTCGCTACTTCGAAGCCTGCGGTCCTGCGGGGGAACGGGCCACCCGCGCGCTCTATAGAGAGCGCGGCCTCGACCGAATTCCCGAGCGGGGACCGCTCGCGGCATTGACCGTGCCCGGTGCGGTCGGCGGGTGGATGCTTGCCCTCGAGGCCGCGAAGGCGAATGGCGGGCGGCTTCCGCTCGCGCGGCTCCTCGAGCCGGCGGCCGCGCTCGCGCGTGCGGGCTACCCTGTCTCGAAGTCGCTCGCTTGGCGGTTCACCACCGAGCGCGGGGCTGCGATCGATGCCCCGGGCTTTGCCGAGACATTTCTCGTCGACGGGAAGCCACCGAAGCGCGGGCAGTCGCTGTCTGCGGGGCGCCTCAAAGATACGTTCGAGCAGCTTTCGCGTGCGGGACTCGACGACTTCTATCGCGGCGACATCGGTCGGGAGATCGGATCCGATCTAGAGCAGCTCGGCAGCCCAGTGACCCGCGCAGACCTGGAACGCTATCGCGCGGTGGCGCGCGAGCCGCTTTCGCTTCGCCTGAAGAGCGGCACACTCTACAATTCACCCCCGCCGACGCCAGGGCTCGTCGCGCTCATGGTCCTCGGTATCTACGAGCGGCTTGGGGTGCGGGCGGCGGAGACGTTCGAGCACATTCATGGACTCGTCGAGGCGAACAAGCGGGGCGTACGGGTTCGTGATCGAGTGATCACTGCCTTCGAACGGCTGAAGCACGACCCGATCACTTTCCTGACACCCGAGGCGCTCGACCGCGAGGCAAAGGCGATCGATCGTCAGCGCGCGGCGCCCTGGCCGGCGCCGGCAGGGAAGGGCGACACGATTTGGCTCGGTGCGGCGGACTCCTCGGGTCTCGCCGTGTCCTACATTCAGTCGCTCTATTTTGAGTTCGGATCAGGATGTGTGCTGCCGCGCACGGGTATCATCATGCAGAATCGCGGGTCGAGCTTTTCGCTTGATCCGGACAGCCTCAATCCGCTCGAGCCGGGCCGGAAGCCGCTGCACACGCTTTCGCCAGCCGCTGCCGTCCTTAACGACGGACGGGTAATCGTCTACGGGACCATGGGTGGCGAGGGGCAGCCGCAAACCCAGTCTGCGGTCTTTACCCGTTACGTCGACTACCGGATCCCCTTGGGCGAAGCGGTCGATCGTCCGCGCTGGATCTTGGGGCGTACTTGGGGCTCGACCGTCACAAACCTGCGGCTTGAGTCGCGTTTTCCGGAGGAGACGGTCGACCGGCTGCGACGGGCCGGTCACGACGTGGCGGTACTCCCTGATACCCATAATGAGGTCATGGGTCACGCTGGAGCTATTGTGTTGCACCCGGACGGGACGCTGGAGGGGACACACGATCCCCGCAGCGATGGCGGCGCCGCGGGCTGCTAAGTTCCCCTTCACGCTCTGTTCAGAACGATGCGGGTAAGAAGCGGTGTTCCCATTGACGGTTGCGGAAATAGGCCGGACTGGGAATGATGTGGTGCAGCGCACGAGGGGCGAATGCGTTCGGCAGTACGTTTTTTCGCAGTAGCTGCGCTGCTGGTGGTGGCCGCGCTGGATCGGGCGGATGCCCGATCGGGGCCCGAAGCGAGACCTAAATCGAACGGGGAAATCGTCGAGTTCGACGACGACCTTGCCATGGGCACGATCGTGATCCGCACCGCGGAGAAGCGTCTCTATTATGTGCTCGGCGACGGCCAGGCGGTTCGCTATCCGATTGCCGTGGGCGAGCCGCGATTCCAGTGGTCCGGCGAAGTCTGGGTCAGTTCCAAGCAGCAAAATCCGATCTGGAGGCCGACCGCGCGCATGCGCAGGGAGAACCCGGGTTTGCCCATTTCCGTAGGGCCGGGGCCGCGCAATCCGCTCGGGCCGCGAGCGATCTATCTCGGTTGGGGGGAGTACCGGATTCACGGTACGAACGCCCCGCAGACGATCGGATCGGCCGCGTCCAGCGGTTGTTTCCGGATGCATAATACCGACGCAATCGACCTGTTCGATCGGGTCCACATCGGTGCGCCGGTAATTGTGCAGTGAGGTGTGAAGCGTAGCCCGGTCGACCTACGGCAACATATCGTATCGAAATGAGTCTCTGCTCGCGGCTTTGGACCTTTGCCTTCGGCTTCACGGCGCTTGTCACGGCGACCGCGGCCGACGCGCATCCGCACGTCTGGGTGACCGTCAGAAGCGAGCTCGTGTTCGCGGCAGATGGCACGGTTTCCGCCGTGCGCCACAACTGGACGTTTGACGAGATGTTCTCGGCGTTCGCGACCCAAGGTCTCGACAAGGACAATGATGGCAAGTTCTCGCGTGAGGAACTGGCGGAACTCGCGCAAGTGAACGTGACGTCGCTCAAGGAGTTCAACTATTTCAGCGTGGCAAAGAGCGGTGGCAAGGACCTCGCATTCGCTGAGCCGGTCGACTATTGGCTCGAGGCGGACAAGGACAACGTGCTGACGCTACACTTCACATTGCCGATCAAGACCAGGCCGGCAAAGTCGGGGCTCACTGTCGAGATCTTCGATCCGACCTACTTCGTCGACCTCTCTTTCGCCGAGGAGGCGAACCTGACGCTGGTCGGCAAGCCGGAAACGTGCACGGCGGAGGCGAAGAAGCCGCAAGCACCGGATGTGAGCTCCGGCAAGCTGTCTGAACAGTTCTTCAACTCACTTACGGCAGCCAGTCAATTCGGCTCCCAATTCGCCAACCGCATCATTCTGACCTGCAAGTGACGGCCGTGGCGAACTTCCGGCGAGCGGACATCCTTGCGGTGACGGTCGCAGTCGGCGGCGCGGTCGCGTTGATGTTGGTGGGTCCGGCGTTCGCGCAGGGCTCGCCATTTGGTGCAGGGCCCGCGGCGGCACCTGCGCCGAGCGGGATCAGTGGCTGGATCTTCACGGAGCAGGCAAGATTTTTTCGTGCGCTGTCGGCTGCGGTCCGGCAGGCGAAGGCGGATGGCAGCGCCGCCTACGGACTGTTCTGGCTCTCATTCCTGTACGGAATCTTCCACGCCGCCGGACCGGGACATGGCAAGGCGGTGATCTCGTCCTACCTGCTCGCCGACGGCTCGACGATTCCGCGCGGGATTGTGCTTTCCGCCGCGGCGGCATTCGCACAGGCGCTCACCGCGATTGCGCTTGTCGCGGTTGCGGCGGTCGTGCTTGGCGCGACCGCGCGCGCCATGGGCGACACGGTGCGCTGGCTGGAGATCGGCTCGTACGCTCTGATCATCGTGTTCGGCGTCGTGCTCGCCTGGGTCAAGGGAGGCGCGTTCCTTCACGCCCTTCGTGCCTGGTACTCAGGCAAGCCCGCGCCCGAGCCGCCGCATCGCCACCATGAGCGCCACGACGACCACGACCATTCTCATGGGCCGGAGCCGGCCGAACTGAAAGGTCGCGGGTGGCTCAAGCGCGGCCTGAGTGCTGTCATCGCGGTCGGCATGCGCCCCTGCTCGGGAGCGATTCTCGTCCTTGTGTTTGCGCTCTCGCAGGGGATCTTCTTGGTCGGCGTCGTCTCCACTTTCGCCATGGCCGTCGGTACGGCACTTACGGTCGCCGCGATCGCCGTGCTTGCCGTCGGGGCGCGGGGTGTCGCCGTACGGCTCGCCCGCGGCAAGACCGGTCTCGGGGTGCTCACGTTGCGTGGAATCGAGTTCGGTGCCGCGATCGTGGTGATTGCAGTCGGTGCGCTCTTGATGACCGGCTATTTGACCTCGGAACGCATGTTTCCGGCCTGACCGTCGTTCACCGGGCCGAGAGCCGATGCGCTATAAGCGCTCATGCTCCGGCTGGCAGACCGTATCAGCCAGTTCTCTACCGCCGTCGGGCGCGCCGTCGCCTGGCTCGTGCTAGTGGTCGTGCTCGTCCAATTCCTGGTTGTCCTGCTGCGTTACGTTTTTGGCGTCGGCTCGCCGTGGCTCCACGAGTCCATTGTCTACGCACACGCGCTAGCGTTCCTGTTCGCGGCCGCGTGGGTACTCCGGACCGGCGGGCACGTGCGGGTCGACGTTTTCTATCGCGAGATGCGTCCCCGATCGCGGGCATGGGTCGATCTTCTGGGCGCAGTCTTTTTGTTGTTGCCGATGACCGCGTTGATCCTGTGGGTCTCGTTGGCCTACGTGGGACGCGCCTGGGCGATTTTCGAGCGCTCACAGGAAACCTCGGGTCTGCCTGCCGTCTTTCTGCTCAAGACCGCGATCCCCCTCTTTGCCGCACTTATCATCGTGCAGGGCGTCGCCGAGATCCTTCGGGCGGCCGCCTCGCTCACCGGGGCAGCGGCGCGAAAAGGGAAGCGCTGAGCTGTGACGCTCGCCGAATCCCTAGACGTCCTGATGTTCGCGGCCGTCCTCGGCCTATTGCTCGCCGGCTACCCAGTCGTGTTCGTCCTCGGCGGCACCGCAATCCTGTTCGCGTTCGTCGGCCACGGACTGGGCGTCTTCGACCTCGGGCTACTGCGGGCGCTGCCCCAGCGCATCTACGGCGTGATGACGAACGAGGTGTTGATCGCCATTCCACTGTTCGTGTTCATGGGAATGATGCTCGAACGCTCGAAGGTGGCGGAGGAACTGCTTGACACGGCAGGGCGGGTGTTTGCGCGCTTGCCGGGCGGGCTCGCTTACGCAGTGACCGTCGTTGGCGCGCTGCTCGGGGCTTCGACGGGAGTGGTCGGAGCGACCGCGGTCACCATGGGACTGATCACACTCCCGGCCATGCTGAAAGCGGGCTACGACCGTCGCTTCGCCTGCGGCTCGGTCGCGGCCGCGGCGACGCTGACACAAATCATCCCGCCCGCGACCGTGCTCGTCGTCCTCGGCGACCAACTCGGGATTGCCTATCAGCAGGCGCAGCTCGCGAAGGGTGGTATCGCGCCAGGCGCGGTGACAGTTGGCGACCTTTTTGCGGGGGCGCTGATTCCGGGATTGCTGTTGACGGGCATGTACCTGGTCTATCAAGCGGGCGTTGCTGCCCTGACGCCCAAGCGCGTGCCGCCGATGCCTAAGCGACGGACGCGTGTGACGGCGTGGAACGAGTTACTTCGCGTCCTCATTGCGCCGCTTGGGCTCATTCTTGCCGTGCTTGGCTCGATTCTCGGCGGCGTTGCGACCCCGACGGAGGCCGCCGCGGTCGGCGCGGTCGGCGCGATGTTGCTTGCGGTGCGGCGTATTGCATTGCGGGCGGGCACCCGCGAGTTCGGAACGGTCCTGCGTTCGGCGCTTGAGGCAACGCTGCAGATCACCAGCATGATCTTTGCGATCCTGATCGGTGCGACCGTATTCAGCCTCGTGTTTCGTGGCCTCGGCGGAGACGACGCGGTGCACCGGGCGCTTGCCGACTTGCCCGGCGGTGCGAACGCCGCGGTGTTCATTGTGATGGTCGCGATCTTTCTTCTTGGCTTCTTCCTCGACTTCTTCGAGATCGTATTCATCATCGTACCGGTGGTTGCTCCGGTGCTGCTGCGAATGGAAGGCGTCGATCCGGTCTGGCTCGGCGTCATGATCGCGGTAAACCTTCAGACCTCGTTTATGCATCCACCGCTAGGGGCGACGTTGTTCTACCTCCGCAGCGTGGCGCCGCCCGCGGTGAAGACAACTGATCTGTATCTCGGCATCATCCCCTTCGTGGTGATCCAGTTGCTGGCGCTCGTTATGTTGTGGTTTGCGCCCAAGCTTGCGACCTGGTTGCCGGGGCTTCTCTATGGCTCGTGAGGAAAAAAAGATGGATTCCAGCAAGATATTTCGACTCGACGGGCAGGTGGCGCTGGTCACCGGTGCTTCCAGCGGATTGGGCGCGCGGTTCGCCGAGGTCGCGGCCGCAAATGGCGCCGCGGTCATGCTGGTCGCGCGACGCGGCGAGCGGCTGAAAGTGTTGCAGGGGAAGATAGAAAAAGCGGGCGGCCAGGCCGCCGTCGCGGAAGCGGACGTGACCGACCGTGCCGCGGTTGCGCGAGCCTTCGATGCCGCGGAAAAGTCGTTCGGCACGGTGACGCTGCTTGTGAACAATGCGGGCGTCGCCCACGCGGACCGGGCGCTCGAGTTGTCAGAGGAGGGCTGGCGGCGCGTGCTCGACACCAATCTCGACGCCGTATTTTTTACCGCGCAGGAAGCGGCGCGCCGCATGCTCGCCGCCGGCAAGCGTGGCTCGATTGTCAACATCGCGTCGATCATGGGTCTCGGCGTCGCCAAGGGGTCGATCGCCTACGCGGTTGCCAAGGCGGGCGTCGTGCAAATCACAAAAGCGCTTGCGCTCGAGCTCGCCTTCAAGGGCGTACGGGTGAACGCCCTCGCCCCGGGCTTCATCGTTACCGACATCAATCGCGAATACCTCGCTGCCCGTGCGGACATGACGCGACACATTCCGCTCGGCCGGTTCGGCGAAGAGCGCGATCTCGACGGTCCATTTCTGCTGCTCGCCTCCGCCGCAGGCAGCTTCATGGCGGGCGCCGTGATCGTCGTCGACGGCGGACAGATTCTCGCAATTCCGGGCTAGGCAGCTTGGCGGGCTGGCTCTGCGCGCCTGCGCCAGAGATCGAGCGCGATCATGCCGACGCCCATGGTGGCGATGTCATCGCAGGGGTAGGTTGTTGCGTTGCGCCAAAGTGCGCAAACGCCGGCGGCCATGCAATTTTTCGTCAACCGCCGAGCGGATAACGAAATTGCGCGGGGCCAGAGGCTATGCGACTTTCGCCGCTGACCGCGCCGCGAGACCGACCCTACATATGGGCTGATCGTTTGCCGCGCCAAGGCGGCGGAGAAGGCGATGACGCTGAAGGCCGTCCAGCTCGACGACAAGTACGACCTAGAGAAGAGCCAGGTGTTCGTGACCGGGTACCAGGCACTGATTCGTCTTTGCCTGATGCAGAAACAGCGCGACCGACGCGCTGGCCTGAATACCGCGGGCTACGTCTCTGGCTACCGCGGGTCGCCGCTTGGCGGCCTGGACCAGCAATTCATGCGGGCGAAGCGGTTCCTCGACAAGCACGACGTGGTTTTCCAGGCCGGCCTGAACGAAGACCTCGCGGCGACGGCGCTCTGGGGCACGCAGCAGGCGGAACTGCGCGGCGAAGGCAAGTTCGATGGCGTGTTCGGCATCTGGTACGGCAAAGGTCCCGGGGTCGACCGCACCGGGGACGTGTTCCGCCACGCGAACTTCGCCGGCAGTTCGAAGCACGGCGGCGTGCTCGCGCTCATGGGCGACGACCACACGGCGGAATCGTCAACGACCGCACACCAGACAGAGTTCAACTTCGTCGACCTCGTCATTCCAATCCTGAATCCGGCTGGCGTGCAGGAAATTCTCGACTACGGCCTCTACGGCTGGGCGCTGTCGCGCTACGCGGGTACTTGGTGCGCACTTAAATGCGTGCACGAGACGGTGGAGTCGACGGCCGTGATCGACGGCAGCCTCCACCGTGTGAAGATTGAGACGCCGACTGATTTCCAAATGCCTGAGGGCGGCCTCAACATCCGCCTGCACGACACGATCCTCGGCATGGAGGCGCGCCTGCACGACCACAAGCGTGATGCCGTGCTCGCGTTCGTGCGCGCCAACAAGTTGAACCGCTGGATCACTTCGGGAGGGCGCACGCCGAGGATCGGCATTGCCACCGTCGGCAAGTCGTATCTCGACGTGCGGCAGGCGCTCGACGTGCTTGGCATCGACGAAGTGAAATGCAACGATCTCGGTATCCGATTGTTCAAGATCGCCTGCCCCTATCCGTTGTCGCGGCAGGAGCTTGCCGAGTTTGCGGCAGGGCTCGACCTCATTATCGTAGTTGAGGAGAAGCGCTCGCTCATCGAAGTGCAGGTGCGCGAGGAGCTGTACGGAACGGCCAACCAACCGGTCTGCATTGGCAAGAAGGACGAGCAAGGGAATTGGCTGTTTCCGATCAAGGGCGCGCTCGACCCGAACGACATCGCGATCTGCATCGGCGAGCGGCTGCTCAAGTACGGTCGAAACGAAGAGCTCGCGAACCACGTCGCATATCTGAAGGATGCGCAGCGAAAGCTTGCTGAAGCGCCGGTACTTGCGACGCGCGAGCCCTATTTCTGCGCGGGTTGCCCGCACAACACATCGACGGTCGTACCCGCGGGGATGCGCGCCTATGCGGGCATCGGCTGCCACTTCATGGCGCAATGGATGGACCGCAACACGCTCGGCTTTACGCAAATGGGCGGCGAGGGCGCGAACTGGATCGGCGAGGCGCCGTTCTCGCAGCGCGGCCACATATTCCAGAACCTTGGCGACGGCACCTACAACCACTCCGGCTATCTCGCGATCCGCGCCGCGATCGCGGCCGGTGTGAACATGACCTACAAGATCCTGTTCAACGATGCTGTCGCGATGACTGGCGGCCAGAAGAACGATGGCCCGCTCGACGTTCCCATGATCGCGCGCCAGGTTGCCGCGGAAGGGGCGAAGAAGGTCGTGGTCGTTACCGACGAGCCTTGGAAGTACGCGAAGACCGTCGACTGGCCCAAAGGGCTCACAATCCATCATCGCGACGAGCTGAACGAGGTTCAGACGTCACTCGCCGCGATGCCGGGCGTCACCGTTCTCATCTACGACCAGACTTGCGCCGCGGAAAAGCGTCGGCGCCGTAAACGTGGCGCGTTCCCCGACCCGGAAAAGCGGATCATCATCAATGAACTCGTGTGCGAGGGATGCGGCGACTGCGGCGTGCAATCGAATTGCGTCGCGATCCAGCCGTTGGAGACCGAATGGGGCCGCAAGCGGGAGATCGACCAGTCCTCCTGCAACAAGGACTATTCCTGCATCAAGGGCTTCTGTCCGGCGCTCGTTACCGTGCATGGCGCGAAACTGAAGCGGCCTGTGCCGCCGAGCCTGCCGACGACAATGCAGCCGCTGCCTGAGCCGAAACTGCCGGCGATCGCGCACACCTACGGCATCATCGTCACGGGGATCGGCGGCACCGGCGTCGTGACGATCGGCGCGCTTGTCGGCATGGCCGCGCACCTTGATGGGAAGGCGTGCGGCATCGTCGACATGGCCGGGCTTGCGCAGAAGGGTGGGGCGGTGCTTTCGCATATCCGGATCGCCGAGAAGCCCGACAACATCCACGCAATCCGCGTGCCGGCCCGCGGCGCAGATCTGATTTTGGGCGGCGATATCGTCGTTGTCGGTGGAAAAAAGGTGCTGGGGGCAGTGAAGTCCGGCGAGACCACCGTCGTCATCAACACGCACGAGACGCTGCCGGGCTCGTTCACGCGCAATGCCGACTACTCGCTGCCGACCGAACGCATCAAGCGCGCCGTTGTTGCGGCTGCTGGCCGCGAAAACGTGCGGTTCATCGATGCAACACGGCTCGCGACAGACCTGTTCGGCATCTCGCTTGCCCAGAACGTATTTCTCATCGGGTATGCCTATCAGCTTGGCGCGTTGCCGGTTTCCGCTGAGGCAATTCTGCGCGCGATCGAACTCAACGGCGAGGCGGTCGAGTTGAACAAGAACGCATTTCATTGGGGACGCCGTGCCGCGCTCGACTCCGCTTCGGTCGAGGCGCTTGCCAGGCCCGCGGAGGTGGCAACCGACGCGCGACGGCTCTCGGTCTCGCTCGAGGAGATGATCGGGCGCCGGGTCGCGTTCCTTGCGGCCTATCAGAATGCCGCCTACGCCGCTCGGTATCGCGAACTCATCGAGCGCGCGCGGGCGGCGGAGGAGGGGCTCGTGCCTGAGGGTCATGCGTTTGCCGAATCGGTCGCGCGTAACCTGTTCAAGCTCATGGCCTACAAGGACGAATACGAAGTCGCGCGGCTCTATGCCGACGGCTCGTTCGCGAAGCAGGTAGCGGCGTCATTCGACGGCGATGCGCGCCTCGAATTCCACCTGGCGCCGCCATTGCTCGCCCGGCCCGATCCGGCCACTGGCCGGCCGAAGAAGATCAGCATTGGCGGTTGGATGATGGGTGGCTTCCGGGTGCTCGCGCGTCTCAAGTTCCTGCGCGGCACGCCGCTTGATCCATTCGGCTATTCGGCCGAACGACGCGTGGAGCGGGCGCTGATCCACGACTACGAGGTGCTGCTTACCGAATTGATCAAGGGGCTGACGCCGCAGAACCACGCGCTTGCCGTCGCGCTCGCGTCGATTCCGGAGAAGATCAGGGGCTTTGGTCCAATCAAGGAACGCCACCTCGCCGCCGCCAAGGCCGAAGAGGCCGAGCTTCTCGCGCGATTCCGCAGCGGGGAAGCGGGCGAGATGCGTCTCGCCGCCGCAGCGGCTGAGTAGGCATTTTCGACCTTTGTCGTAATCGTGGTTTCGCTTGGCGGTCCGGTCGCTAAGCGGCTATTGCCCGAACGAATGCCCGGGATTTGTCGAACCGAACGAGGGCTTGCAGCGCGCCCCTTTCATTGGAAATCTGTATAGTCGAGTGAAGCCTCCGAATAAGAGGCGGCCAACAACCCGGCCGATCGGCCGATCAGGGGAGAGACGGCTTTGGGCGCCGACGCGACTTCACTTGCCGACACATTTCCGAAGCTGCTCCTGATCAACGCGGTGCGGCGGGGCAACCGTCCCGCCATGCGCGAGAAGGAGTTCGGCATCTGGCAGACTTGGACGTGGGCACAGGTGCTCGAAGAGGTGCGTCCGTTCGCGATCGGCTTGGCTGAGCTCGGCGTCCGACGCGACGACAAGGTCGCGATCATCGGCTCAAACAAGCCGCGGCTCTACTGGTCGATGTGCGCAGCGCAATCACTCGGCGCGATCCCCGTGCCCGTCTATCAGGACTCGGTCGCCGACGAGATGGCGTTCGTGCTCGCGCACGCGGGATCGAAGGTCGCGGTGGTCGAGAACCAGGAACAGGTCGACAAGATCCTCTCGATCGCGGAGCGCCTGCCGACGCTCAGTCATATCGTCTATGACGAGGAGCGAGGATTGCGCGAGTACGACCACGCGCGGCTGAAGTCGTTTGCCGACGTGCAAGCGATGGGGCGGGCGGCGGCGGGGAAGCAAGTGGGACTGAACTGGGAAAAGGAAATTGCGAAAGGCAAGGGCTCGGACATCGCTGTGATCCTGTATACGTCGGGGACCACCGGCAATCCGAAGGGCGTGATGCTCACGTACGAGAGTGCGATCGTCAGCTCTCGCAACGCCAACATCTTCGACAGGCTCACCGAAAAGGAAGAAGTGATCGCCTATTTGCCGATGGCCTGGGTCGGCGACCACATCTTCTCGTACGCGCAATCATACGTCGCCGGTTTCTGCGTCAATTGCCCGGAGAGCCCGGAGACTGTCGTCGAGGATCGCCGGGAAATCGGCACCACCTACGCATTCGCGCCGCCTCGCATCTACGAAAATCTCCTAACGCTCACGATGGTGCGTATGGAGGACGCCGGGCGTCTCAAACGCGCAATGTTCCATTACTTCATCGGGGTCGCGCGGCGCTGGGGCGAGAAGATCCTCAATCGCGAGCGCGTCCCGCTTTACGCGCGGCTGCTCTATCGGCTCGGCGATATT
>DATBJU010000054.1:0-4582 GCA_036556265.1 Xanthobacteraceae bacterium | reverse complement strand
GATTTCCTCGGCCTCTGCCCGCAGGACGGCAACCTCATCCTCGCTGAAGCAATTCGGCATGAAAACGTAGCCGAGCTCGTCGAATTCCCGGATCTGCTGCGCTGTCAGCCTCATGGCGCGCTCCTCTTCCCCGGAAACGCTAGCGCAGACCGGATCGGCCCGAAAGCACCCGGATCATCGAGGAATCCGGTGCTCTGCGTCCGTTCCGCTTTGCGCAGTACTTTTCAATGTTTGTTAGCAGATTTGATGTGACCTCGGGCCTTTCCCTGGTGGAGGCCCTTTTCGTGCGACAGGCGACCCTTGCAAAAGGCACGACCTTCGGTCTTGCCTCGCTCTCCACTCCGACCCTGATGCTTTGCGTGGCGGGCGTGTTGCTGCCGAACGCACTTTCGGTCGGCGCACTGCTCGCCGGCATCGGCTCGCCTCCACGCACCGCAGCGATCTTCGCCTACGCCGCGCTGGCGCTTGGTGCGCGAATTGCGAAGCCGTCGATCGTCGTCGCGCTCTATCTCGCGATCGCCGCCTACGACACGGTCTCGACCGTCGCGCTGCTCTTCAACCTCGCACCGAGCGAGGTTGGTCTCGCACTGAACCTCAGCGCCGAACTGAAGTTGTTCCACTCGCCGCTCTACATCGCACTGATTCTCGGGCTCGCGGGCCTGGTGATCGCCAACATCGCTTTTCTGATCCTGAAACGCGACATCCTCCGGCGGGGCAATCCTGCCGTGATGGCCGTGCTCGCATTAGTCTTCGGAGCCACCGACCTGCTCGCCAATACATCGCCGCACTATCAGTTCGGCACGTTGTATGGCGCGAACAAGCCGATGGAATCCGCCGGTGAAGAGTCCGGTTTCCGCCGCACCCTTCTCACGGCGCGACCGCGTAATGCGCTCATGGTCATGGTCGAGGCGATGGGACACTTCGCCGATCCCGCGAAACAGGCGATCCTGCTGCAACCATTCCGCGACGCGAACCTGCTCAAGCGCTACGACGTCAAGATCGGGACGACGACGTACTACGGCTCAACCACCCACGCCGAGATGCGCGAGCTTTGCAACACGCGGCAGACGTATCTGGAGGTCATGAAGGACGACAGCATCGTCTGTCTTCCGGAGCTCGTGGATCAACGCGGCTATCAGACCGTCTCGCTGCACAACTTCACAAGCGCGTTCTTCGGACGTCACGACTGGTATCCGAAGCTCGGGTTCGAGAAGCGAATTTTCGGCCAGGACGTGATTGATGATATGCAGCGCTTGTGCGGCGGGCCGTTCCGCGGCCCGTGCGACGTCGATCTCATCCCGATGATCGGCAAGCAGTTGCGGCAGGCGAAACAGCCGACCTTCTTCTATTGGATGACGCTCAGCACGCACGTGCCGATTGCGCCCGGCGAAGGAACACCGCGCCTCGACTGCAGGAATCAGGGCGGCGCCATTGGTCATGTCGAAGTCTGCTACATGACCGAGATGTGGATCGACCTGTTCGAGGGTCTCGCGCGCGTGGCAGCCGACATCGCGCCGATGGAGATCCTCATCGTCGGCGATCACGCACCGCCGCTCTGGTCGAAGGCCGGCCGCGAATTGTTCACGCCCGGCAAGGTGACCTGGATTCGCCTCACCCCGCGCAGCTTCAGGACCAGTCGTGCGCGCTGACGGCGCAACAAGGCGTTTCGCAAGCGGCGACTGGCTCACTCCCTCGCTCGCATTGTTCACGGCAGCGCTGATGAGCGTCGGCACCATCGCCGCGCTCGCCTTCATGCTCGCCACCGCCGACGGTCCGCTCGACATCATGGGCCGCCCGATCGGCACCGATTTCGCGAGCTTCTGGACCGCCGGACGCATGGCGATCGATGGCATGGCCGCGCAAGCTTATGACTGGTCCTCTCACTTCGCCGTACAGCGAGAGCTCCTCGGCAACGACAAGTATTTTCCCTGGAGCTATCCCCCGGTCTTTCTGCTGCTTGCAAGTTTGTTTGCCGCGCTCCCTTATCTGCCCGCCTTTCTCGCATGGCAGGGCGCGAGCCTCGCAGCAGCCGCGACCGCGTACTGGAACATCTTGCCGTTTCGTCGTGCGCTGCTGTTCGGCTTCGGCTTTCCTGCCGTCTTCATCTGTCTCGGCCACGGACAGACAGGTTTCCTGACTGCCGCACTGATGGCGGGTGGCCTGCTCGCGCTGCGCCGACACGAAGTCCTCGCGGGCATTCTGTTTGGTCTTCTCGCGTACAAGCCGCAATTCGGCGTGCTCTTGCCGTTCGTGCTGGCGGCGGGCGGATACTGGCGCGCATTCGCCGCGGCGGCGGCAACGGTTTGCGCGGTCATCGCACTCTCGCTGGCAGTGTTCGGTTGGCCGGTGTGGGCGGCTTTCATCGACTCGCTCGGCGCAACGCGCTCGATCGTGTTCGAAGCCGGCGACACGGGCTTCGAGAAGTTCCAGAGCGCGTTCGCCCTGGTGCGCCTCTGGCGCGGCCCGGCTGTGCTCGCCTACGCGATCCATGGGTTGGTCGCCCTCGCGGTCGCAGCATCGGTGATCTGGGTTTGGCGCGTTGACGCCCCGTTCCGCCTGCAAGCGGCCGCACTGCTTGCCGGCAGCCTCCTCGTTTCGCCTTATACGCTCGACTACGACTTCGTCGTGTTCGGCATGGCGCTCGCGCTGATCTTTGCGCACGGGCTTGAGCGAGGTTTTCGCGATTGGGACAAGACGCTGCTCGCGCTCGGTTGGATCGCGCCGCTGCTCGCCCGCACCTTCGCGAAGACCGTCTATCTGCCGGTCGGCTTATTCATGCTGGTCGCTATTTTCCTGCTCATCGTCGTGCGCATCCGCGACGAGCGACTCGCCGGCGCGCATGTTACTCGGCCTTCCATCGCGCTGACCTGATCCCGCGCCCCCCGCCTCATTCAGGCGATGCATGGATCCCGTCACTTTTCTTGAACCGTCCACATGGTTGCGGCGCACCGCCGGCTCGACTAGTTTCCGCGCCGCCGGCGAATCCCGGCAACCGGTGCAAATCATGGCCTTTCTTTCGGACTCGATCGGGCGCATCAAGCCCTCGCCTACGATTGCCATCTCGGACCTCGCCAAGAAGCTGAAGGCCGAGGGCCGCGACATCATTGCGTTGTCGGCGGGCGAACCCGACTTTGACACACCGGACAACATCAAGGAGGCGGCGATCGCCGCGATCCGTCGCGGCGAGACGAAATACACCGCGGTCGACGGCATGCCTGAGTTGAAGGCGGCAATCGCGCGCAAGTTCAAGCGCGAGAACGGCCTCGACTACAAGCCGAGCCAGATCACCGTCGGCACCGGCGGCAAGCAGGTGCTGTTCAACGCTCTCGTCGCCACGATCAACCCCGGTGACGAGGTGATCATCCCTGCGCCCTACTGGGTGAGCTATCCTGACATCGTGCTGTTCGCGGGCGGCAAGCCCGTGCCCGTGGTCGGCAAGCTCGAGGACGGCTTCAAGATCAAACCGGCCGCGCTCGAGCGCGCGATCACGCCGAAGACGAAGTGGTTGATCTTCAACTCGCCGTCGAACCCGAGCGGCGCCGCTTACACGCGCACCGAACTCAAGGCGCTCACTGATGTTCTCGCGAAGCATCCGCATGTGTGGGTGCTGACCGACGACATGTACGAACACCTTGTCTACGACGACTTCGAGTTCACCACGCCGGCTCAGGTTGAGCCGAAGCTCTACGACCGCACGCTGACGCTGAACGGCGTGTCGAAGACCTATTGCATGACGGGTTGGCGCCTTGGCTATGCCGGAGGCCCCGAGCTTTTGATCAAGGCGATGGCGACACTTCAGTCGCAGTCGACCACGAACCCGAGCTCGATCACGCAATGGGCAGCCGTCGAGGCGCTCGATGGACCGCAGGATTTCATCCCGGAGCACAACAAGGTGTTCAAGGAACGCCGCGACCTCGTCGTGTCCATGCTGAACCAGGCGAAGGGCATCACGTGCTCGAAACCCGAGGGCGCGTTCTATGTCTATCCGGCCTGCGCAGGCGCGATCGGCAAGACCGCACCATCGGGCAAGAAGATCGAGACCGACGAGGACTTCGTGAAGGAATTGCTCGCGGCCGAAGGCGTCGCCGTGGTGCATGGCACCGCGTTCGGTCTCGCGCCCGCGTTCCGCATTTCCTACGCGACGTCCACGCAGCAACTCGAGGAAGCCTGCCGCCGCATTCAGCGGTTTTGCGGAAGCTTGCGCTAGCGATCAGCGAGTAGCACGGCGGCGCGAAGCTGCCCTCCTGTTTTTGCAAAACTCTAAACTGAGCGAGCTTCGAGTCATTCCAATCGAAGCCTGCGGCGTTTACTTGAAGTCGACGCGCTTCTAGCTTCTGCGTGCGTAGCGCAGGAGTTTGGAAGCATGTCCGTTCGCATCGCGCTCGCCGTTTGCATCGCGAGTTTTGTTGCCGTCGAAGCGAATGCACAATCGCCTTGCCCGCTGACGTACAAAATATTCGAGTTCGCGGTGCCGCATCTTGACCTGGAGAAATGTCCGAAGGATCTCGCCAAGCCCGGCACCTTCTGCCGCGTCAGTACCGCGAACGACGCGGTGCACGTCTTCCTGTTCGAGGAAAAAGGC
>DATBJU010000053.1:0-1656 GCA_036556265.1 Xanthobacteraceae bacterium | reverse complement strand
CGTCCAGTAGAAGTCGTCGCGGCGCGTCGCGCCTACGGTTTCGACAGCCTCGACCGCGTCGACGGCGGCGCCGGGGCCAACCTTCATTCCGGTGGAACGTAACGCACGCGCGAAGCGAACGACGTGTTCCGCAAGCCGGAGCTCGCCCGTGCCCGCCTCAATCATTCAGCAGCCTTCAGCTCGAGCTGCGATTGCTTGATCAGCCCTTCGACCCGCGGACGGTCGAGCTTGGCAATATCGTCCTGGTACTTGAGGAGAACGCCGAGCGTGTCGCCGACCGTGGCCGGCTCCAGCTTGTCCGCGCCAAGGGCGATCAGTGCCGAGGTCCAGTCGAGCGTCTCGGCAATCCCGGGGGCTTTGAACAGGTCCTGCTTGCGCAATGCCTGAACGAACGCGACGATCTCGCGGGCCAGCCGGTCCGACGCGCCTGGCTGGCGCGCGTGCAGGATCGCGAGTTCTCGTGCAAATGTCGGATAGTCGACCCAGTGGTAAAGGCAGCGGCGCTTGAGCGCGTCGTGAATCTCGCGCGTGCGGTTCGAGGTTACGATCACGATCGGTGGCTCGGTGGCGCGGATCGTGCCGAGCTCCGGAATCGTCACCTGAAAATCGGCGAGCACCTCGAGCAGGAAGGCCTCGAACGCCTCGTCGGCGCGGTCAAGCTCGTCGACGAGCAGCACCGGGGGTCCCGCCGGGTCGGGCGTTAGCGCCTCGAGCAGCGGGCGCTTGACGAGGAATTTCTCGGAGAAGACGTCGTTTACGAGTCGGTCCCGATCGGCCGCGCCCTCTGCTTCGGCGATACGGATCGCGATCATCTGCGCTGCGTAGTTCCATTCGTAGAGCGCGGACGCGACGTCAAGGCCCTCATAGCACTGTAGCCGGATCAGCCTGCGCTCGAGTGCGCGCGCGAGCACGTTCGCGATCTCGGTCTTGCCGACGCCGGCCTCGCCCTCAAGGAAGAGCGGCCGGCCCATGCGCAGCGCGAGGAACACGACCGTCGCGAGGGAGCGATCAGCGATGTAGTCCGCGCCACCCAGGAGCTTGAGCGTCGCATCGATCGAGTCCGGCAGCGGGTGTGGCACCTTCGCCTTCACGGGCAACTCCAAGATCCGGCGCCGCCCATGGGCGGCGCCGATTTCTTTTGGGAGTATATAGCCTTACGGGGCGGCGTGGGAACGCGCGTCACGCGCCCGCAGCGGCGACCGCACGGCGTGCCATCACGCCGATCAGATGTGCGCGGTAGGCGGCGTCCGCGTGGATGTCGGACATGATCCCCTTGGTCGCGACCTTATTGCCGTCGATCGAGGAGGCGGCGAAGTTCTTCTTCAATGCCGCTTCCATGTCCTTGGCACGGAACACGCCGTCCTCTCCCGCGCCGGTCACCGCAACGCGCACGTCGTTGCCGTGGTCGGCGACGAACACGCCCACGAGCGCGAAGCGGGATGCCGGATGCGGGAACTTGGCGTAGGCGGACCGTTTCGGCACAGGGAAGCTCACCTGCAGGATCATCTCGCCCTTGCCGAGCGCGGTCTCGAACAGACCCTTGAAGAACTTGTCCGCCGGGATCTTGCGCTTGTTCGTGACGATCGTGGCGCCGAGCGCAATGCAGGCCGCGGGATAATCGGCTGACGGATCGTTGTTCGCGATCGAGCCGCCGAT
>DATBJU010000052.1:0-4633 GCA_036556265.1 Xanthobacteraceae bacterium | reverse complement strand
AGTCGTCGACCACCTCGACGATCGAGTTGCCGTGATGCTGCGCGGCAAACGGCACGATGGTCGTCGTGCCGCCGAACGCCGCCGCCACGGTCGCGCTATAGAAGTCGTCGGCGCACATCTTGCCGGTGGAGGAGAGCTGCTCGACATGGCAGTGACTGTCCACGCCGCCCGGCATCACCAGCTTTCCGCTCGCCTCGATGACCCTGTTTCCCGAGAGCGACGCGCCGATCTCGGCGATCTTCTCGCCGCGAATTCCCACGTCGGCGCGAAGCGTTTTCTCGGCGGTGACAACGGTGCCGCCGCGGATCACCAAATCGTGGGACATGCGCCGATTTTGCCCTATAATTTCGCCCCTTCGCGCCCGTAGCTCAGTTGGATAGAGTACCTGGCTACGAACCAGGGGGTCGTGGGTTCGAATCCTGCCGGGCGCGCCAGCCATTACAGGCGGCTAGGCGCGAAAGCGCTTAGCCGCCTTTTGTTTGCGTGGGGGCTTTTCGAACTGGTCCGGGTCGTTCCTATTGTCCGGGGATCGCCTCGATCACACTGAAGTTGAGCTCGGCCGCGCCGATTCCGGTCACGCTAAAACCAGCCGACTGTAACAGTGAGCGGTACTCATTCGCCGTTCGCTCTCGGCCGCCGAGCATCACGAGCATGTTCAAATCGCTGCGCGCGGCGTCACGATTAAGAATCGAGGCTTCCATGCGTTCGGGCATCAGGCATTCCACGATCAGGAGCTTTGCATCCTTCCGCATTGCCTCATGGCAGCGTTTGAGGATTAGGCTGGCGAGCTCATCGTCCCAGTCATGGAGCACGCTCTTCAATAGATAACCGTCGGCGCCGGCCGGTACCGATTCGAAGAAGTCTCCGCTAACAGTGTCGCAGCGATCGGCGACGCCGGCCTTCTGCAGGTGCCGCATCGCGCCTGCCAGGGCGGCGGGCCGATCAAACAGCACGCCGAAGGTTGCAGGGCAGGCTCGGAGAATGGCGATGAGCATTTCGCCGTATCCGCCGCCGATGTCGACGACGCGCCTGAACTTCGAGAAGTCGTATGCGGGAACAACCGCCTGCGCGATCCGCCTCGTAACCTCGGCCATCGCCCGGTGATAAGTCACGGCGGTCTCGGCATCCTGTTCCAAGTGCTCGAAGCCAGCCGTCCCATCAAACACAGTTCTCGCGCATTTGCCGGTCGTTACGCTGTAAAGCAGCTTTCCCCATGCCGGCCATTGATGTCGGCCGTAACGAAGCGCGTAAGCCTGGAGCGAATCCGGTGTATCACTTTCTAGCAGCGATCCCAATGCGGTGGGCGCAAAAGTACCGTCTTCGTTTTCGTCGCAGAGGCCGAGGCTCGCCAGGGCGCGCAGAAGGCGCCGGAGCGACGGTTCGTGACAGGTCGCGCCATCGGCCAGGTCCTTGGTCGTGCGCGCTCCCTGAGCGAGCCGATCCATGACTCCAAGCTCCGCGGCCGTTGCGATCGCCTGCGTAGCCCAGTTTCCATTGATGAGGCGGAGCAGCTCGAGCTCCCGCGCCCTTCTCTCGTTCTCGGCGACCATGAGTTCAGGTATTGCGAGGCTACTCCGCCTTGATACCCGCGTCGCGTACGACCTTTCGCCAGCGCTCGATTTCTCGGTGAATGTGCGCGCGAAACTCCTCCGGCCCCGCGCTCGCGGCTTCCATCCCCATCGTTTGCAGCCGTGTCTTGACTTCCGGCGTTGCGGTGGCCTTCGCCACCTCGGCGTAAATGCGATCGATCACACTGCGTGGTGTCCTTGCGGGTGCGACAAGACCCTGCCAGTCCTGGATCTGCACGCTCGGATAGCCGAGCTCGACGAACGTCGGCAGCTCTGGATAGGCCGCAATCCGTTGAGGCGCCGCAGTGGCGAGCCCGCGCAACCGGCCTCCTTTAATGTGCGGCGAAATGATGCCGACTCCTGCAATCGTCATGTCCACATCGCCGGCGACCACTGCCAGAACCGCGGGTGGACCGCCCTTATAGGGGACGTGCACGAATTCGAGCCCGGTTTCCCGCTTGAATAGCTCGCCGGCGAGATGCAGCGGAGTTCCGCTTCCACCGGAGGAAAACTTCAGCCCGCCGGGCGTCGATTTTGCCGCGGCGATGAGATCGGCGACCGATTGGATCGGTGAACCGGCGGAGACGGCGAGAATCTGATAGTTCCAGTTGGTCAATACCACGGGGGCAAGATCCTTTTCCGTGGCATAGGGCATCCGTGCTACCAGGCTCTCCACCACGATATGCGGCATCGCGATTACACCGAGTGTGTATCCGTCCGGCGCTGATTTTGCGACCGCGTCAAGCCCGATGATGCCGGTCGCTCCCGGTCGGTTGTCGACGACAATCGGCTGTCCGAGCGCCGCAGAAAGTTTCTCGGCGATCAGCCGTCCAACCAGATCAGGGGGGCTGCCGGCGGGGCTGGGTACGATGAGCCTGATCGGTTTCGCCGGATACGCGTCCGGGCCTTGCGCTTGCGCGAGGAGCGGGCCCGCGACAAGGGCGATGACAGTCGTCAGGGCAAGGAGTCTTCGCCTCATTGCATTCTCCATTCTCCAAACTGCGCGCACAGCGTAGTCCCGCTGCCGGTTCAACGGAAAGCCGCTCGCCCTTACCTCGGCGTTAACTTTTGCTTAACATGGGCGCAAGCCCGCCCATGGACAAACTGCGCGCGATCCAATACTTCGTTCGGGCCGCTGAAACCCGCAGTTTCGGCGCCGCGGCCAGATCGCTCCAAATCAGCACACCGGCGATCACGCAGCTTGTGGCGGCACTCGAACGCTCTCTCGGTTTTATGTTGTTTCATCGCAGCACCCGTGGCTTATCGCTGACGGTGGACGGCGTTCGCTACTACGAGATTTCCCGCAAGGTTGCAGCCGAGCTGCACGACGCCGAACAGCGCCTCGGCCCGCGTGGGACGAAACCGCGCGGCACGCTCACGATTGGCATCGCCCAAGCGGCGGGCTGCAACTGTGTCATGCCGTGCATCGAACGCTTTCTCGCGCGCTTTCCCGATGTCCAGCTCATCGCCAAGCCCGTGGCGTTGATCGAGGATATCGACCGGCAGCAGGTCGACCTCGCGGTCCTGATCGGGTGGCCACCCGAGCGCGACCTGGTCGTGCGACCGCTGGCGCAGCAGCGGTTCGTTGTGTGCGCCTCGCCTGAATACTGGCTGCGCGCTGGCGAGCCGCGCCGGCCCGAAGACTTGCGCAATCATCGTTGCATCATTTACCGCAACTTCGTCGGAACGCTGCTCGACCGCTGGACCTTCCAAAAAAAAGGCGAGCGGTGCGTCGTCAACGTCTCCGGTCAGCTCGTCAGCTACGACCGTCACTGGCTTGAGGAGGCGGCATCCGCGGGTGCCGGCGTAGTACGCATCGGTGACCTCACCGTCGGTCGCTATTTGACATCTCGCCTCCTGGTACCTGTACTCATGGACTGGGAAGGCCTGGAAGCGCCCACCATCTTTGCGGCCTACCGACCGCAACAACGGCAGTCCAGGCTGGTGCGGGCGTTTCTCGATTTTCTCGTCGAAGTTTTCAACGAGCTCGAGAGCAACCGCGCTCCGGCGCTTGCGTCTGCTCCCGCGGCACCGCGCTCGCCGAAACCCGAATGGTATGGTCGAGCGCATGGTCGACTTTCCTCCTATGTTCCCCGAAAGCGGAGATCCTCCTCGTGAACGGACCCGCGTTCTGATTCATCGGCTGATTTGGGTCGAAAGCGCACGCCAATCCAGGGGACTTCAGTGGGGACTCGACAGTGCAAGACTGATCAAAGCGGCGCAAAAGCATGGAACGGGCGGCGCCGAGCAAGTACATCAATCAATCACTTGCGCTGAGCAGATTTCCTACGAACCAGGGGGTCGTGGGTTCAAATCCTGCCGGGCGCGCCAATTCTTTCAGGGGGTTAAGTGCGTGATGCACGACCCCCTGGTTCCCCACAGTCTCCACCAGTATCGCTAGCCGGGCCCGCGATGGCTCATCGTTAACACTGCCATGCCTACGCAGTTTGCGTAGGTACGCAAGTTGCGTATAATGACGTCGTGAAGGCCGTCTTTGTGGAGCTGCCTGCATTTGCGCGGTATCGGGCCGCTTACTTGGACGATGAAGCTTTCGGCGACTTGCAGAATGAGTTGATGAAGAATCCCGCGGCGGGAGACGTCATTGAAGGAACCGGCGGGTTGCGCAAACTGCGATTCGCGGACAGGCGGCGTGGTAAAGGCAAGCGTGGCGGACTGCGGGTGATTTACTACTGGTGGAACCCGGGACTGCAGTTTTGGCTCTATACCGTGTGAAAGCAAAGGCGAGAGTTAGGCGTGATACGCACAAGCGGAATCTGTTCGCCGAGTTGAGTGAGGGCATGACTGCGCTCGCCGAGGCGCGGCAGGGCAAGCGCACTTTGCGTACGCACGCAATTGAATTCAAAGAAGCGCCGGAGGTTACCCCTAGGGAACTCATCCGTGTTCGGGAGCAGCTCAAGATCTCACGCGGACTTTTTGCCGCCTATCTGCGCACTAATGTCCGCACCCTGGAAAACTGGGAGCAGGGCCGGGCGAAACCGAATGCACAAGCGGCTCTACTCATCAACCTGGTTAAACGATTCCCCGACACCGTAGAAAGGCTCGCT
>DATBJU010000051.1:0-14011 GCA_036556265.1 Xanthobacteraceae bacterium | reverse complement strand
GGGCTCTTTCGCCAGAGTGACCAAAGAACGAGAAGCGCGAGCGCACCGAGCGAGCGGAGCCCGCTTTGAAACGCCGGCGAGATGCCGGTGTTGGCAACCTTGATGGCAACGTTGCCGAGCGCCCAGAGTGCGCACAGCGTCACCGTAGCCGCCGACCCGATGGCGTCGAGATGATCATGCTTGTTCATTCGTTCAGACCAGGCCGACCGTCTTCAACGCGAATACGTAACCGAGCGCCACTTCCTCGAGGCGGTCGAACCGTCCGGCGGCGCCTCCATGGCCCGCGTCCATGTTGGTGCGGAGGAGGAGGGGCCGGCCATCCGTCTTGTGCGCGCGCAACTTTGCCACCCATTTCGCCGGCTCCCAATAGGTCACCCGCGGATCGGTGAGCCCAGCGAGCACCAGCATCGACGGATAGTCCTGCGCACGGACGTTGTCGTAGGGCGAATAGCCGCGTATTCGCCGGAATGCGTCGACGTCCACGATCGGATTTCCCCATTCCGGCCATTCAGGCGGCGTTAGCGGCAGCGTGTCGTCGAGCATGGTGTTCAGCGCATCGACGAAGGGGACCTCTGCGACGATGCCGCCGAACAGGTCCGGCCGCATGTTCGCGACGGCGCCCATCAGCAGGCCGCCCGCCGAGCCGCCGTGCGCGACGATGCGGCCCTTCGTGGTGAAGCGCTCGGCGACCAGGTGTTCAGCGACCGCAATAAAGTCGCGGAAGGTGTTTTCCTTGTGGGCCAGCTTGCCCTCGCGATACCAGCGCCAGCCCTTTTCAGTACCGCCGCGCACGTGGGCGATCGCGAAGACGAACCCGCGATCGACGAGCGAGAGCCGATTGGTGTTGAAACTCGCCGGCATTGCGCTGCCGTAGGCGCCATAGCCGTATAGCAGAAGCGGGGCTGAGCCGTCGGTCTTCACGTTGCGACGATGCAGGAGCGAGATCGGCACCGTCTCGCCGTCGCGCGCTCGCGCGAATACGCGCCGCGTTACGTAATCCGCCGGGTCGTGACCGGACGGCACTTCCTGGCGCTTGCGCAGCACGCGCTCGCGCGTGCGCATGTTGTAGTCCCAGACCTCGCTCGGGGTGGTCATCGAAGAATAGACGAAGCGCAGTGTGTCGGTTTCGAATTCGAAGCCAGCGGACATGCCGAGCGAGTACGCTTCCTCGGTGAACTCGATCGTGTGTTCCGACTGGTCCCCGAGATTGCGCACGACGATGCGTGGCAGGCCTTCGCTGCGTTCGAGGCGCGCGAGCCAGTCACGGAAGAGAAGGACATCGAGTACGAGCGTTCCCGGCCGATGCGGCACGAGTTCGCGCCAAGACACGCGATCCGGATTCGCGAGCGGCGCGATCATCAGCTTGAAGTCTTCCGCGCCCTCGGCATTCGTGTGGATGATCAGCGTGGCCTCGCCGCCGAAGCCGGGATGGTGCTCGACGTCATATCGCTCGCTGGTCTTGCGTGGAGCGATTAGCCGCGGCGTGGCTGCGGGATCGGCGAGGTCAAGCAGGTGCACCTCGCTCGTTTCGTGGTCGCCGCCCGAGATCGCCGCATATGCGCCGGCCTGCAGTTCGGTAAGGCTGATGAAGAAGCCTTTGTCCGGCTCTTCGTAGACGAGGCGGTCGTCTTCGATGGGCTTGCCCAGCCGATGCAGGTAGATACGCGTCGGCCGATGCTCGGCGTCGAGCCGCACGTAGTAGAAGGCGCTCGCATCCGCCGTCCACACGACGCTTCCCGTGGCGTCAGGCACGACCTCGGTGAGGTCGTTTGTCGTTGCCAGATCCCGGACCCGAATCTTGAAATACTCCGATCCGGCGTCGTCGGCGGACCAGGCGAACCGCCGGTGATCGGGCGAATGAATCCCGCCGCCGAGCTGGAAATAGGCATGACCCTTGGCGAGCAAGTCGCCGTCGATGAGGAGTTCATCGGCGCTGCCGTCGGCCCGACAGCGGCACAGGAGCGGGTGCTGCCCGCCTTCGCGGTAGCGCACGAAGTAGGCGAATGGTCCGTCGCGCGCCGGCACCGTCGAGTCATCCTCCTTGATGCGACCGCGCATCTCCGCGACCAGCGTGCGCTTCAGATCATCAAGCTGCGCGAGCCAGACGGCGGCGTAGGCGTTCTCGGCTTCCAGATAGGCGCGGATTTCGGGATCGAGCTTCCCTGGATCGCGCATGACCTCGCGCCAACTCGCGTCGCGTAACCACGCGTACTCATCAATCAGTGTCTCTCCGTGGATGACCCGGCTCGTCCGCCGGCGCATTGCCGCCGGCGGCACGATCGAATCGTCCAGTGCGCTCGGCTTACTTCTTTTCACCGGCACCTTCGTCCGGCGTGAGTTTCAGCGCGACGCCGTTCATGCAGTAGCGGAGGCCGGTGGGCTGCGGGCCATCCGGGAACACGTGTCCAAGGTGCGCGTCGCAGGTCGCGCAACGGATCTCGATCCGCTCCATGCCGAGCGAGTTGTCGCGATGCTCCTTGACCGCCGTCGGGCTCACCGGCTGCCAGAAGCTCGGCCAGCCGCTGCCTGATTCGTACTTGGTATCGGACTTGAACAACGGGCTGCCGCAGCTCACGCACACGTACATGCCTTTGCGCTTCTCGACGTTGAGCGGGCTGGAAAACGGGCGCTCGGTGCCGTGCTGCCGCGTCACGTAGTACTGCTCGGGCGTGAGCTGCGAACGCCACTCGGCGTCGCTCTTGTTGATCTTGTTGTCGGCCATGGAGGGCTCCAAGTCTGGGGTCGATCGTCAAGTAGGCGCGCCGGAAAATTGCGGCAAGAGCTGACGTCCGAGGATTGTATCAGCGTCGAGCACCGATCTTAAGGGACGCCCCCGGCCTGCTGCCCGTTCTCTTCGTACCGCTCAGTCCGCGCAGCAACCGCGCAAGCGCAAGGTGGCGCAGTGGATCGTACCCTGCACCGTTTTGTGCGGCCCGTCGCTCCGCCCGCAAGGCGCCCACGAGCCGCCTTAGAACGAGCGGGTCGATATCGTCAGCCAGTCGTTTCGCCCCGATGCCAAGCGACCGCTGGTGCAGTTCGATCCGTGCGCCGGCTTCTTCACAGCGCATTGCGCGGCTGCCACCGCGTGCCGCCGCTCGCCCGAGTCGTCGTTGGTTCTTTCGCCTGTTTGCCATCGCACTCTCCTTTGTTCCGGAGAATGCCTGGCCCAGGACCACGGGGGATTTGCAGGATCGCAGAAATCGCGTCCGGCAACGCCTTTTCCACATGCGAAGCAATTGATTTGTTGGATAATATTCCTATGAGCAAAAATCTTTCCTCACTGCCACATTTTCCCGCAAAATGACCGATATGAGTATTTTCCTACAGCCAAACAAGGAATCCCGATGTCCGTACCGACAAGTCTGCCTGGCGCGCGGATGGCGCCGCTGCGACGCCAGTCGAGGCCCGAATTCAACCGCACCTCGCCACGGCGCAGCCCTGCCGCTGCCCGGTCGAGCCAATCGTTGCCATGCGAACTCGCCGCACGAATCGCAGCCGCGCACTACGAGCTGCCGTTTGCCGAGGTGATCGCGGTTCCGCGCGGCCGGAGAGAGATGTGCCGGGCGCGTCATGTCGCGATCTATCTCGCCCACGTTTCACTCGGCGTACCCATGAGCATCGTTGCCAGCGACTTCCACCGCGACCGCAGTACCGTGGGATATGCATGCCGCATCGTTGAAGAAGCGCGTGACCGCCCCGCCTTCGATGCCGCGCTGGCCACACTCGAGCTTACGGCCAGAGTCATGCTTGAGTCCGGTTGCGCGGAGACCCTGGAATGACTGCCAGGCGGAGGCGTGCTCGAAAACTGATCGGCGAGGGGCCCGATCGGTTCCGCATCCAGCACGGTGGCATCACGCGCCGCGCCCGCTCACGCAATGACACGATCGGCGCGGTCTACGTCGATGAAGCGGAAAGCCCGCTCGTCTGGCTCGCGCGACGGAAGGGGCGCGACGGACGGCCATTCATCGCGCCGAGGCAGCTCCTTGCCGGCGAGCGCCTGCGGTCCGACTTCACCCGCGCCGGCCTGACGCCGCGAGTGACCGCGAACTGGATCGCGCCAGTGGCGCAGGCGCGTCGCGGCGCGATCGATGGCGCCCATTTCGCCGATTTCGTGCTTACCGCGAAGGATCGCCTTGCCCGCACCCTGGATGCGGTCGGCCCGGAATTCGCCGGTCTTCTCCTCGACGTATGTTGTTTCCTGAAGGGACTGGAAATCGTCGAGCGCGAGCGCCATTGGCCGCCGCGCGCCGCACGGATCGTTCTGTCGCTCGCCCTTGACCGGCTCGCACGCCACTACGGCATCGCGGATGAAGCACGCGGTCCGGTCCGCGCGCCCACTCGTGCTTGGCAAGCGGTGGGCGCTCGACCGACGATGGAAGGGGACAGCGGGTGACTAGACTGTCTCGGCGAGCGACGCGCGCGCGTCCGTCCGGATGCGCTCGACCATCGAGCGGAATCCGTTCGATCGCTGAGGCGTCAGGTGCTCGCCCAGGCCGAGCCGGTTGAACAAGGCGAGCGCGTCGGTCTCGAGGATGTGCTTTGCCGGCTGGCCCGAGTAGAGCGCGAACAGGATCGCGATCAGTCCCTTGACGATGTGCGCGTCGCTGTCACCCTGGAACTCCAGGATCGGTCCGCCGCCGTCGCGCGGGGGCCGCGCCTCACTCACCATCCACACCTGGCTCGCGCAGCCCTGCACTTTATTCTTGTCGTTTCGCGCGGCTTCGGGAAATTGCGGCAGCGCCCGGCCGAGCTCGATGACGTACCGGTAGCGGTCGTCCCAGCTGTCGAGAAGCTCGAAGTCGTCGACGATCTGTTCGATTCGCATGGCCCGTTGCGTGGCGCTCGGATGGGTTCCGATGCACCGAATATATAAGACGCCGCGTCGTACGGCGAAACGGCCGAGATATTGCGTCTGCCGCCTCAGGCCGGGCGGCGGGGCGGCAGCGGCACCGGCTTTGCTTCCGGGCCGCTCCAGGCCGGCGTGAGATCGTCCGGCGTCAACGTGTGCTGCCCCGGGCGCCGCTCACCCTTGATCGAACCGGTGCTGCGTGGCTCGGAGTCGTGTTTCGTGGCAAAGCGCGACGAAAGGAACTCGTACAGGAGCTTTGCGCCGTGTTGCGCCTTCTCGCCGAAAGTCTGGAACGCCTGTGAGCCGACTTCGCAAGCCTCCGGCTGCCGGTCACAAAAGCCGCTCGTATCCTCGACGGCGGCCTGCACCGCGCCGAACGCCTCGATTGGCCCGACCTGCGCGCGTCCCCTGTCGTCGCGGCTTGCCGGATCTGTCGGCAACAGCAGCACGACGACCGAAAGCCAGAACGCCACCTTGATGAGGAATCGCATTCCCGTCACGCTCCCCGCGGCTTGTCCCGCCGCTTTGGCACCACCCTAGCGGGCAGCCTTGAAAAATTTGCTTGGCCTTTTCCTCGCATTCTGTTCGAATTTTCATCCATTGGAAACGACTTTGTTTGCGAACGGGAAACCATATGGGCCCGCGCCGTCGCAGGATCGCCATCTTTGATCGCACGCTCCGCGTCGCGCAGCTGGACGGCGCAAACGCTTCGTTCACCATGCGCTTCGGTTCCCGGGGATGCGATCGCTGTCGGGCTTTCGTGTTGAACGAGAAGTGCTCGCGCGCACGCCCGGCTTAGGGTTCGTTAAGTCTGCGATGCCACGATCCGCGCGCAGGTGAGGGGACGGTGCGGCGGCGACCGCACCGCTGTTCTGTTGCGTAGCCTCATACAGTTCGACCCGGTCAGAGCCTACGTCGATGCGTTGGTGCACCCGTCTGCCCGGACGGACGCGCTCTCCGCCGCGCGCCACAGCGCGTTTATCGGAGTGCGCCTGCTGGCCGGGCTGATCGCGCTCTCGGCAATTCCGGTCTATCTCGCCGTCCACGGCGCCCCGGGCACATTGGAGGCGGTGATTTTTGTCGGCTTGATCTCTCCACTCCTCGTCGTCTGGTACTTGGCGCGAACGGGCGATCTCGAGCGCGCTCACCTCCTATCTACCTGCCTGCTCGGCGCGCTCGTCGCGGTCGTTACCGGCGTGACCGGCGGCGCCACGTCGTTCGCCGCACCGTGGCTCGCGGTTATTCCCCTCGAAGCTGTCCTCGCTGCCTCGCGCCGCGTGATCCTCGCGGCAATTGCGATTTCACTCACGCTTCTGTTCGGCCTTGGATCGGTCGGTGTGCTTGGCTGGCTGCCGTCCGCGCCAGTGGAACCATCGGTCGCGCATCTCCTCGGCGCATTGTCGGCGGCGCTCTATGTCGGCGCGATTTCACTTGGCGTCGGCGCGCTCGCGCGCAACGGGGAACGCGTCAAGCGCGTGGATGAGGCGCGCTATCACCTCCTCGCCGAGCACATGACCGACATGATCACCCGCCACGGCCGGAACGGGGTCGTCACCTTCACCTCGCCCGCAGCCGAACGGCTCGCCGGTGCGCCCGCTTCGACGCTCATGGGGCACGGCCTGTTCGAGCGGGTGCATGTCGCCGATCGTCCCAAGTTTCTCACCGCGCTGATTGAAGCATCGCGCGGCCACGCGGTGTCGGTCGAGTATCGCCTGCGCCGGGGGCCGGCACAGGCAGGCGAGATGCCCGCGCCCGACCCCAGGTTCGTCTGGGTCGAAAGCCGGTGCCACGCACTCGAAACGCACGTCGCGGAGAGTGAAGTCGTGGTCGTGACGCGCGATATTTCCCGCCGCAAGCTCGACGCCGAGGCGCTTGAGGTAGCGCGCAGTGAGGCCGAGCGCGCGAACGAGGCAAAGAGCCGGTTCCTCGCGACCGTGAGCCATGAGCTGCGCACGCCGCTCAACGCGATCATCGGCTTCTCCGACATGCTGACGAACGAGGCGACAATGGCCCTCGACGCCGATCGTCGTGCCGACTATGCGCGCGTCATCCGCGACAGCGGCCGGCATCTGCTCGGAGTCGTGAACGGCATCCTGGACGTGTCACGCATCGAGGCGGGGCATCTCGAATTGAACCTGGAGCCGATCGCCATCGGCCCGCTGATCGAGAGCTGCCATGAGATGATGCTGCTGCGCGCGGAAGAGGCCGGCGTCCGCTGCGACATCGAGATGGGACATGATCTGCCGGATATCGTTGCCGACCCGCTCGCCGTTCGCCAGGTTCTGATCAATCTTCTGTCCAATGCGATCAAGTTCACGCCGCGCGGCGGTACGGTGAACGTCGCGGCGAAGCTCGCCGGTATCGATCTGCTGCTGACCGTGAGCGACACCGGCATCGGCATCGCGGAGCCTGATCTCCCGAAGCTCGGGCAGCCGTTTTTTCAGGCGCGCTCCTCCTATGATCGCCCCTACGAGGGGACCGGTCTCGGGCTTTCCGTGGTGAAGGGGCTGGTCGAGTTGCATGGCGGGCAGGTCGACTTCAAGAGCCGCGTGGGCGAAGGCACACGCGTCCTCGTACGGCTGCCGCGCGCACGCGAGGCAGCGTCCTCTATTGCGAGGCCGCTGTCGCAACGAGCGATCCCCTGCGCGCATGATTTCGATGGCGAAAAGGTGAAGCGCCGTGCGTGAGCTGGATCGCGGAAGGGAAATTGCGATGCCGCGTCGTGCCGCGCGCCCGCTTCGCGCGCCGCGACGGGAGGATTCTTCACGCGTGCGTCGCCTGCTGCGCTGGCTCGCCCCCAGCCGACCCGCCGACACGATCGCCGTAGTGGTCGCCGCCTGCGGCGCGGCGGCAGTGCTCGCCAATGCGCTGCTGCTCCAGCCTGTCCCGAAGGCGGCAAAGCCCTTCGTCACCGCGCCGGCGAAGCCGGCTGCGCCGAGCGAGCGCCAGACGACGAGCGTGAAGCGCACGGTGCCGGCCGCGCCGGCACCGATCGCGGTAGCGCCGCCGCCGCCGCAACGTCCCGACACGGCGGCCGTTCGTCCCCGCTCCGATCTTGTCTTCAACATGCAGCGCGAGCTGGCACAGCTCGGATTTTACGACGGCGCCGCCGACGGGCTGCTGGGGCCGCGCACCGAGCAGGCAATCCGCGATTTCGAGAAATCGCAGGGCCTGAAGATCAGCGGCGAGCCGAGTGCGACGTTGCTCGACGTGATGCGGCGCGCGCGGGCCAAGCCGGAGACGACCGGCTCGGTGACGCCCGCCGAGGCTCGGCCATCTACTCGCGTGCTCGCCGTCCAGCGCGTGCTCGCGCGTCTCGGCTACGGCCCGGTGAAGCTGAACGGCGTTCCCGACGCAGCGACGCGCTCCGCCATCACGCAGTTCGAGCGTGATCGCGGACTCACGCGCAGCGGTGAGGTCAGCGAGCGGTTGCTCGCGGAGCTCAAGACCGTGACCGGCGGTCCGGTCGAGTAGGCCGACGCCTTGCGGCTCAAGAGCGCAATCTGGGTCGCTGCCTATGTACGGCGCTGTCACCTGGAAGGGGCCTTCGCCGTCGTGCGCCGCCGCGGCGCCGAGGAGGCGGGTGCAATCTTTGTCAAGATTTCCCGGCTCGATGGCACCGCCGCCCTGTACGGTCCCGCGCCGCAGTCGGCCTTCGAGGGAGCCCGCCCGGGCGATCGCCGTTTCGTCCTTAGTTTTGCCGCAGGGTTCGTCGCCGACGCTGACGTGGAGGCGCGGCTTGGCCGCGAATTAGGCTTTGATTCCGACCTTTGGATCGTGGAAGTCGAGGACCGGGCCGGCCGCCATTTTCTTGACTTGGCCGCCGGCTAAACGGGCAGTCACCAGGGTCCCTATTCCGGTAGTGGGTGGCCGGACGGCGAGGGGCTTTGGGCGCGGAAATTCCGCGTTCTCCGGACCTTTCGCGTTGCGACATGCATCGTCGTTGCGGGTCGGAGAATTCGCCGCTAGGAAATGAACGCTGGAACCGGGGGCACCCCCGCCTAAAAAGCAATCAAGGGTTTTGTTCGCGCCGCCTCGGCGCCTGATCGCATGCGCTCCCGCAAAACCAATACGCCTCGATTGCACAGCGACTTCCGCGCGTCGACGGTGGCGCTTTTGTTTGTGGCGCTGACGGCGCTCGCCTCGATCCCGATCCTGACGCATCCGCTGCCGCCGCTCGCCGACTACATCAACCACCTGGCGCGCACCTATGTCGTCAACGCGATCGGCACGGACGCGCATCTTGCGCGCTACTACCAGATCGAATGGCAGATCATTCCCAACCTGATGATCGATCTGATCGTTCCGCTCCTGAATCGTTTCATGAACATCTACATCGCCGGCGAGGTGTTCACGATGATCTCGTTCGTCATGATCCTCTCCGGCGCGCTCGCGCTGCATCGCGTGCTGTTCGGCCGCTGGTCCGTGATGCCTTTGATCGCCGTACCGCTGCTCTACAACGGCGTCTTTCTCGTCGGCGTGATGAACTACGTGTTCGGCATCGGCCTCGCGCTATGGGCGATTGCCGCGTGGATCGCGCTGCGCGAGCGCCTCTGGTACGAACGGCTCACCGTCTCGACGCTCTTCGTCGTCGCGCTGTTCTTCTGCCACCTGTTCGCCGCCGGCCTCTACGGCCTGGGCCTGCTTGCCTTCGAGCTGCATCGTCTCTGGGAGAGACGCAGGCAACCCTGGCAGCCGCTGTTTGTCGACTTCGTGGCGGCAGGCACGCCGTTCATCGTCGTCTTGTTCCTGCTGATGTCCGGTCCAACCTGGAATATCGAGCCGGGCTGGCCGCCTTATTGGGAGTGGGACGGCAAGCTCTGGGGTCTCCAGATCGCCGTGACCGTCTATTACGAGGACATCGCGCTCGCGGTCGTTGCCGCTCTCGCTCTCGCAGCGGGCTACGCGTGGGTTCGCGGCGTGCTGCACGTGCATCCGGTCGGATGGGCAATCCTCGCTCTTGGTTTCGTGATCTTCCTGGCGATGCCGCGCGCCGTATTTGCCGCGCACCTCGCCGACCAGCGGCTCCCGATTGCGCTCGCCTTCATGGTGCTTGCCTGCATCGACCTGCGATTGAAGACGCGCGTCGCCCGGCACGCGTTTGTCGTGCTGCTCTTGGCGCTCGCCGCGGTACGCGTGTTCGAGGTGCAGACCGTCTGGGACGCTCTCTCCGACGGCACGCAGGACTTCCTCGCCTCGGTGAAGAAAATGGAACGGGGCGCGCGCGTGCTCGTGGTCCGCGATTACGACACCGACACCGACGAGTTCAGCGACAATGGCCTGATGCACGCCGCCTCGCTCGCGACGATCGAGCGATCCGCTCTCGTTACGACCGCGTTCACGGTGAAGGGCAAGCACATCCTCCAGGTCCGGCCCGAATATCGCGACTACGTGGAGACCGAGGACCGGCTGCCGCCGTCGGTCGATTTCTTCGTCAAGATGGCCGATCGGGCGGACGCGAAAACGAAGTACTTCTGGAATCTGTGGCCGCGCCACTACGACTATGTTTACATCTTGCTTACTGAACGCGGGGCACAATGCCCGGACCGGAAGCGCCTGACGCTCGTGCACGAGGGTCCGGGCTTCCAGCTCTACCGTGTGAACCGGCGGAGCTGAAAGAGGCCTTGCGGTTGCCGTAGCGCGCACCCCGTGTAAGGTCTGCGCGCGACTCAAGGTGATCGTTCGATGAAGCCCCGTTCGAGCAAGGCAATGTCCGCGCGGACAGTCTATGTTCGCGGCGAGCCGGATTCAGAACGGAAACCGCTGCCGCGCCCGGCGCTATCGGCCACCGGCGCCCCGACGCTCTCGTTGGTGATCCCCGTCTACAACGAGGCCGAGAGCATTCCGGCGTTGCGGGCGGCGCTGGAGCGCGTCCTCGCCAAGCTCCGCATCGACTACGAGATCATCCTCGTGGACGACGGCAGCCACGACGACACCTGGCGCGCGCTGGCCGCCTGGCACAAATCCGACGCGCGCGTTCACGCGCTCCGCTTTCCGCGCAATTTCGGCAAGGAGGCCGCGCTCTCCGCAGGGCTCTATCACGCGCGCGGTGCCGCGGCCGTACTGATGGATTCCGATCTCCAGCATCCGCCCGAGATCATTCCCAAGTTTGTCGAGAAGTGGCGCGAGGGCCACGACATGGTCTACGCCATGCGCACCTCGCGCGAAGGCGATTCCGCGCTTCGCCGCGGCGCGACGCGGGCGTTCTATCGGTTGTTCGCGCGCATTGCCGACGTCGACTTGCCACCCGGTGCCGGCGACTTCCGCCTTCTCGACCGCAAGGTCGTCGACGTGCTCAATCGCATGCCGGAGCGTCTGCGCTTTATGAAGGGCCTCTACGCCTGGGCCGGTTGCCGTCACATCGGCGTGCCGTACGCGCCGCCGCCGCGCCGCCATGGCCGGAGCGCCATGAGCATGCGGCGCCTCACCGGCTTCGGCCTCGACGGCATCGTCGCGTTCAGCCGCGTGCCGCTCGCGATCAGCGGCTGGATCGGTGCCGCAATCGCGCTCGTCGCGCTGCTCTACGGCAGCTTTCTCGTCGTGCGTACGCTGATCGTCGGCGTCGATGTGCCCGGCTACGCCTCGATCATGGTCGGCATCATGCTGCTCGGCGGCGTGCAGCTTCTCGCACTCGGCGTGCTCGGCGCGTACGTCGGCCGCATCTACGAGGAGATCAAGCAGCGGCCGCTTTACATCGTATCCGAGCACCTATCCGCCGCCGCGGTCCAAGCGGGTCGCCGCGCTTGATCGCGAGCTGGCGCGAGTTCTGGGATCGGCCGCACCGGATTTATGTCAACGATCGGCACCGGCGCGTGCACTACCAACGCGTCGCGGCCGACATCCTATCCGAGCTTCCGTCCGAATCCTCCGTCGTGCTCGACTACGGCTGCGGCGAGGCGCTCGAGGCCACCACCGTGGCCGCGCGTTGCCGCAAGCTCTACTTGTCCGATTCCGCGTCCAACGTCCGCACGTCGCTTGCCAGGCGATACGCCGGAGACACCCGGATCAGTGTGCTCGCGCCGGAGGACGTTCCCGGCCTGCCGGAAGCCGGGATCGACCTCATCGTGGTGAATTCCGTGCTCCAGTATCTGTCGCGCGAGGAGTGCACGGCATTGGTGGCGATGCTACGACCCAAGCTCGCACGCAAGGGACGCCTCCTTCTCGCGGACGTGGTTCCGCCGGATGGCGGAATTGTCGCCGACGTATCCTCCTTGCTTCGCACCGCCTTGCGTGAAGGATTTTTCTTCGCAGCCATCGTCGGGCTCGCGATGACGTTCGTTTCCGACTACCGGCGGCTGCGCAACGAGATCGGGCTCACCACCTACGCGGAAAAGGACATTCGTTCGCTGCTCGAGCAGGCGGGCTACGCGACGAGGCGCCGGCCAAAAAATTTCGGCTTCAACCAGCAACGGATGACGATCGTCGCCACGCCACGGAGTTGACGTTTCCCGGATGCGCCGCAGCGTGGAGCGCCGCAGGCGCGGAACGGTGCGGCGCTGATCCGGGATCCATAAGGCAGGCCGTATGGGTCCCGGGTCTGCGGCGCACCATGCGTGCTGCGCCGCGCCCGGAAAACGTCAGCTTCGCGTCGGCCCGGTTAGGACGCTCAGCCGCACGAGTTGGCAGCCCGCCGCGGCGAGGTCCGCGGCAAACTCTTCCGAGGAGAGATACGCAAGCTCGTCGGCCCGCGTCGCGGTTACCGTATCGATACGCGCAAGCTCCGCGTCGGGCCGACCCGGATGGCACATGATCAAAAGGCCCGGGCGCGCGCCCTTGAGGTAGCTCCGCATGAGCGCGCCGAAGGGTTCGCGTTCCTGAAAGCTGCGTACGCCGGCGAAGTCTGAGTTGGTCGCAATGCCCGCATCCTGCCAGGTCCGCCGCGCAGCGCGACCGATCGCGGCGAGCACGGCCGCGCGCAACGGCGCGACGCCCCTCCGCACAATACTTCCCGCGCCCGTCGCCGTGTTGCGGATCCAGCCGCGCTTGCGCGAGGCGCGCGCCACCGCATCGCGAACGCCCGGCAGCTGATGCACGTGATGATGGCCGTCGATGAAATCGGGGACGCGGCCGGTGACCGCCGTGAACGCGTCGACCTGCCGGGAAAATTCCGCTTCGATCTCGCCGGTCTCGATCTGCCGAAGGAACGCCTGCGCATAGACGCGCCCCATTGCCGGGAAGCGTCCGTCGGGCGCAAGGCGGGGCATCGCGCCGAGCGGCGCGAACTGCGTCAGCGCGAAATGCAGACCGATGTCGATCCTGCCGAAGTGCTGCGCGATCCGCGTGCCCGCCTGCGGCCAGCGCTTCGACACGGTCAGGCACGAGAACGCGGTGATCCGGCCCCGTTCCGCGAGCTCGAGGATTCCCTCATCGACACCCGGGGAGATCGCATAGTCGTCGGCGCAGAGCGCCACCGGCTGAGCTTGCTGCGGGCTCACGCGCGCGCTCTACCCATCCGAGGCCGCGACCGGTCGCGCCGGACGCGCCGGCGTCGAGGCGCGCAGGATCCGTGGCGCCGCCGCGCGCGGCTGGCGCGGCGCTTCGGCGCGCGGCTCGCGCGCGGGGCGAGCGGTGCGGGGCGTGCGCTTCGACTTCTCGGCGATCCCGAGCTCGCACCAGGCGGCCACGAGCCGTCGCGCCGCCGCCGGCGCGATCTCCTCGAAGCCACCGGCAAGCGCGAACACCTCTTGCACCGACGCTCCGACTGCCGGGTTCAGGAACAGAACGATCCGCGAGGTGCGGTTGAACGGCAGCTCGAGCGCACGGCAGATCGCGACGAGCGGATCGCCGCTGGGGTCGGCAAGCACGCGCTCGGCGAGATCCCCGGGCAGCCCGACCGACTGGCGCAGCAGCGCCGCGAACTCCTGTGAGCGGTGCCGCAACGCCGCAGCCTCGAGGCGCCCGCCAAGCCGCCGGTCAAGGCGCCGTAGTCGTTCCTCGTGCTCGACCAGCGGGCACGCAAGCATTGCGGTGAGGATGCGTTTCCGCTCGCTCGCACTTGCCACGAGGTAGCGCCGCGCAAGCGTTCGCGTCAGTTCCGGCCCATGCGCCTGAGCCGGCGCTGTGCTCGGAGCATCCGGTTCGTTCGCATCCGGCCGCCCGGCCTTCCGCAGCCGTTTGGCGACGCTCGCGGGCAGATTGGCGCGCGCGGAAATCGCGATCGCG
>DATBJU010000050.1:0-3091 GCA_036556265.1 Xanthobacteraceae bacterium | reverse complement strand
CGAGCAGGTGTGGCGGGAGAAGACCGGCGCGCCACGAACGGCGTTCGCCGCGCACACCTACAACGAGGCGTTCCGGATTCTCTCACGGCATCCGCGGCTCGTGGAGCCGCTGCGTCAGCTGTTCGGCGAGGAAGTGTACGTGCATCAATTCAAGATCAACGCCAAGGCGGCGTTCGAAGGCGATGTCTGGCAATGGCATCAGGACTACGGCACCTGGGCGCGTGACGACGGAATGCCGGAAGCGCGCGCGATGAATATCGCGGTATTCCTTGACGAGGTGAAGCCGATCAACGGGCCGTTGATGCTCATTCCGAAGAGTCACAAGCAAGGGACGCTTCCCGCCGGCCACGATGAGCAGACGACCTCGTATCCGCTGTGGACGCTCGACAAGGAGACGGTGACGCGCCTCGCCGATGAGGCGGCGCCCTGGGGCGGGATCGTGGCGCCGACCGGAAAGCCTGGATCCGTGCTCATGTTCCACGGCAATCTCGTGCACGCGTCGCCGCCGAACATCACACCCTATCCGCGCAAGATCGTGTACCTCACGCTCTGCGCCGTCTCGAACCACATCACCAAGTTCACGCGGCCGGAGTGGATCGCGCACCGCGATTTCACACCGATCGTGCCGGTGGCGGATGACGCGCTGCTGGAGTATGCGCGCGCACATCGCATTGCAGCAGAGTAGAAGCGCCGCGCTTCCGCCATCATCGACGCGCGTCTAGGCTGCGATCGCGCGGGGATTTCATGCTCACGCTCTACTCGATGCAGCTTTCGGGAAATTCCTACAAGGTGCGGCTCTTGCTCGCACACTTGGGCATCTCCTATCGCCTGATCGAGGTCGACATCCTGAAGGGAGAGACACGCACGCCGGCGTTCCTCGCCAAGAATCCGGATGGCCACGTGCCGGTCCTGGAACTCGAGAGTGGACATCGGCTCGGCGAGTCGAACGCGATTCTCGTCTATCTCGCGGAGGGCACCCCGTTCCTTCCCGAGGATCGGCTTGAGCGCGCGGAAGTCCTGCGCTGGATGTTTTTCGAACAGCACAGCCATGAGCCGGCGCTTGCCGCGGCGCGCTGGTGGCTCTCACTCGTGCGCGGCGGTCGCGAGCTGAAGACGCACGATATCGATCATTGGATGGAGCAGGGTTATCAGGCGCTCGCACTCATGGAGCGGCATCTCGCGCGCAACAGATTTTTCGTGGGCGGGCAGAGCAGCATCGCCGACATCGCGCTCTACGCGCACACGCATGTCGCGCCGGAAGGCGATTTCGATCTTTCCGGATTTCCGGCGGTCACCGACTGGCTTGCGCGCGTTGCCTCAGACCCGGGTCATATCGGAATGAAACAATTGCCCAAAGGGGCGGTCTTGACCGCCACGCTCGCCGAAGTGTGAGTCGACGCCATGATTTCGACTCGAGACGGACTCGGCGGCGACTCGATTCAGCGTGAACCAATGTGCAAGGCGGGCGAATGATTCGTTGGAGAAATCCATGCGCACGCCTCCTGCGCCCGAGCGGCGCTCGCCCCAATCCATTGCACGGGAAATAAGGCGCGAGACGGCATGCGTCGAAGTGGCTGTCGCGCTCGCGCTGGTGCTCTCGATCGCGACCGTGGCCTACGTATTGACTCTTGATGCGTCCGTCGCAGCCAGGGCGGCCTCCGACCTCATGTGAGGATCTGGTTTCAAATCGTCGCGAGATGCTGGCGCCAGGGGGATGAGCACTTTAAGCTGCCTGTTTGCCTCGCGGAGCCGATCGTGAATTCTCGACTGCTGACCACGCTGCTCGCTGTTCTTGCCGTCTTGCCGGCCTCGGCGCAGGAAAAAACCGCGACGATGGAGAGCGCGAGGGCAAAGTTCGTCGTCGAAACCATGGCGACGGGTCTTGAAAATCCGTGGTCGATCGCCTTCCTCCCGGACGGACGCAAGCTCATTACCGAACGGCCGGGCCGACTTCGCGTTCTCGACCAGAATGGCAAGTTATCCGAGCCTGTCGCGGGCCTGCCGCAAGTTGCGGCCGTGGGGCAGGGCGGATTGCTCGACGTCGTGTTGGCGCCGGACTTCACGACGAGCCAGCGGATCTATTTCAGTTTTGCCGAGCCGCGCGGCATTGTGAATGGAACGGCGGTCGCACATGCCCGCTTCGTGAGCGAGGGTGGCGCCGGCAAGCTCGAGGACGTGAAGGTGATCTTCCGGCAGGAGCCGGGACGCGGCGGCGGTTTCCACTTCGGATCACGCCTCGTGTTCGCACCCGACGGCAATCTGTTCGTCACGCTCGGCGAGCGCAATGCGATGTCCCCCGCGCAGGATCTCACCGGCCATCTCGGAAAGATCGTGCGCCTCCGACCGGACGGTACGGTGCCACCGGACAATCCATTCGCGAAGCGGGAAGACGTGCGGCCGGAGATCTGGTCATACGGGCATCGCAATCCGCAGGCCGCGGCAATCAACCCGGCAAGCGGCAAGCTCTGGGGGGTGGAGCACGGGGCGCGCGGAGGTGACGAGATCAATATCCCCGCGGCGGGAAAAAACTACGGTTGGCCCGTTATCTCGTACGGCCGCCACTACTCCGGCGCCAAGATCGGCGAAGGCACACATAAAGAAGGAATGGAGCAGCCGATCTATTACTGGGATCCGTCGATCGCGCCCTCCGGGATGGCGTTCTATACGGGAGACGCATTTCCCGCGTGGCGCGGAAACCTGTTCGTCGGCGCCCTGGTGCAGAGGCACCTGCAGCGGCTCGAGCTCGATGGGGAAAAAGTGGTGAAGGAGGAGCGGCTGCTACTCGGACTCGGCGAGCGCATCCGCGATGTACGCCAGGCGCCCGACGGGACGCTGTGGATCCTTACGGACGCGAGCAGCGGTCGCGCGCTACGAATATCGCCAGCCAACTGACCCCTGCCGAATGCTGAGGCGTGGACGCCGACCCGTCGGCGTTGTTTGGGCGTGGAGCGCTTGGTACGGTCCGCCGCCGGCGGGCCCGTAGCTCAATGGTTAGAGCCGACCGCTCATAACGGTCTGGTTGGAGGTTCGAGTCCTCCCGGGCCCACCAGTTCCAAAATTCGCTGTTGAAATCACTCGCCTTTTTCGCCCT
>DATBJU010000049.1:0-17021 GCA_036556265.1 Xanthobacteraceae bacterium | reverse complement strand
GCCGTGCAGAGCTGGGAGATCCAGGGCGCGGAGCTCGTGTTGCGCAACCAGTCGCGCGGCGTGGTCGGGCGGCTGCAGCCGACCGGCCCGTCCCGCTTCGACGGCCAGGCCGAAGGTGGCGCGGTTTATATTGTTCGGTAGCCCCTCTCCACCTCATCACCGGGCCGACGCGCGAGGCGAAGCCGAGCGCGGCGAGACCCGGTGATCCAGTGTTCGCACTGTTCTGAGCTGGATGGCCGGGTCTTCGCCCGGCCATGAGGGAAATTTTTCAGCCGATGCGCCGGTCAACTCTTCCGCTTGATCGCGAACGGCCCGAACGCCTGCATTGTCGCCATCGACTGGATGCGGTTGATATTCACGTGGCGTGGCAACGTGCAGCAGAAGAAAATCTGCTCGGCGATGTCGTCGCCGACCATGGGCTTCACGCCCTCGTAGACCTTTGCGGCCTTCTCCTTGTCACCCTTGAAGCGCACGATCGAGAACTCGGTCTCGGCGAGGCCGGGCTCAACGTTGGTGACGCGGACGTTGGCGCCCAAGATGTCGGAACGGAGATTGAGCGCGAACTGCTTCACGAACGCCTTGACGCCGCCGTACACATTGCCACCCGGATAGGGAAAATCGCCGGCAACCGAGCCGAGCAGCACGACATGGCCCTCGTCGCGCTCGATCATGCCGGGAAGCGTGGCGCGGACGGTGTACAGCAGACCGTTGATGTTGAGGCGGATCATACCTTCCCAGTCGTCGAGATTCGCCTGGTGCGCGGGCTCAAGACCGAACGCGCCGCCGGCGTTCGCGACCACGACGTTGATCTTCGCGAACTCGGCAGGCAACTCCTTCAGCATCTTCTCGCTCGCGGAACGATCGGTGACGTCGTAGGCTACCGTGTGACAGCGCGCGCCCAATTCCTTTTTGAGCGCCGCGAGGCGATCGGCACGCCGGCCCGTCGCGATCACGCGGCTCCCCGCCCCGGCAAAACGCCGCGCGGTAGCGGCGCCGAAGCCCGCAGTCGCACCGGTGATAAGCACGGTCAATGTTTTCGGATCGATCATCTGCACCATTGGCAATTCTCCGGTGGTGGCCTTTCAGGGATAGCGCCTCGAGCGAAATCCGTCCACCGTCAGCGCGCGGACAATCCGCCGTCGATCGGTATCTCCGCGCCGGTAACGAAGCTGCTCTCGTCGGACAGAAGATAGACTGCAAGGTCGGCAACTTCGCCCGGCGCGCCGAAGCGGCGCAGCGGGATGTCGCGCGTCATCTTCTCGCGCGTCTTGTCGGGCTCCGGCGTCGAATGCAGCATCGCATCGACCATATCGCCCTCGATGAACGTAGGATGCACCGAATTGCATCGTACGGGAGGTTTCAGGCGCGCGCCGTGCAGCGCGACGGATTTTGACAGCAGTCGCACTGCGCCCTTCGAAGCGTTGTAGGCGGCGAGATTGTGCCCGGCGACAATGCCGGAGATCGAGGAGAGATTTACGATCGAACCGCCGCGCCGGCGCAGAAGCGGCAACGCATGCTTGCACCCGAGAAACGTACCGTCGACATTGACCGCCATCACGCGCCGGTAGTCGGCGAGGTCGGTTTCCTCGACGGTGCCGAGCGTGCCGATCCCTGCGGAATTGACGAGGCCGTCGAGGCGGCCGTGGCGCTTGTCGACCTCGCCCAGCACGCGGAGCCAATCCTGCTCCGAGGTCACGTCGAGATCGAATTCGGCCCGGCGTCCCTTGAGGTCGGTGGCGATGGGCTTGCCGCCTTCGCGCGCGACCGCTTTCGCGACGGCGCCGCCGATTGTGCCGGAGGCGCCCGTGATCAATACGATCTTGTCCGCAAGCCGCGCCATCTACCGCTCGCCCCCCGCCGCGGCCTAATTGAGCCGGCCAGGTCGGTTCTCTTCGGCTGCTTCTGACGGCGCACGCACCAATCCGCCGGAAGCGGCGAGATGGGCGCGCTCAAGCTTGCGGTAGTGCATGTAGGCGAGCGGAATCGCCGCGAGGTAGAGCAGCGAACCGATCATCAGGACTTCCCACGGATAGCTGATCAGGAGCGCCGCCACGAGAACGACGATCACGAACGTCGCCATCACGTATTCGCGCGGCACGCGGCTCCCGACTTTCTTTCCCGACCAGGTGGGGACTTGCGAAACCATGAGAAGCGCGATCGCAAGCACGTAGAGCATCGCCAGCACCGATGTCACGAGCCCCTGTGGCAGGCCGACGAAGCTCAGGTAGACCGGAAGCAGCACGATGATGGCGGCAGCCGGCGCCGGTACACCGACGAAGAAGTTGCCGGCAAACGGGGGCCGGTTGGGATCGTCGAGCATCACGTTGAAACGTGCGAGACGAAGTGCGGCACACATGCCGAAGACGAGGACGGCGATCCAGCCGAACCCTTTCAGGCTGCTCAGGCCCCACGTGAATAAGATGATTCCGGGTGCGGCGCCGAAACAGAGAAAGTCGGCAAGCGAGTCGAGCTCGGCGCCGAAACGCGACGAGGTTTGCAGCAGGCGCGCAATGCGACCGTCGAGGCCGTCGAGAACCGCGGCCAGTACGACCGCACCGATGGCAAGCTCAAGCCTGCCCTCCATCGCCATGCGGATCGCGGTGAGACCGAGGCAAAGCGAGAGCAACGTGACGACATTCGGCAGCAGCACGCGAACCGGAATCGGCTTGAAGCGCCGGCGTCGCGGCTCGTCGGTCTCCGGCTCGAACGGGGCAAAGATGTTGGTCATATAAACAGAATACGCCGCCTCAGGGCGCAGCGAAAGCGGCAATCAGCTGCCGCGGAAGGCCTCGGGACCCGCAGCGTTTGCAAGGTCCGCCAACACTGTCTCACCCGCCACGGAAAGCTGGCCTTCGGAAACGATCGGGCGCGTTCCTTCGGGAAGGTAAACGTCGACCCGTGAGCCGAAACGGATCAGGCCGATACGGTCGCCGGCGTTCACCGACTGGCCCTCCCGGACGAAGCAGACAATGCGACGGGCAAGCAAGCCCGCGATCTGCACGACGCCGACGCGGCCGGCGGGCGTGCGGATGACGAGACCGTTGCGCTCGTTCTCCTCGCTCGCCTTGTCGAGATCGGCGTTGATGAACTTGCCGGGCCGGTAGGCGATGCGCTCAATCGGGCCGGATGCGGGGCTCCGGTTCACGTGCACGTCGAATACGCTCATGAAGATCGATACCCGGGGACGCGGCGCGACGCCCATCTCGAGCTCGGCGGGCGGCGCGGCGAGAGCGACCTGGGAGATCCGCCCGTCGGCCGGCGAGACGATCAGCCCTTCACGCACCGGCGTTACGCGGCGCGGGTCGCGGAAGAAGTACGCGCACCAGGCGGTCGCGACGACGCCAAGCCAGCCGAGCGGCGTCCAGAGCCAGAACAGGATGAGTGCCACGAGGGCAAAACCACCGATGAACGGCAGTCCCTCGGGATGAATGGGGGCGAGCTGTTTGCGGACGGCGTCAAAAACGGACATGGCGGCGGTCGTTCTCTTTCCCGCCGACGCTTAGTCGGTGCCGCCAAGCGATGTCAAATGATGGCTTCCGGTTAGCTGTCACGCAGTCAGGCCGGGGCTTCAGTAGGCCGGAAACATGCTCGTCTGATGATCGAATTGATCTAGCTCAACGCGCTTCATTCAACGCCGTGTGGCAATAGATTTGCCGATCCAGGAAGCGCCGCGGCGCAGGCCGCCCTCGGCTCTTCGTCACGACACCTCCTCCGATCGCGCAACGATACAGGAGGGTCGCATGGCCAATATTCTCGATCACTCCCCTGCCCGTTATCTAGAAACGCTGACGCCATTCGGTTGGATACCCGCGAGTGTCCTCGCTCTGTTGACGGCCGCAGGCGCAGTCATCGCGTTGCTCGCCGGTATAGTTCCCCCTGACACGATCGGGGCTGATGGATTGGCAGGAACGTGGCTGGGAGCGCCGTGAACGTTGTTTCGGGGTTCGCGACTGCTGAGTAAAAAACATCACGAAGCGTCCGCAGTAGCCGGCGATTTTCAGAATGGGCCGACTACTGCGCGACGGCGTCTCGGCCGTCACGCAGCCAGCCGGCGACCCCAAAAGCCGATTGCCGCGAGTACGATGGCTGCGACCACGATTGCCAGCAAGGTCACGTCGGGCACGTAGTAAGTCGTAAACACTTCCCAGCCAAAGAGGCGCAGCACTTCGGACAGCTCCGTATAGTTGCCGACGAGATGACCGCCGAGAGTACCGGTGATCCCGAGCAGTCCACTGCCGAGGAATGCGAGCCCGGCCATGACCCAGCGCGTCGCGCCTTCCCAGATCGCTTCGCCCGCGATCCAACGCGTCGCCAACAGCAGGGCCCAATAGGAAATGGTCCAGCTCGCAAGCAGCATGTGATTGCGGCCGAGCGGCGTCGCGGAAATCGCCTCCCACGGCCAGACCATCAACCCGACCGCGTACGCTGCGACTCCGGATAGAACACCGATCGCCAGCAGCGGAACGAGCGCCCGATCGATCGTCCTGGCGAGCGGGGCGTCGGAAACTGCCCGGATGAAAATCGCCAGGGTAGCAGTCATCAACAGGGCCTCGGGAAAGTGAACCAGAACGGCGTGATATGGGGCCATGATCAAGCTCCCTTCCTACCGAGCAAGCCGTTGAGGGCAATGCCGAAGCCCAGGATCAACAACACACCGCCGCCGAGTGTAAGCAGCCATTGGCGCCGGACGGCCTCGGCGAATTCGACTTCCACGCCGTAGTGGGCAAGCTGGACTTCGCTGTGGCGATACTTCACCGGAACGCCCTGTTTGATGTTCTCGGCGCCGGCATGCTTACGGCTGTTGAGGAGCGGCCAGCTCACCTGCCCCGGATAAAACAACGTCACTTCCTTCCAGGGCTGCTCCCATTTCGGCTCGTTACCGTCGAAGCGGGCTGCTGCTATGTCGGCGTCGCGGTTGAGGCCGAGCGTGAACGGCAGGGAGACGTAGTGCCAGCGGCTGCCGAGGGCATCGCGATGAACGGAGAAGCCGACATTGTATACGCGCTTGTCGACCAAGATCTTGTCGTCGGCCGGATTGCCGGTATCCATCGCGCGCCGCAGGATCACATCCCAGAAGCCGTCCTTCCACCGTGCCTTGCCGACCACGTTGATGTCGCCGTGTGAGCCGTCGGGGGCTCGCAAGAAGCGGCGTGGAATCGTGTCGCCATCCTTCCAGCCGCGAGCGGCATCGAACGGCACCGAGTTGGACTCGCTGATGAAGTAGACGTCACCGAAGCCGAGCTTCCGCTGAATCAGATCGTCCCACTTAAGGCCTGCTTGGCCGCCGTTCTTCTGCGGGTCGAGCATGAAGCGCGGCGTCTGTTTCTCGGGATCCCAGTTGTCCATGAAGGGTCCGCGGCCGGCGTCACCGTAGCGGGCGTCGAAGACGTTCTGGTCGTCGGAAGCGTCGATTGGATTGGAGCGGTGCGCGCGCCAGTGCCACAGGTCGAGGAAATAGCCGCCCTTCCGTAAGGCAGCGAGCTCGTCCTCCGGAATGACGGAAGCCCAATCGTTGATGTTTCGCCGTGTTGCCGGCAGATGCTTGCCGACCTCGACCTGCTTCTTCTTCACGCCGAGATAGGGGTGTGCCCTCACCTCGGGGGCCTTGGCCTCGTTGGTGAAGAAGCGCATGCGGTCGCCGACAGCGATGTAGCCGCCATAGCGGGCAAACTCCGGAACGCTGCCGTCGTCGACAAGCATGGTGACGCGGTCTTCGTAAATGCCTTGCGGCTGCGGGCCCGCAACGCTGGCACCATACCGCACCCACTTGCCGCCCTCGAATTTCATCATGTCGTGGTAGATCGACGGCTGGCGCGCCGGCCAGCGGTAGCGGAAAAACATGTCACGACCGTTGTAGGCGGCTTTCACCTGCAACGGCATGGTCAGTTCGTTCGGGATGTAGATGTTGCGACTGATGTCGTTGCGGATCACGCCGGTTCCGTGAGTGACCCACGACATCGCGAGAACGGCGAGAAAGATTACGATTGAGAGATAGAGAAGATTTCTTTTCATGCCTGACCCTCGCCCGGGGCAGATTCAACGGGCATGCACGCGAACTGGCGTTGGCGTCAGTTGAATTGAAGTGTAGCGCAAGACGCTGGCGGCGGCCACGCCGAACAGGAGCTTCGAGGCGAGACTGACCGGATAAGGCATGAGATCGACAAATGCAGGACTGATCAACGGGAGAACAACGAAGAAGTTAACCGCCCAGATGATAGCCAACGCGCTGAGCATGAAGCCGTACTCGTTGAAATGACTCGGCCGGTATGCCCTCGTCCAGCGCCACAGGAAGGCAAGCGCGACACCAATACCCATGGCGGCGATCATGTGAATGGCGATGCCATAGAAGACTGGTGCGGCGGCGAACGGGGCGTTTGGCAGTATCCGGCCAACCGTCGCACTGACCGCGCGCGCTACCTCGGCCGCGTCGGTGCCCGCCAGTGAGCCATAAGACCCAATCCAGGCGATTTCGGCGAGCCCACCCGCAATGCCGACCAGAACGCCCTGCGTAACAGTCTGGCTGACACGCGATCTCTGAAGCTGGACCATAATCTGCTCCCCCCTTGAATCGACGACCGCTTGGTGCCCCTGCTAGAGGCCAGACACAATTGTACCAACACTCAGGTTATTGGTCACGGCGCGAACACCGGGCGTGATTTCGGCCGCGACCTTGATCGCTTCCTTCTGCTGCTCCGATCCAACGATTCCCCACAGCTCGACGACGCCGTCGTGAACCGTCACATTGAACTGCTCAATCACGGCCCACGGTTCCTTGCTCAGCCTCGCGATAACCTTCCCTCGAATGACCGAATCCGTGCTCTTTCCCTTGCGGCTGGTCTTCTCAGGCGTGCCTGCCAACGCCTGAAGAAGATTGGCGCGGCTGACGACCCCGACGACCTTCTCGCCTTCGACGATCGGAACCCGTTTGATCTTGTGCTTCTCGAGGAGCCTCGCGATCTCGGTGAGCTGCATGTTCGGGGTCGCCACAATCACATTGCAGGACATGACATCTTCGACCTTGCGCGCGTGCGCTTTCAGATACTCGGCGGCAAGGTTCGCGTTTCCCGTCAGCAGCTCGAGCCAAGAGCTGCGACGGCGCTCCGTTCCGATTTCGACGCGCCGGATCAGATCGGCTTCGCTGATGACACCGACAAGCCTTCCGCTGTCGTCCACGACCGGCGCACCGCTGATCCGGTGCTTAAGCAGAAGCCTGGCAGCCTCTCGGACGGTGTCGTCCGGGCGTACCGTGACTACATTCGTCACCATAAGATCGGCGGCCTTCATGGCGAGCACCCCTTTACGTAAAAGTTCACACTATTGCGGGCGGCGCTTCTTGATATGCATCAAACCGTTTTCCCGGCCATTCCCGGGGCGCACGCTAGTCCATGCCGCTGGCAGCCCGCTTGCGAAACCGCCGGTCGCGCTTGAGGTGCCACTCACGGCTCATGGCCGCCCCGCGATCGGAATGGCGCTCGAAATAGAGGAGCACCCAGGTGCGGCCGCGCGTCGAGCGCGCGCCGACGCCGGCGTTGTGCTCGGCAAGCCGCCGCGTAAGGTCCGTCGTCCAACCGACGTAGGTGCGGCGGCCGCCTCTGCCGCCGCTTCCCAGTATATACGTGTAGCAGTCCATCTCCCTGGTACTTATCTCCCCTTCCCTACCGCCCGCCTAACGTCCCGACCCGCCCTGCATAGCCGATGATTCCATTTTCAGTCCTCGATCTCTCGCCGATCATTGCCGGCGGCACGGCAGCGAGCGCCTTCCGCAATTCGCTTGACCTCGCGCGGCATACGGAGCGACTCGGCTTTCACCGCTACTGGCTCGCCGAACATCACAACATGCCGGGGATCGCAAGCGCTGCGACGTCCGTGGTGATCGGGCACGTCGCTGCCGGTACCAGCAAGATTCGCGTCGGCGCCGGCGGCGTCATGCTGCCGAACCATTCGCCGCTGGTGATTGCGGAACAATTCGGTACGCTGGAGTCATTGCATCCCGGCCGCATCGATCTCGCCGTAGGGCGCGCACCCGGCACCGACCAACTCACGGCGTTCGCGCTGCGGCGCGACGCGCCGGTGGCAGCCGAACGGTTTCCCCAGGATGTCGTCGACCTGCTGCACTACTTCCAGCCCGTGCAGCCGAAGCAGGCGGTCCGCGCCTATCCCGGTGCAGGCCTGCAAGTGCCGGTATGGATTTTGGGGTCGAGCCTGTTCGGTGCGCAGCTCGCGGCGATGCTCGGGTTGCCGTTCGCATTCGCCTCGCATTTCGCGCCGGATTTCCTGCTGGCGGCGCTGGAAATCTACCGGGCCAAGTTCAAGAAGACGGCCTTCATCGAGAGGCCGATCGCAATGGCAGGGATTGGAATCTACGCGGCCGACACGGAAGAGGAGGCGCGCCATCTATTCACGTCCGTGCAGCAGCAGTTCGTCAACCTGCGGCGCGGGCAACCCACGCAGTTGCAGCCGCCGGTGCGGAGCATGGACGGACTCTGGAGCGAAGCGGAGCGCACGGGCGTCGAGCACGCGATGCGCTACGCGCTCGTCGGGACGCGCGAGCAGGTGCGCGATGGTCTACAGAAATTCATCGCCATGACGGCGATCGACGAACTGATCATTGCGACGCAGATCTACGATCACGGCGCGCGGAAGAGGTCGTATGAGATTGTCGCCGAGGTGCGCGAGGGGCTTGCGGGTGTTTAAAAGTGGACGTCGTCCCGGGCCAACTCCTCCCCTCATCACCGGGCCGCCATGCGAGGCGAAGCCGAGCATGGCGCGACCCGGTGATCCAGCGGCGGGGGAACGGTCGACTGGATGGCCGGGTCGAGCCCGGCCATGAGGGAAAATCGGATTTCGCGGACAAGTGTCCTCCCTCCCCCATGCGCAGGATTGACCCGTGCATCCTGAGCCGATTCGTTCTGGCCATGCCGCATTGGGTCTACATTCTCGCGAGCAAGCGAAACGGGACGCTATACGTAGGCGTCACGCGCGATCTGCCTAAGCGCGCGTATGAGCACAAACAAGGACTCACGGGTGGATTCACGAAGCGCTACGGCGTCCACCTACTAGTGTTCGCGGAGCCGCACGACAGCGCGCTTGCCGCAATTCAACGCAAAAAGAACCTCAAGCATTGGCCGCGGCGCTGGAAACTTGCGCTGATCGAAAGGGACAATCCAAACTGGGACGATCTTTACGATCGGATCGTTTGACTCTTGACTCTGGATGCGCGGGTCATCCCCGGGGTTCAACGCGGGGACGCGCATGAGAGAAAAAAATGGTGTTGTCCGCAATGCAGCCGCTACTCCGCCGCCTCGGCGGCCGGCGGCGGATTGCGGTTCGGGTGTGCGGATTCGATCGCGTCCTCGCCCGCCTCGCGCAATTTCTCGCGAGCGGCTTCCGCCTCACGCTGCCGGTTCCACATCCCGGCGTAGAGCCCACCCGCGCTAAGCAGTTGCGCGTGCGTCCCGCGTTCGACGATCTGTCCTTCGTCGAGCACCAGAATCTCGTCGGCCGCCACCACGGTCGACAGCCGATGCGCGATCACGAGCGTGGTGCGGCCGCGCGCTGCACGGTCAAGCGCATCCTGAATTTCCCGCTCGGTGTAGGAGTCGAGGGCGGACGTCGCCTCATCAAGCAACAGGATCGGCGGGCCCTTCAGGATGGTGCGCGCGATCGCAACGCGCTGCTTCTCGCCGCCGGAAAGCTTCAGTCCGCGCTCGCCGACCTCCGTCTCGTAGCCGCGCGGTGCCATGCGGATGAAATCATCGATCTGCGCCTGGCGCGCCGCATCCTCGACCTCAGCGTCGCTCGCGTCCCACCGGCCGTACTTGATGTTGTAGCGGATCGTGTCGTTGAACAGCACCGTGTCCTGCGGGACCATGCCGATCGCGGCGCGCAGACTCGCCTGCGTCACGTCGCGGATGTCCTGTCCGTCGATCGTGATGCGGCCGGAAGTGACGTCATAGAAACGGAAGATCAGGCGCGAGATCGTGGACTTGCCGGCACCGGACGGGCCCACGACCGCGATCGTGCGTCCCGCGGGCACCTCGAAGGTGACGCCTTTCAGGATCTCGCGGCCGTACTCGTAGGTGAACCGCACGTCCTCAAAGCGGATCGTCCCATCCGGAACAAGTAGCGGCTTCGCGCCAGTCTTGTCCTCGATCTCGGGATCGCGCGCGAGAATCCCGAACATGATCTCGATGTCGGTGATCGCCTGCTTGATCTCGCGGTAGAGCATCCCCATGAAATTCAACGGAATATAGAGCTGGATCAACATTGCGTTGATCATCACAAAATCGCCGACCGTGCGCGCGCCAGCACCGACGTCGAGAACGGCAAGCACCATCACAGCCGTCAAACCGAGCGTGAAGATCGTCGCCTGCCCGGCGTTCAGGACTGCGAGCGACGTGTAAGTCGAGATGGACGCATTTTCATAGCGCTCCATCGAACGATCGTAGCGCGCGGCCTCGCGCTGCTCCGCGCCGAAGTACTTCACGGTCTCGTAGTTCAAGAGCGAGTCGACGGCTTTGGCATTTGCTTCCGTATCCGACTCGTTCATGCGGCGGCGGATACCAATGCGCCACTCGGTGGCGCGATAGGTCCAGGCCATGAAGGCGACCACGGTCGCTGCGACGGCCGCCGCGTAGCGCCAGTCGAAATACAAAAGCAACACGCCGAACACGAGCGTCAGTTCGACGATCGTTGGAGCCATTTGCAGGATCACGAGGCGAACAAGTTCCTCAATCCCGTTACGCCCGCGCTCGAGCACCCGTGTAAGCCCGCCGGTCTTGCGTTCGAGATGGAAACGCAATGACAGCGCATGCATGTGCTCGAAGGTCGTGTAGGCAACCCGGCGCACGGCATGGAGGGCGACCTTCGCGAACAGGCCGTCGCGCAGTTGCGTAATCAGTGCAATGCTCACGCGCAGTGCGCCGTAGGCGACAACGAGAGCAACCGGGGCGGAAACGAAATAGTAGATCGCTTCGTCCGGGAGCGGCTTGCCCTCGGAGACCGCCACGATCGCATCGGTCGCGTATTTGAACGCGAACGGCATCAGGATGGTCGCGAGTTTCGCACCAAGAAGCAGCACGAACGCCATGACGACGCGGAGTTTGAGGTCCGCGCGTGCAGCCGGCCACATGTGCGGCCACAGGCCCTTGAGCGTGGAGAACAGCGTGCCGCCGCCGGCGGAGACGGCTGCCGCGCGCGCCCGTTCGCTGGCGTCGGACGGTTGCTCGCCCGATCTGCCCAAAATCCGCATCTCAAGTCACTCCGCGGCCTTGTCGTGGCCCTTGCGCGCGGCGCGCTTCGTCGCCGGAAATCTTCCGCGCGCGATGGCGACGAGCAGACGCTCAAAGTCTTCGCCGAGCTTCTGCACTGCCGCGCGATCAAGGCAATAGCACGGGCGGCCGCCCGTCGTCTCCCCGCGCACGAAGCCTGCCTCGCGCAACACCCGCAGGTGTTCCGAAACGGTGGATTGCGCGAGGGGGAGATCGCGCACGATGTCGCCGCAATGACAGGTATTGCTCTCGGCGAGCGCCGCGAGGATACGGAGGCGGACCGGATGAGCGAGCGCGCGCAAGCGTTGGGCGAGCGCGTCGGACTGGCGGGCTGAGGGGGAGGCGAGACTCATCGCCTATCGACGATAGGCGATTACACGATGCGGAGCCAGGGACCGATTGCCGCGCAGCGCGGACTGGGTGCAAGGGTTTGATGTTGCTATGAAACGGAGGCCGATCGTGGAGAAAGCAGTGCCGGGGATTGTCGTGTTCGTTGTCGTTCTGGCCGTCCAACTCGGCACAGCGCACTCTGCGCTCGCGCAGTCTGCCAACGTGACGGCGCGCATCGGCGCGGGCCAGGCCGCGCGGATTACGGCGGCCCCCGTCTCTGGCGAAGGTGTGCTGCTCGAGATTGCGCTTCCCGACGGGCGATCACAAAGCTTCCCGCAACTTGGCGCGGAACTCGTCGCAATCGACGGCAAGCCCGGCAGCGCGGGGCTGCTCGCGCGCGATCTCAACGGCGACGGCATCGACGAAATCCTCATCCGGGGCTCCGTGCCACCGGAGCGCGGCGCGCTGCTCGTGTTCCGCTGGGAGCGTTCTGCAGGCGAATACGTGCCGATCGAATTCACCAACGACCGCGATCAAACGACGAAGTACCTCGTGGTCGATGCGAGCCTGCCCGTGACGATCGGCGAGAACGGGGCGATCGAGGCGCAGTACCAGGCAGTGCGCCAGGACGGGCGCACAAGCCATCATGTCGCGCGCTACCGTTGGACCGACAAAGGCTATCGGCAATCGGCCGATAACTAAGCCGCACACCTCGGCTTGACGATCGCACATCCCAAGCCCACATCTTCACTCCCATGGCCCACATTCGAAGCGTTTGCGTCTATTGCGGTTCATCTTCGGGCAACGGCCCGATCTATCTTGAGGCGGCCCGATCGCTCGGCCGTACGCTCGCGCGCGAGAAGCTCAAGCTCGTCTACGGCGGCGGCGGCATCGGGCTGATGGGCGAGATCGCGCGCGCCGCGATCGACGCCGGCGGCGAGGTGACGGGCGTGATCCCGGATTTTCTGGTCGCACGCGAGCATGCACTCACCGGTGCGCACGGCGTGATCGTCACGAACGACATGCACGAACGCAAGCGCACGATGTTCGAGCTTGCCGACGCGTTCGTTGCGTTGCCGGGCGGGATCGGCACGCTCGAGGAGCTTGTGGAGCAGATGACCTGGGTGCAGCTCGGGCGGCACAAGAAGCCGCTCCTCATCTTAAATTTAAAGAAGTTCTGGAATCCACTGCTTTCGCTGCTCGAGCATCAGCGCAAGCAAGGATTCATTCGTACAAATTCGTTCGAGTTCCTGGTCGCCGAGCGAGTCGACGACATCGTGCCGATGCTGCGCAAGGCGGCGCAGGACGTTTCCGAGGCGGAATTGCGCGAGGGCGGCGAGATCAGAGTGGCCGAGGAAATGTAGCTACGAACGCCGCGACTTGCGGCGACGAGCCGTCTTCATTTTTTCCCTGGCGCGCGCTTTGTAGTACTCGTGCAACTTGTCGAGCTGTGTTTCCGACATGTCCTCTGCGTTCGCGAGTATGTTCGGCGCGCCGGGCATTTGCACGATTAGTTCCGCGAGCTTGACCTGAAGCGCGAGCTGATCCCGGTTTTGCGTGTTCTGAATCAGAAACACCATGAGGAAGGTGACGATCGTCGTTGAAGTGTTGATGACGAGCTGCCAGCTGTCGCTGTAGTTGAACAACGGCCCGCTCACGACCCAGAAGAAGATCACGAGACACGCTGCGATGAACGCGCCGGGTCTGCCGGCGAGCCGGGCGGCGGCCTGGGCAAGGCGGCTGAACCGGTCCTGGCGCGGGAGCGCCAGGGGCAAATTGGAATTTGTTTTCATGATCGTCGTTCCCAACGAGACACCGAGAAGTCGGCGCGCCATGCAAGGCCCCATTTGATCCGCGTTCCGCCAACCTCGGTCTCGAAGACGGCCCGCATTACAATAATTTCATACTGCTCGGCTGCGCGGCATGGCAAATTCAATGTCGATCGAATAGCCGGACACGAATGCATCCCACCCGCCCTCCCCGACGTCGCCGCAAGACCCATCGCATCCTGATCCTGGTGCTCGCGCTCGCGTTCTTCGTTCCGCTCGCGGCACGCGCGACGATCTTCGCGTTCGACGGATCACCGCAGAGCTGGTGGCGCGCGGACTGGTCGAGTGTCGGGGCGCTGCCGGTCGCCGGGATGCATCCGGATGCACGAGTGCTCGTGCTGTCCGCGCGCACCGGCGGCTGGCGCGGCGTGTTCGCCGTGCACAGCTGGATCGTGCTGAAGCCGGAGAACGGCGACCACTGGACGCGCTATGACGTCGTGGGCTGGGGAAATCCGATCCGCACCAACGGCTGGGCGCCGGACGGGCGCTGGCGCGGGAATGAGCCGACGGTTGTGGCCGATGTGCACGGCGCGGAAGCGCAGCGACTGATCCCGAAGATCGAAGCGGCGGTGAAGGAGTACCAATGGCGGAACGCAGGCGACTATCGGGTGTGGCCTGGACCGAACAGCAATACGTTCGTCGCGACGGTGCTCCGTGCAGTGCCGGAGCTTGATGCGATGCTACCCGCCAACGCGATCGGCCGTGATTTCCGTCCGGGCTTCTACGTTGGTCCGAGCGACAGCGGTACCGGGATCGAACTGAACCTGTGGGGCTTCGCGGGCTTCAAGGTGGGCTGGGTCGAGGGGATCGAGATCAACTTCCTCAGCCTCGTAACAGGGTTCGACTTGCGCAGACTCGCGATCAAGCTGCCAGGCGTGGGCGATGTCGGTGCAGAACTTCTCGATTGGTCGGCGTCGGCACAGCACTGACTCGAAATAGAGCTGAAGCCGTCATGCTCGGGCTTGTCAGCAAGCCGGTTGGACCCGGCTTGCAAAATTGAATACTGCCATCCACGTCTTCAGCCCGCTCAGCGGTCGAAGACGTGGATCACCGGAACTCGCCGCGCCAAGAACTGCTCGCTTTCGCTCGCAGGGCATCGCGCGCCGACGAGCCCGGCCAGGGCGAGTGTCCGGCGCGCGTTTGTGACGCAGGCCGCGCTGGCCGCTCGCTTCGCTCGCCAGCGCGGCACGGCCCGGTGATGACGGAGGAAACGGACTAGATATCCCGCTGGTCGCCGTGGCGGCCCTTGCCTCCGGCAAAGCGCGCGGCGCCGGCGGCTCCTTCCCGCTCGAAGACGGGCGACGAATTTTTCCATTCCGCGCGCAGGCCTTGGCGCTCGCTGAGACCTTCCTGCAGGCGCACAGAGCGACGGTCAGCGCGTAAGCACTCCTGCGGAAACCTGACGAGTTCATGAGCGAGCGCCTCGGCGGCTTCGCGGCTCCTGCCGTGCGGGACCACGCGTTCGCACAGGCCGATGCGGAGGCATTCGTCCGCTTCGATCTTGCGGCCGGTGAGCACGAGATCGAGCGCGCGACCGCGGCCGACGAGGCGCGGCAGCCTCACGGTGCCGCCGTCGATCAGGGGCACGCCCCAGCGGCGGCAATAGACTCCCATGTAGGCGGTTTCCTCCATCACGCGGAGATCGCACCAGAGCGCCAACTCCATGCCGCCGGCGACGGCGGGACCCGCGACGGCTGCTATCACCGGCTTGGACAGTTCGAGGCGCGTCGGACCCATGGGGCCGGGAGGCGGGGCGCCGTCGTCCTCGGGAAAATCGTTGGCTGAGAGCGGGCTGCTCTTGCTCAGGAGGGCTGCCGCGGCTTTGAGGTCGAACCCGGCGCAGAATGCGCCACCCGCGCCCCATAGCACCGCGGCGTGCTGATTTTGATCGGCTTCGAAGGCGAGGAATGCATCGGTGAGCCTCTTCGCTGTCTCCGGATCGACGGAGTTGCGCGCCTCGCTGCGCGATAGGATCACGGTGGTGACGGAACCATTGCGTTCGACGAGGACGGACATGGATGCTTTCTCCCGTGCGCTAAATTCTCTTTCCTCATCGCCGGGCTCGACCCGGCGATCCAGAAAGCTCGCGACAACGAATGTCCGACTGGATGCCGGGTCAAGCCCGGGCATGAGGATCAGTGACGATACGCGACTACGCCGGTGCGTTCGACTTCAGGAGCTTCCAGGTGACGGAGTCCACGAGGGCCTGGAACGAGGCGTCGATGATGTTGGGTGACACGCCCACCGTCGTCCAGCGATCGCCGGACTCGTCTTCACTTTCGATGAGCACACGGGTGACCGCGCCGGTGCCGCCGTCGAGGATACGCACGCGATAATCCGTGAGCTTCAGCCCGTCGATGAAGGGCTGGTATTTGCCAAGGTCCTTGCGCAGCGCGACATCGAGCGCGTTGACCGGGCCATTGCCTTCGGCAGCGGAGATCATAGTCCGACCGTCGACCTTGACCTTGACGACCGCCATGGAGACGGTCACGCGGTTGCCGACGGCGTTGTAGCGCTGCTCAACGCTGACATCGAACTGCTCCACGTCGAAATAGTCGGGCACCTTTCCGAGCACGCGACGCGCGAGCAGCGCGAACGACGCATCCGCAGACTCGTACGCATAGCCCCTCGCCTCGCGTGCTTTCACTTCCTCGAGCAGGCGCGGGATGCGCGGGTCGTTCTTGTCGACCGCAACGCCGATGCGCTCGAGCTCGGCAAGCACATTGGAACGACCGGACTGATCCGAGACGAGCAGCTTGCGCCGGTTGCCGACGGCCTCCGGGGGCACATGCTCGTAAGTCGCCGGATCCTTCATGATGGCGGAGGCGTGAATGCCGGTCTTCGTGGTGAAGGCCGAGTCGCCCACGTAAGCCGCGTGGCGATCCGGCGCGCGGTTCAGCAACTCGTCGAGGCTACGCGAGATCTGCGCGATGTGTTTGAGCGCCTCGGGCTTCACACTAAGGTCGAAGCGGCTCGCGAAATCCTGCTTGAGCAGCAGCGTCGGAATGATCGAACAGAGGTTGGCATTGCCGCAGCGCTCGCCGACGCCATTCAGCGTACCCTGGATCTGGCGCGCGCCGGCTCGCACGGCGGCAAGCGAGTTCGCAACGGCCTGCTCCGTGTCGTTGTGGGCGTGGATGCCCACGTGGTCGCCGGGTATTGTCTTCACCACGTCGCCGACGATCTTTTCCACTTCGTGCGGGAGCGTTCCTCCGTTGGTATCGCAAAGCACCACCCAGCGCGCGCCAGCGTCGAAGGCGGCCTTGGCGCAGGCCAGCGCGAATTTCGGATCTTCCTTGTAGCCGTCAAAGAAGTGCTCGCAATCGATCAGGACCTCGCGGCCCGTTGCTTTCGCCGCGGCTACCGATTCCTTGATCGACGCAAGGTTCTCCTCGGGAGTCGTTTCCAGCGCGACCTTGACCTGGAAGGCGGAGCTTTTTGCGACGAGGCAGATCGCGTCGGCCTTGGCGGCGAGCACCTGGGCAAGTCCGGGATCGTTGGAGGCGGAGCGGCCCGGACGCTTGGTCATGCCAAAGGCGGTGAACTTCGCCTTGGTCTTTCGCTTCTCGGCAAACAAGCTGGTGTCGGTCGG
>DATBJU010000048.1:0-27617 GCA_036556265.1 Xanthobacteraceae bacterium | reverse complement strand
TTCATCCCTGCATTCGTGCTGAACCACATCCTCGGCGGCGGCGGCTTTTCGTCGAGATTGTATCGAGAAGTGCGGGAAAAGCGCGGCCTCGCCTATTCCGTTTACAGCTATCTCGCGCCGCTGGATCGGGCCGGACTGTTCATGGGCGGCGTGTCGACGCGCAATGATCGTGCGGCCGAATCCCTCAGCCTCATCCTCGAGCAGATCCGGAAAATCGCCGAGTCGGGGCCGACTGCCGAGGAACTGGCGAAGGCGAAGAGTTATTTGATCGGCTCTTACCCGTTGCGCTTCGACACGTCAGGCAAAATCGCGGGGCAATTGCTCGAAATTCAAGTGGAAAACCTGGGGATCGACTACATCGATCGCCGCAACGGGCTCGTCGAGGCGGTAACCCGCGAAGACGTTCGGCGGGCCGCCAACCGGTTTCTTGCCGACGCGCGCCTGCTCGTGACCTTGGTCGGACGGCCGAACCCGCTTCCGGCACCGGCGCCGGCGAAGGCCGGGCGGGGCTGAGATTTCACGATTTCGCGCTCGTGGCTGACGCTGCTATAAGTGACGGGCTGCTGAAAAGATTCCCCTGGGGAGGGATGCACGGTGAAGCGTAGGAGGCCAGTTCGGCCGCGGATTTCCCATGAGTCCGGTATCGCCCTGATCGTCGCGGGCGTGGTGGTGGCTAGCTGCGCCACCGTCGAGAGCCCGCTTGGTCCGATCGGCAACGCCTCGACGCCGGGTTCGCCTGGCGCACCGCAGTCCGGGGGCCTAGTGACGTACGGTGAATCCGAAGGACAGGTGATCGCGACAGCGCCGCCGTCGCAGCCCTCCGACGTCGACTGCCCCACCGTGACAGTGCGCTCCGGCGCGGCCGCGTGGCAGATCTCCGCAGGCTCAGGCGCGACCAACGTGCGCTATCAGGGCTCGCTCGGGCAGCTCGCGCGCGAGTGCGCGATCCTGGGCGAAACAATGACCATGCGCGTTGGTGTCGAGGGGCGCATTCTGGTCGGCCCCAAGGGCGGGCCAGGCAACGTGAACATTCCTCTACGCATCGCGTTGGTGGCCGAGGGACCGACGCCGCGTCCGATCTGGAGCAAGTTCTATTCGGTTCCGGTCAATGTCCCGCCGAATGCGAGTCAGGCGATCTTCAGCCAGGTTGAGGACGACCTGACCTTCCCGCTCCCGGCGAACAAACGCATCGACAACTACATCGTCTATGTCGGCTTCGATCCACAGGGCGCCGCCGCTGCCGCCAAGGGCACGGCCAAGGCGAAAACGCCTGCTCCCGCGCCCGCAACCAAGAAGGCGTCGGCTCCGCCGCCAGCCAAGACACCGGCTAAAGCGCCCACGACTTCGACGCCGACCGGCAAGCAGCAGCCGCAATTCGAACCGCCGCCGAGTCCGCCACCCGGCGTGTTCGCTCCGCCACCCGGACAGGGCGGCTGATCCGCGCTATTTCAGAGCTTACCGGGAGCCCTTGGGCGGGCTGCTCAGCCGAGGCGCGACTTGACGTCTTTGATCGCCTTGGCGATCAGGTCATCCGCAGTCTTACCCTTCACGGTCTCTGCAAGAATCCGCTCGGCCGCCCGTACGGCCGTTTCTGCCGCCGCCGAACGAACGTCGCTTAGCGCCTGGGCTTCGGCCTGCGCGATCTTCGTTTCCGCCATCTTCGTGCGACGCGCGACGAATTCTTCCATGCGCTTTTCGGCCTCGGCAGCAAGTTCGATGGCCTCGGTTCGCGCGTGTTCGATGATCGCGGCGGCCTCCGCCTCCGCCTGACCGCGCTTCCTCTTGTATTCGGCGAGCACCTTTTCCGCCTCCTCTCGCAGGCGGTTCGCCTCGTCCAACTCCTGGCGGATGCGCGCGGAGCGCGCGTCCAGCCCCGAAGCGATCATGCCGAACGCGCCGGCGCGCCATAGCACCGCGACGAAGATCACGAAGGCGACGGCAACCCAGAATTCCGGATCGTGCAGCAATCGTCTCTCCTCAGTGCAGCGCCGCGTCCAGAGCACGGTCCAGGTTTTGCTTGGCGGGCGCCGTACCGAGCAGCCGCCTTACGATCTCAGCCGCCGCGTCGGCCGCAATGCCGCGGACGTTCGCCATTGCAGCCTTTTTGGTCGCCTCGATCTGTCGTTCCGCTTCCGCGAGCTTCTTGGCGAGCCCGGCTTCGAGCCCCTTCTTCTTTTGCTCCAATTTCGCGGCGAATTCAGCACGGGTCGCGTTCGCAATCGCTTGCGCCTTGGCACGCGCGTCGGCGAGTGCCTTTTCGTAGGCTTCGATCGCGGACTGACTTTCGGCAGCCAGCCGTCCCGCTGTGGCAAGATCACTCTTCACCTTGCCGCTCCGCGCGGCGAAGATCGACGCGATGCGGGGCAGGGCAACGCGCGAAAGCAGCGCATAGAGCGCGACGAACGCGATCACGAGCCAAACGATCTGCGAGGCGTACGTCTCCGAGTTGAACGGGGGGAACGGCGCTTTAGGCCCTCCGTGCGTCTCGGTCGTCGCCTTTGTCTGCGCCTGAGCGGTTGCCATGAGTTGCTTCCGCGAGATTCCCTCAGAGCGCGAACAGCAGCAACAGGGCGATCAGCAGCGAGAAGATGCCGAGCGCTTCGGTGACGGCGAATCCGAAGATCAGGTTGCCGAATTGCGCCTGCGCCGCAGACGGATTGCGCAACGCCGCCGCTAGATAGTGACCGAAGATCGAGCCCACGCCGACGCCGGCGCCGCCCATTCCGATGCAGGCGATTCCCGCACCAATGTATTTTGCGGCGATCGGATCCATAGGGGTAACTCCTTTTGAGGTTTGATGGATGGACCGGGCTAATGTCCCGGGTGGAGCGCATCGTTGAGGTAGATGCAAGTCAGGATGGCAAACACGTACGCTTGCAGGAACGCCACCAGGAATTCGAGAGCCGTGAGCGCGACCGTAAGTGCGAGTGGCAGGAGCGCGCCGACCCAGCCAACGATACCGAGCCCGCTCAGCATGACAACGAAACCGGCGAACACTTTTAGCGTGATGTGCCCGGCCAGCATGTTCGCGAACAATCGAACGCTATGCGAGATGGGTCGCGAGAGGAACGACATCGCCTCGATCAGCACGATCAGCGGCAGGATGTAGATCGGAATGCCACTCGGGACGAACAATTTGAAGAATTTCAGCCCGTTCTTGTAGAAGCCGTATCCGATTACTGTGAAGAACACGAGCAGCGCGAGCAGCGCTGTAACCACGATATGGCTGGTGACGGTGAACAGGCCCGGGATCATGCCGAACATGTTCAGCACGAGAATGAAGCTGAAGAGCGAGAACACAAGCGGAAAGAACCGCATGCCCTCCTCGCCGGCGGATTGCCGCACCATGTCGGCGATGAACTCGTAAGTGACCTCCGCAACTGACTGCACGCGACCAGGAACCAGCGAGCGACCCGCCGTCGCGAGAACGAGCCCGCCTACGGTCAGCGCGACGGCAGCGAGCATGAACGCCGCTGAGTTCGTGAACGCGATCTCGACGCCGCCGATCTCGCCCAGCGAGACGATCTTCTTGATCTGGAACTGGTGGATCGGGTCGGCGGCCATTCGTCTGTTCCCTCAGTCCGATCGCTTCAATTTTGGTCCATGCCCTGCTTGGCGATCAATCCCGCCGAGCGCAACGCATTCAACGTTCCAGCGGCGAAACCGAGCATCAAGAACACGATCATTCCCCACGGCGACCAGCCCGTAAGTCGGTCGATGAGCCAGCCGATGAACCCGCCCAGAATGATTCCCGCAGCGAATTCGCTCGACAGACGCAACGCACGCGCGAGGTTGGAAGGATTTTCCGCAAGTCCTTTGGCCGCTTCGTCGCGCTTACTCGGCTTCGGCTTCAGAGATCCCAGTCTTTGGCTGAGCCGGCGGAGCCGCGCGTCGAGCGCGACATCATCAGCATCACGTGCCCGCCGGCTCCCTCGGTCCGGTGGGCGGTCGGCCGCCATCGTCAACCCTTCGCGTAACGGAAACAGCTCGCCGCCGGGCGAGCCGCCGGCAAGTTAGAGACGGGGGGGAGGGGTGTCAAGGAACGCGCACGCGACGATCGCGACTAATTCGTTGAGCTTGTTACGTTATTTTGCGCGCAGCCTGTGTCCGAATATCGCGCGCCTCAGCTCGCCTCGCGGAAGCGTTGCGCGGTCTCGAGATTGACCGACACGAGTTGTGAGATACCCTGCTCGGCCATCGTCACCCCGTACAGCCGGTGCACCCGGCTCATCGTGATCGGATTGTGCGTGACCACGACGAACCGCGTCGTGGTGAGGCGGGTCATCTCGTCGAGCAGGCTGCAGAACCGCTCGACGTTGTTGTCATCAAGCGGAGCGTCGACCTCGTCCAGCACGCACACCGGCGCGGGATTGGTCAGGAACACGGCGAATATGAGTGAGAGCGCTGTCAGTGCCTGCTCGCCGCCGGATAGAAGCGAGAGTGTCTGCGGCTTCTTGCCGGGCGGACGGGCGATGATGTCGAGGCCGGCTTCCAGCGGGTCTTCCGAGTTTTCGGAGTTCGTCAGGATCAACTCCGCTTGCCCGCCCGCGAACAGCCCGGTGAAGAGCTTCTTGAAGTGCCCGTTGACGACCTCGAAGGAAGCAATGAGCCGCGCGCGCGCCTCGCGGTCGAGATTGGAAATGCCCTGGCGGAGACGCTTGATAGCCTCGATCAGGTCGTCGCGCTCGGAGGCAAGGCCGTTGTGCTGAGCCTCCACTTCGCTCAGCTCGTCCTCCGCCCGTAGATTGACGCCGCCGAGCCGTTCGCGCGTCTCGTTGAGCCGCTCGATTTCCGCTTCCACCGCAGCCGCGTCGACTGCCTTCGGGTCCTCGCCCAGCACAGCGGCAAGGCGAGCTGCATCCGGTGCTCCACCGAGCGCCTCGCTCACTTCGCGCACGAGACTTGCGCGGCGCTCGCGCGCCCCTTCGACGCGCGCTTCCGCGCGCGCGGATTCTTCGCGCGCAGCTGACAGTCCTTCTTGCGCCGCCCGCGCGGCGTGCTCAGCGTCGGCCAGCGCATTCTCCGCGTCCGCGAGCCGGTCGGCCGCCTCTTTGCGCAGGCCCTCCGCCTCGGAAATCTTCGAAAGCAGGTCCTGCCGCTGCGCGGCGAAGGCGGCGGGTGCTTCTTCCAGATTCGCGCGTTCCGCGCGTGTTTCAGCCGAGCGTTCCTCGATCGCCTTGAGGCGGACCGCTGCACCCTCCTCTCGCTCACGCCAGGCTGCCCGCTCTGCACTGATCGATGTCAGCTGGTGCGCCCGCGCAGCCCGTTCGCGCTCGATGCCTTCCACCTCTGCCTTTGCCGCAGCGAGGGTCGCGCGGTCTCCGGCCAGCAACTGCCGGCTCTCCTCCAACTTGGCATCGAGCTGCGCCGGCTCGGCTTGGGCGCCACGCACCGTGTCGGCCTCGCTTCTCGCGGCGGCCGCTTCGTCACGCTCGGAGCTGAGGCGTGCGCGCGCTTCAGCCAGCGCCGAAAGGCGGGTCAACCGGTCGCCGGCCTTGCGCTCGGCCTGCGAGAGCGCTTCGCGTGCTGCGGCGAACGCGGTCTGTGCGGCCCGATACTTACCGCGGGCGTCCGCTTCGGCCGCCTCCGTGGTGCGGGCGTCATTCTCGGCCTTGGTCGCCGCCTCGGACAACCGCTTGACGTTTGCACGCGCCATTTCGGTCTCGCGATCGAGCTCGGCGAGACGATTGCGCGCGGCGAGCCGTCGCCCGGCCGCAGTCGGCGCCTCCGCGGTGACGGTAAATCCATCCCAGCGCCAGAGATCCCCTTCGCGCGAAACGAGCCGCTGGCCTGGACGAAGATGGGCCGCGAGGCGCTTGCCGTCCGCACGGGTGACAATGCCGATCTGCGCGAGCCGGCGGGCGAGGGCGGGCGGCGCATTCACGTGCACCGATAGCGGCTCCGCGCCCGCCGGGAGCGCCGGATCGCCGGCTACTTCCGCGCCAGCCCAATGCATCGGCGAAGCGGCGTCGGATGGCGCGTCTAGATCGTCGCCGAGCGCGGCACCCAGTGCGGTCTCAAAGCCGCCATCGACGACGATTGTGTCGAGCACGGGCGGCCACAGCTTCTTCTTCTCGACATCGAGGACCTTTGCGAGCGTGCGCGCTTCGGTTTCAAGCCGGTGTAGCTGCTGTTCCGCCTGAGCGAGCGGCCGCCGCGCAACGTCCAGGGCCTGCGCCGCCGCCGAGCGCGCCGCCTCTGCACGCAGTGCCTCGGAATCCGCGCGGCTCAAAGCCTCCTGGGCGGCCGTACTCTCGGAGCTCAGTCTGGCAAGGTCCTCGCCGGCGACTTCTTCGAGCGCCTTCACCTCGCGGTCGATCTCCTCGATCTCCCGTTCCAGTCGGGCAATTCGTTCCGCGGCGTCTTCGATCGAGCGTTCGATCTGTGTGCGGCGCGCGGCTAGATCGGCAAGAGCGGTCGTCGCTTCGGTGAAGGCCTGCTCGCTGCGGGCGATTGCGGCCTCGGCGGCTGCAAGTCGCGCACGTGCGGCCGTCTCGCTGCCGCCGCCGCCCTCGCTGTCCGACTTCAGCGCCTCTTCCTCGTGCGCAAGTCGTGCCAGCACGTCCTGCGCATCGGCGGCGAGTGCCCGCTCGCGCTCCATATCCTGCGAGAGTTGGGCGAGGCGCCGTTCCAGTTCCTCGGTACGCGCCTTCGCGCGCGCCTCTTCGCGTTCGAGATCGGTGCGCGCGGCGTTGAGGCGCTGAAGCGCCGCGCCCGCGGCGGCGGATGCGTCGCGCAAAGGCCCGAGCCGCTCCGCCGTCTCTGTTCGCGCGCGGCCTGCCTCTCCGTAGGCGCGGGTCCGCTCCGCTACGAGGCGCACCGCGAGGTCGAGCGCGCGCTCTGATTCGGCGACCGCGGTTTCTGCCTCGCGCCAGCGCAATGCGGCGAGAATTCCCTGTTGCTTGCGGATTTCCGCCGAAACCGTCTTGTAGCGCGCCGCCTGGCGCGCCTGGCGCTTGAGCCCATCCATCTGGCTCGCGATCTGCGTGATCACGTCCTCGACGCGCTGCAGGTTCTGCTCCGCGCCCTTCAGGCGCGTCTCGGCCTCGTGCTTGCGCTGGTGCAGGCCCGCGATGCCCGCTGCTTCCTCGAGGATGCGTCGGCGCTGTTCGGGCTTCGCGTTGATGATCTCGCCGATCTGGCCTTGGCGTACGAGCGCCGGAGAGCGCGATCCGGACGATGCATCCGCGAACAGAAGCTGTACGTCGCGCGCCCGCACCTCGCGACCATTGACGCGATAAGCCGAGCCCGCCTCTCGCTCGATCCGGCGCGAAATTTCCAGCGTTTCCTCGTTGAGGCCGGCCGGGGCCGTGTGATCGGAATTGTCGATCGTCAGCACCACTTCGGCCATGTTGCGCGCCGGCCGGTTGTTGGTGCCCGCGAAAATGACCTCGTCCATGTTGGGCGCCCGCATCGCCTTGTGCGAGCTTTCGCCCATCACCCAGCGCAGCGCCTCGACGAGATTCGACTTGCCGCAGCCGTTCGGTCCGACGATTCCGGTCAACCCCGGCTCGATCAGGAACTCCGAAGGCTCGACGAAAGATTTGAAGCCGATCAGCCGCAGGCGGGTGAATTGCATGGAAACGCCTTTACGCGCTCACGCGCGCCCGCGTGATTCGCTCCGGTCCCAAGATGCGTCGCCGGACCGCCCCTCGCAAGTACCCGAAGGCACTCATTTTTCGCAATTTTCGGGGCTCAGCTCGCTTTGAGCAGCGGCTCAAGAATGTTCTCAAGGTCCGCGACGGACAGAACACCGACGAATCGCTTCCCGTTGATGAAAAAGGTCGGCGTTGACTCCACCTTGAACTCTTTGTTCCCGCGTACGGCGACTTCCTGGATATTCTCGGCGAGCTTCTGGTCCGAGAGGCAAGCTTCGAAACGTTCCTGCGAAAGACCCGCCTGCCGCGCGATCCGCAGGAAGCCGTTATACGGATCCTGCGCCCAACTCTGCTGCTGTTCGAAGATGGCGTCGAGCATCGGGAAATACTTGTCGCCCGAGCAGCGCGCGAGCATGAAGCCGGCGATCGCGATCGGAGCGGGCTGGGTCGGAAACTCGCGAAAGATCACGCGCACCTTACCGGCATCGATATATTTCGACTTGAGCGTCGGGTAGGTTTCCCGGTGGAATGTCGCGCAAGCCGGACAGGTCACCGAGGCGTACTCGACAATCGTCACGGGGGCATTCTCCGCGCCGATGATCTTGTCGCCGAGCGGGCCCGGCTTGTGCAGCGCCTCCACGCTGACGTCCTGGGCGACAGCGGGCCGGACCGAGAAACGGTTGCCGCTCACGAACGCGAGCGTGCCAAGACCGGCGATAACGTGGCGGCGCGAGAGGGTCACGGTATTCTCCGAGATGCGAACCCAAGCTAGGAACGATGCCGATTGTGGCAAGGTTGCGGTACTCGTCGCAAGCGATGGATCACGCCCGCGTGACGCGGGACCGGACGAGCGCGCCGAGCCGGGCGAGCGCCGATTTCAGCCCTTTGTCCTCGAATGCACCGAGATGTCGCTCCACTTCGGCGATCGCTTCGGCGTCGGGTTCGATCAATAGATCCGGTGCCTTCGCGCGCCGGACCACCGGTCCTTGCCGGATTGCGATCCGGCCTACGCACCGCCAGCCGAAATAGCGGTTGACCCGCTCGATCACGATCGGCGCGAGGTGCTGCAACTCGATCGCGTAGGCCCCCTCGACCCGGATCGTCAACGTTCCTGTGGATTCCGGGTCGTCGCGACGCGGCCACACCAACCTCAGCGGCTCGCTTCGTCCGGCGAGCTCCGGTCCGACGATGTCGTCCCAATGGCTCACGATATCGACCGCGGCGAACCCTTGCCGGGCGAACGCCGATCGCAGCGCGCCGGCGACAAGGTCGGCCAAGGGCTTTGCTCGGCTGGGGGCGGGCTTGTTCAAGACGACGCGCTCTGCCAATTCGCTTTCATGACGCTAACAGGCTCAAGGCACCCTGTCCGCCGGAAACGGGCAGTCCCCAGGCCCGACCCGGCGGCCCTCCTCGCCTGGTACGACCGCGAGCGCCGCGCGCTCCCTTGGCGGGCGGGGCCGGGCGACGCACTCGATCCGTATCGCGTCTGGTTGTCCGAAATCATGCTGCAGCAGACCCGCGTCGAGACGGTCGCGCGCTACTACCAGCGCTTTCTGGTGCGGTTTCCCACTGTGACCGATCTCGCGGCCGCCAAGCTCAACAGTGTGCTAAGGCTTTGGGCCGGGCTTGGCTACTACGCGCGCGCTCGCAATCTGCATGCCTGCGCGCGCGAAGTGGTCGCACGACACGGCGGACACTTCCCGGCGACGGAAGAGGAACTGCGCACGCTCCCCGGTATCGGCGCCTACACGGCAGCAGCGATCGCGGCGATCGCTTTCGGCCGCAGGACAGCGCCAGTCGACGGCAATATCGAGCGTGTGATCGCCCGGCTCTTTGCGGTCGATGTGCCGCTGCCGGATGGCAAAGCGGCCTTGCGCGGTCTCGCCGAAGGTCTGGTTCCCGAGGAACGCCCCGGAGACTTTGCGCAGGCGATGATGGATTTGGGCGCGACGATCTGCACCCCTGGCCGCCCTTCGTGCGGCGCGTGTCCGTGGCAGGGTAATTGTTCCGCCTTGCTTGATGGCGATCCCGGCAGGTTCCCCCGCCGCACGCCGAAGCGCGAAGGGGCGCTCCGTCGCGGCGCCGCCTATGTCGTGCGCCGCGCCGACGGAGCGGTGCTGGTCCGCCGCCGGCCCTGCAGGGGATTGCTCGGCGGGATGATTGAGGTGCCGACTACGGAGTGGACGGCTGATTTCGCACCTGCCCGCGCGCAACGGGAGGCGGCAGAGATCGTCGCACTGAAAGATAGCGTCACATGGCGCGTCCTGCCTGGTGTCGTGCGCCATGTTTTCACGCACTTCCCGCTCGAGCTCTCCGTACTTTCAGCCGACGTCGCGGCGCGCACATGCGCTCCGAAGGGTATGCGCTTTGTCGCGGCTGCCGCACTCGACGGTGAGGCGCTCCCGACGCTGATGCGCAAGGTGATCGCGCACGCGGCGCGGTGACGGCCCAGTGGCAAATGTTCCCGCCGGTGCCCTAGAATTGCCGCGGCGCAGATCGCGAGTCGCGCTGGGAGAATGGATATGGCCCGCGCATGACGCATAGCCCGTTGATCGCGACGGTCGTCGTCGGCCTGGTGCTCGCCTTTGTGTTCGGCGCGCTGGCGCAGCGGCTGCGCGTATCACCGCTGGTGGGCTACCTGCTCGCCGGCGTTGTCGTCGGTCCTTATACGCCGGGCTTCGTCGGCGACCAGGGACTGGCAAGCGCCCTCGCTGAAGTCGGCGTGATCCTGCTGATGTTCGGGGTGGGCCTGCATTTTTCGCTCGGCTCGCTGCTTTCGGTGCGTTCAATCGCGGTGCCGGGCGCGCTCGCGCAAATGACCGTTGCGACGCTTCTCGGTATGGGTCTCGCATATTTGCAGGGCTGGCCGCCCGAGGCCGGATTCATTTTCGGTCTCGCTCTTTCCGTCCCAAGCACCGTGGTCATGACGCGCACCCTCCAGGAGCGGCGCCTGTTCGATACGACACGCGGCCGAATTTCGGTCGGTTGGCTCGTGGTCGAAGACCTGATCATGGTGCTCGTGCTGGTGTTGATTCCGCCGATCACCGATCTCCTGCGCGAGGCATCCACCGCTGTCGAACCGATTAGCCCGTGGCGGCGGCCGGACATCCTGACGACCTTCGCGCTAACCCTCGGCCAAGTGGCTGCCTTCGTTGCGCTGATGCTGGTCGTTGGCCGCCGCGTAATCCCCTGGATACTGCACTACGTTGCACACACAGGCTCTCGCGAGCTGTTCCGCCTCTCGGTTCTCGCGATTGCGCTCGGCGTCGCCTACGGAGCGACCGAGTGGTTCGGCATCTCGTTTGCACTGGGCGCGTTCTTCGCGGGGATGATGCTGCACGAGTCCCCGCTCAGCCAGCGCGCCGCCGAGGAGTCGCTGCCGCTGCGCGATGCATTCGCGGTCCTGTTCTTCGTGTCAGTCGGCATGTTGTTCAATCCGTTCATTATCGTCCAAGCGCCGCTCCTCGTAGTAGCAACGCTGTTGATAATCTTGATCGGTAATTCGCTGACTGCGCTCGCCATCGTGCGCGGGTACGGCTACCCGATGCGCACCGCACTCACCGTCGCCGCGAGCCTTGCGCAGATCGGAGAATTCTCGTTCATTCTCGTGGGGCTGGGCGTTGCGCTGCAAATTCTGTCGGCTGATGGTCGCGACCTCATTCTCGCCGGTGCCCTGATCTCGATCATTGCCAATCCGATCCTGTTTTTTGCGCTGGAAAGAATGATGCCCGCTCCCGCGCCGAAGCTGGAAGCGGCACCGTCCGGTCAGGCCCAGGTGGTCGAGGAGCCTGCCGAGATTCCCAAGACGCAACTCACCAAGCACGCGGTATTGATCGGCTACGGCCGCGTTGGCCGCGTGATCGGTGAGGAACTGGCGCGGCGCAAGTTGCCCTTTCTTGTAGTGGAGGAGCAGCCACCGATCGCCGCCGAACTGCAGGGGCGCGGCATCGAGGTCGTGTCGGCAAACGGCGCATTGTCGCGCGTGCTCGACGCGGCAAACCTCAGGGACGCGCGGTGGTTGTTCGTCGCGATACCCGATGCCTTCGAGGCCGGGCAGATCGTGAACCAGGCGCGCGAGCACAACCCGGACCTGCCGATCATTGCGCGAGCCCACTCCGACGCGGAGGTCGACCATTTGACGGCGCACGGTGCGACTCACACGATCATGGGTGAGCGCGAGATCGCGCTCGGCATGCTGGAATATGCACTCGGCGGCGCAGTCACACAGGAACGGCCCGGGAGCGCAGCTCCCGCTCAGAACCTGTAGTTCAATCCCGCGCGCACGTTGTAGACGTCGATCCTGCTCGAGAGCGGCACCGCGCCCGCGGTTGAAGAGAAAGGGCCTGACCCTACGTGCAGGCGGATGAGCTCGCCCTTGATCGTCCACACGGGCGAGAGCGCGTATTCGATCCCGCCTCCGAGCACCCAGCCGGCAAGCCACGCGCTATCGGAGAATGCGGCGGGTGAGCCAACGCCCAGGACTACCACCTCGCCGTTCGCGCCCGCGACGGCGAGCCCGACCGTGCCGTAGACGAGCGCTTGTCCGAGGGAAATTCCGGCGCGCGCTCGCGCCGACGCGATCCAGTCGAGGTCCGCCCCGAGCGTTCCGGACACCGCGCCGAAGGGCGGGATCGTTCCGGAGAACGGCAGGCTCGTGCGAAGCGCAAGGCGCGACCAGTCGGCTTCAACGCCGAACACGAGCGAGCCGCTCTGCCAGTTGTAACCCCCGGCGAAGCCGATGCTCGCTCCGTTCGGCGACAGGCCGGTGACGGAATTTGGCGACGTGATGCCCGCAATCGCAAGATCGGACGGGTCGATTGTCGCCTTGCTGTGCGCGAAACCCACGGTCAAGCCGACGTAGAAGCCTTGCCAGCTTGGTGCGAATTGCGCGTTCGCTGCGCCTGGGTCAAGACAGGCGAAGGCGGCGCACGTGCCGAGAACCGCCGCCCGCCTGATCATTGGTGCTTACAGATGCGCCATCTCGGCGCGGATTTGCGCGCGCAGCGTGTCGATGGGCCTGCGACCTTGACCGTCTTCCACGTGCCAATACGTCCAGCCGTTGCAGGCTTCGAGACCCTGCGCGAGAGCGCCAATGCGGTGGATCGAGCCGACGCTCGCTTCTTTTCCGCTATTGATCGAGATCGTCCCGTCCGGACGGACGAGCGCCTTCACCCGACCCTTGGCGTCGGTGAGCCTCGCGCCAGCCTTCACGAGACCGCGCTCGATCAGAATGTTGAACGGCACGCGCGGCGCCTCGCGCGCGGTCACGAACGGCGCGATCGACGGTGAGGGCAGCGGCTCGATCGCGGCGACGCGCGCTTCTGCGCGCGCGGCATAGATCGGGTCGCGTTCGATGCCGATGTAGCGGCGGCCGAGACGACGCGCGGCCGCGCCCGTGGTGCCCGTGCCGAAGAAAGGATCGAGCACGACGTCGCCCGGCTTCGAAGCGGAGAGAATTGCGCGCGCGACCAGCGCCTCCGGTTTCTGCGTCGGATGCAGCTTGCGGCCGGAGCCGTCCTTCAGCCGCTCCTCGCCGGTGCACAGCGGAATCGTCCAGTCCGAGCGCATCTGCACGTCGTCATTGCCGGCCTTCAGCGCCTCGTAATTGAAGGTGTAGCGTGTGTCGCGGTCGCGCGCGGCCCAGATCAGCGTCTCGTGTGCATTGGTGAAGCGCCGCCCGCGGAAATTCGGCATCGGGTTGGTCTTGCGCCAGACGACGTCGTTCAGGATCCAGAACCCGACATCCTGCAACAACGCGCCGACGCGGAAGATGTTGTGATAGGAGCCGATCACCCAAAGCGTCGCCGTGGGCTTCATCGCGCGGCGGCAGCCGGTGAGCCAGGCGCGCGTGAACTCGTCATAGGCTGCGAAACTCGCGAACTGGTCCCAATCCTCGTCGACCGCGTCGACCTTGGAGTCGTCCGGTCGTTTCAGCTCGTTCTGGAGCTGAAGATTGTAGGGCGGATCGGCGAAGACCAGATCAACGGAGGAGGGAGGTAGTTGCTGCAGGACGGCGGCGCAGTCGCCGACCAGAACGCGATCCGGGCTGGCGGGCGCGGGGGCCGGGGTCAAACGGGGCGCCCGACGGGGCGCCCCGCTACGCACAACTGCCATGACGCAAAACCGTCTACGCGCTACGCAACAGGAACGGACGCCGCGCACCTTTGCCCGCCGCGGGTAAAGGCGAGGTAAAGGCTAACCTTAACCGGAGGTTACGGATTCAGCCGCGCAAGAATCGTGAGAGCCGGGACTACGCCCTGCGTCTCGCTGGCGCTCAGCACATCGTTCGTTCGGATGATGCCGGCTCGCGTAGGCGGTCCTGCGACCTATTCCGCGGGGGTGGCCTCGACCGACGCCGGTTCGCGGATGAATACGCCTTGCGAGCGCAGCGTGCGTTGCAGTGCCGCAACGGCAACCGCGCGGGGCGGAACGCCTGTTTTCACGGCGAGCGCGGCAGCGGCTCCGGCCGCCTGGCCGGTGAGCCAGCATTGCGGAATCTCGCGGAGGAATCCGTGCGAGTTGGCGTCACAGGAGACGTGCCGACCGCAAGCGAGTAGCCCGTCGAGCGTCTTTGGGATGAGCGCGCCATAGGGCACCGAGATCACCGGAAATTTCGGCGACACGGAGGGAGAAACTCCCACCTCGTCCGCGCAAGGAAGGCCGGCGCTCCACTGCGCGCGCTCGATGCGGGCGACGCCTTTGAGGCGCCGGGTATGGCGCACGCCGAGTTGCGGCGCACTTTGCAGCATGTAGGCGTTCTCGAAGCCCGGAGCGTGCGCACGGAAGAATTCACAATGGCTCAGCATGAACCGATGCGATCGGATTTCCACTTCTGTCATGTCGTCGACATCGAGCGCCGAGAGTCCCGACTGACGCGGACCGAGCCACAAGGCAATGTCGTTCCGCCAGGAGACATAGGGCGTCTGGAAGAAGCCCAGCGCCTCGCGTCCCTTCTGCATGAACGCCTCGAAAGCTTCCCGCTCGTCGCGGCGAAAGGCAAGCCAGCGGTTCATGTCGACGCCGCCCAACAGGAAGGCCGTGTTCATGCTGTGATGTACGTCGCCCGCCTCGATGTCGGAATCGAATTCAGCGCCCGCGCGGGCGAAGATGTCGCCGTCGCCCGTCGCGTCGACCACGACCTTCGCCATCAGCGCCTGGCGGCCGGCCTTGCTCTCGAAGAGGACGCCGGCAATACGCCCATCTTCCACGATCGGCAGCGCCGCCCAACCGTGGAAGACAACGCGTACGCCAGCCTCGAGCAGCATCTCCTGCGAGATCAGCTTCAAGCGCTCGGGGTCGATCGTCGGCGACCAGGAGACGACCCCATGGAAGGCTGCGGTGCGCTGGCCCCAATAGCCCGCCAGCCCAGGATCGCGCGAGCCCCAATGCTGCCGTTCGGGGCCGGCGACGCCCTCGCGCGGGAAACGACCGAGCACTTCCTCGGCAAATCCACGGATCACCTGGCGGCCTTCCCAATCCGTCATGCGGTCGATCCAGATGACGAGGCCGCCCGTCGAGAGCCCGCCGAGGTGGTTGTAGCGTTCGAGAAGGACGACATCGGCTCCTGCGTGCGCGGCCGCATAGGCGGCAGCAGTTCCCGAAGGGCCGCCGCCGACCACCAGCACGTCGCAGCGATGATAGACGGGAACGTCGCGCCCGGATTCACGGTAGACACCGGTTCCGTTGCGGGGCGGCTGTGCGCGGCTCCCGGCTTCGAATATGTCGGAGGCGAGCAAACGATCGGCCGTCCGCCGCACGCGCATTACTTTCGGCTTGTCGGACTCGGACATTGCTCTTGCCCTGCGGTTCGGAGCGCGCAAAGGCGATCGCGCTTTCGTCGGATCAGCTTCCGTTACGGGCGCGGGCAGAGGCTGTCAACGGCGCCGCGCGGCCAGGCGTCGTCAGATCAGGTATCGTGCGGATGGACGACTTATGCCGGCAATACGATCAACCCGCGGTCGTCGAGTGGAAATTGCGGGTTGTATGCGACCTCCCAGACGTGCGCGTCCGGGTCGCTGAAATATCCGATGTACCCACCCCAGAATACTTTGTGACCACCCTTTAAAATTTTTGCCCCTGCATTTTCCGCAGCCGCCAGCGTCTCGTCGACAGAGCGTTCGGAGTCCGCGTTGAAGGCGAGGGTGACCCCGCTGAATCCTGCCGCCGCCTTTTCCAGGCCAGTATCTCTCTTCAGGTCGTCGATGCCGTATAGCGAAAGCACCGCACCACCCGCGTCGAAGAACGCCACGCCCTTCGAATCGCGCATGTGGCGCCTCAGACCGAGGGTTTCATAGAAGCCTGCGGCCCGTTCCACATCGGCAACTCCGAGCGTCACAAGAGTCAGGCGAAGAGAAGGTGCCATAGATCATCACGCGGCGAACAGGTCGAGCTGATTCTTCTTCTTTGCCGGCGGCTTGAACAGCGATGTGGTGAGCCGCAGCCTGCGACGGTTCAAGCCCAGCCTTCGGCAGGCAAGCTCGAATCGACGTCCAATCGACCAAGCGTAAGGCCCGCTGCCGGTTTGCCGTTTCCCGAACGTTGCGTCGTAGTCCTTGCCTCCGTGCAGGTCGCGCACGAGCGAGATCACGTGATTGTACTTGTTCGGGAAGTGCTCGCGCAGCCACTCGCGGAAGAGATCCTTGATCTCGAGGGGCAATCGCAGCATCACATAGCCCGCTTCCGTGGCGCCGGCGTCCGCTGCCGCATCGAGGATGCGCTCGATGTCGCTGTCGTTGATTGCGGGAATGATCGGAGCGACCATAACTGCCGTCGGCACCCCCGCATTGGAAAGGGATCTGATCGCCGCCAGCCGCTTGGCCGGCGTCGATGCCCTCGGCTCCATCGATCTGGCGAGCCTGTGGTCGAGCGTCGTCACCGAAAGCGCAACCTTGGCGAGGCCCTTCGCGGCCATGTCGGAAAGAATGTCGAGGTCGCGTACGACAAGTGCCGACTTCGTGACGATGCCGACAGGATGATTGGCCTCGCGCAACGCTTCGAGTATTCGCCGCGTCACGCGCCACTTGCGCTCGATCGGCTGATAGGGATCGGTGTTCGTTCCGAGCGCTATCATCTTTGGCTGGTAGCCGGGCGCGGCAAGCTCACGCGCGAGCAATTCCGGCGCGTCCGGCTTCACGAACAACTTGGTCTCGAAATCGAGGCCAGGCGATAATCCCTGGAAAGCGTGTGTCGGACGCGCGTAGCAATAGATGCAGCCGTGCTCGCAGCCGCGGTAGGGATTGATCGATCTGTCGAAGCCGAGGTCCGGGGATTCGTTGCGCGTGATTACTCTTCGGGCGCGCTCCTCCTGCACGAAGGTCTTGAAGGGCGGCAGGTCCTCGAGCGTCTGCCACCCGTCGTCGAACACCACGCTCGAAGTTGGTTCGAAACGCCCGCTTGCGTTGGATGCGGCTCCACGGCCGCGCCTGCGTTCGGACTCGACGCTAGTGCCGCGCAACCCGTCCGAGGCGGATTCCTCCGCCAAGGCTTCCCGTCCAAGATCGTCCGCTCTCTGGTCCATGGCTCATCCTATGGCCCCCACGAGAACATAACAAGAACAGAAAGACTTGGCGTCAACAAGCCGCAAAATCAAGTGTTCGCAAGACAGAACGATTACAATATCTAGCGAGTTCCCATGATCACAGTAGTTATCCCCACCCTCGATTCGGAGCAGGTCCTGGTCCCGACGCTCGCGGCGTTGGTGCGAGGGTCGGCCGAGGGACTTGTGCGCGAAGTGGTTCTGGCGGACGGCGGCTCCCAAGACGAGACGCGAAAGATCGCCGACGCGGCCGGCTGCGAATTTCTGCGCGGGCCGCAGGACGAAGGGACGCGTCTCAAGCAGGCCGCGACCATCGCCCGGAGCGGCTGGTTGCTGTTTCTCGACCCGGGTGCCGTTCTGGACGAGGGCTGGACACGGGAGGTCGGCGTTTTCGTCGCGGGCGGCGGGGAGGGGAGTGATCGCGCCGCGACATTCAGAATAGCAATTGACGGTGCGGGTCTTGCGCCGCGCTTCACCGAGGCGACCTCCACGGTGCGGCTTGCCCTGCTCGGCACACCTCGCCCCGACCAGGGATTGCTCATCGCCAAACCGTTTTACGACGCTCTCGGTGGCCACTCGCCCGGCTCGCACCCTCGTCGCCGCCTCTTTGCACGGATCGGACGCGGCCGCCTCACGCCCCTGCGCACGAGAATCACGATCCGGCGTTCATAACCTCGTCCGAATGATCGCTAGCGCTTGTTTTTCGCGCGCACCTTGGTCGCGATCGGCCCGGTATCGCCGACTTCCTCCACGTAGTGGACTTCGTCGCCGCGCTTCAGCCGGTCGAAGTCTCCGGTCAACATGCTGGAACGGTGGAAATAGAGCAGCGATCCCCCATTGTTGATCAGGAAACCGAAGTCGCGTTCCGGATACAGTTCCGCGACTTGCCCGAGGAATTCGCGGTCAGCCTCGGCAGGCGGTTGTTGTGATCGATCTTCGCGCCTTTCCTTTACTTCGCGCAGTCGCCGCTCGGCGATCCGAAACGCTTCGTGAATGGCATTGCGTATGTCGGGAGTCTGAAACTTCCGCTGCAAGTGTTCAGGCTCATGTGTAACGGCGAGGTCGGGGCGGCCGGGGATTCCGAGCTCGATCCGCACCACCGGCGGGATCGAGCCGGTGCGGTTCTTAGCGCGTTGGTCGACCCGCACTCGGCAGGATGTCAGCCGGCCGTAGATGCGTTCGAGGTCGTCCACGCACGCGCGGATTTCCCGTTCGACCCATTCCGAGCTGTCGATGTTGTGGAATGCGATTTCGAGCGGAACCTGCATGATGCTTCGCCAAACTGGGCAAACGCGGCAGCGACGTGGTTGGTTTCGCGGGGCGTACTACGCGCTGCGCTCCGTAATTACACGCGCCCCGCGCTGGAACGTAAGGTAGCTCCAGAACCAGTTGATCGCGACGACGAACCGGTTGCGCACGCCGATCAGGAAGTAGATGTGCGCGATACCCCAGAACCACCACGCGAGATAACCCGTCAATTGCAGTCTACCGCGCCGGACGACCGCCGACGAGCGGCCGATCGCGGCAAGATCAAGATAATGGCGATAGAGGAACGGGGCGGCCCCTTTGGCGCCTGCCAGGCGACCCGCAATTAGCTTCCCGACGTAGCGACCCATCTGTTTTGCCGCCGGCGCGATCCCGGGGATCGGCGGTGCGCTCGGATCCGCGAGCACGGCTGTATCGCCGATCGCGAAGATCTCCGGATGGCCGGGTACGCTGAGGTCCGGCCCCACCTTGGTGCGTCCCGCCTTGTCGGTCGCAGCATGGATCCACTGCGCGGCAGGCGAGGCGGCTACACCGGCAGCCCAGATGATCGTGCTGGCTTCGAGGCGGCCGTCCTTGAGCGACGCACCGTCCTTTCGGCATTCGGTGACCATTGCGGACGTGCGCACCTCGACGCCCATGCGCTCGAGTGATCGCCGCGCATAGCGTGACAGACGCTCGGGAAAAGTCGGCAAGATACGCGGGCCGGCTTCGATCAAGACGATACGCGCCTTGCTCGGATCGATCCGGCGAAAGTCGGATCGCAACGCATACCTCGCGACCTCGGCGATCGCCCCGGCCATCTCGACGCCGGTGGGCCCGCCGCCGACGATCGCAAAGGTGAGCAAACGTTTCCGCTCAGCATCGTCGTCTGTGAGCTCTGCACGTTCGAATGCAAGCAGGATACGGCGCCGGATATCCATTGCATCTTCCACCGTCTTCAGGCCCGGCGCAACCGGCGCCCACTCGTCGTGGCCGAAATAGGAATGCGCGACACCGGTGGCGAGCACGAGATAGTCGTACGGAATTTCCAGAGCCTCCGCTCGAACAAGCCGCTTATCGACATCGACGCCGGTGACGTTGGCCATCACCACGCGCGCGTTCTTCTGATCGCGCAGGATCGAACGGATCGGCCATGCGATATCCGGCGACGCCAGTGCCGCCGTCGCCACCTGATAGAGCAGCGGCTGAAAGGTGTGATGGTTGTAACGGTCGACGACGACGACTTCAGCCGGCGCGCGGGCAAGTACATGCGCTACCTCCAGGCCGCCGAACCCCGCACCGACGATGACGATTTGCGGCCGGCGGCGTTCGTTGGCCAAGGCGTCGGCTCCCTGCGTCTATGTCTTCAACGCTTCTTCGCCTTCCCGCGCTTCAAGTGCTCATCGAGCCGCGGCAGGATCTCGACGAAATTGCAGGGCCGATAGCGATAATCGAGCTGGTGCACGAGGATCTCATCCCATGCGTCTCGGCACGCGCCGGGCGACCCGGGCACGCAGAAGATATAGGTGGCGTTCGCGACTCCGGCAGTGGCGCGTGTCTGAATTGCCGACGGCCCGATCTTCGGTGCGCTCACAAGCAGAAACATCGCCGAAAAACCATCCATGCGCTTTTCGAACAGCGGCTCGATCGCTTCAGGTGTTACGTCGCGTCCGGTGAATCCCGTGCCGCCGGTTGTTATCACCACGTCGATCTTGCGGTCCTTGATCCATTTCTTCACCTGGGCGCGGATCGACTTCACTTCGTCCTTCACAATCGCTCGCGCGGCGAGCTTGTGCCCGGCCTTTTCGATCCGCTCGACCAGCGTTGCGCCGGATTTGTCCCCGGCGAGATCGCGCGTGTCGGAGACAGTGAGCACCGCGATCGACAGCGGCACAAATTTGCGGGATGGGTCAATGCCGGGCATGACGGCGTTTATAGATGGCCTTCCCGGTCTGCGCGAGGACTTACGGCGCCCGCGCGGTGAAGGTGTCGCACTGCTTCACCGATCCGGACTTCACGCCGTTCATGAACCACGTCATGCGCTGCTTCGAGCTGCCGTGGGTGAAGCTTTCCGGGACCACAGTGCCCTGGCTCCGCCGTTGCAGGCGGTCGTCGCCGATTGCCGCCGCCGCAGTCAGTGCTTTCTCGATGTCGCCGGGCTCGAGCGTCTTGAGCTTGCTGTCCGCGAAGTGCGCCCACACGCCGGCCAAGCAATCCGCCTGCAGCTCGGTCCGTACTGAGAGCGCGTTCGACTCTTCGCGCGAAACGGCCTGCCGCCGCTGCTGCACGCGCGGCAGAATGCCCATGAGATTCTGCACGTGATGTCCGACCTCGTGAGCGATCACGTAGGCGGCGGCGAACTCGCCAGGCGCGCGGAAGCGGTCGCGCAGGTCACGGAAGAAACTCGTGTCGAGATAGACGTGCTTGTCGAGCGGACAATAGAAGGGCCCCATCGCCGATTGCGCCGTGCCGCACGCCGATCGCGTAACTCCGGAAAACAGTACGAGCCGCGGCTCCTCGTAGCGTTGTCCGCTCGCGGAAAATACCTGCCGCCAAACGTCCTCCGTCTGCGCCAGCGTCGATGCGACGAAGCGACCGAGATCGTCGGTTGGCGCGCCCTGCTTGCCCGAGGGCTGCACCGGTCCGCGCTGCTGGAACTGCGGGTTGTTCAGCACCTCGTCGATGCCCACCACGATGCGCGGATCGATGCCGAACACCAACGCAAGGATTCCTGCGATGATCAGTCCGCCGATGCCGAGTCCGCCGCCGCGGCCCATGGGAATCGGGATCCCGAAGCCGCCACCCATGCCGCCGCCGTCACCGCGGCGATCCTCGACGTTGTCGCTCGTCCGGTAATCTTCCCACTTCATGGGGCGCTCCAGCGGCACTTTGCCTCTGCCGCATTTGCAGCACGATTATGTCCTGCCTGTGAGTTAAGCCCCGGCCGAGGATTGCGGCAAGCGCGGCCAGATTGCACCATTGCGACGATCGGGAAGGGGGCGGCCCGTGAGTCGAGCGAAGAGAAAGGCATCACGCCGTATGCTCCCGACCTTTCGGCGCGAAAGGAATGCGCACGCCCGCGGAGCGGTTCCCGTGGCCGGCTGCGACGAGGCGGGGGTTGCACCGTTGGCGGGCCCGGTCGCCGCGGCGGCCGTCATCCTGGACCCCGGCCGTGTGCCGAAGGGGCTCGACGACTCGAAGAAACTCACGCCCGAGCGGCGCGAGGAATTGTTCAAGGAGATCTGCGCGACTGCGGAGGTGGCCGTGGCTTTCGCGCCGCCGGCGCGGATCGACCGCGACAACATTCTGCGCGCGCGGCTCTGGGCGCTCGCCCAGGCAGTGCGTGCGCTTCCCTGCCGTCCTGCGCTCGTTTACGTCGATGGCCCGCATGGTCTGCCGCTCGAGGAGGGATACTGCCAGGTCGAACCGCTCATCGATGGCGACACGAAATGCGCTTCGATTGCCGCCGCGTCGATCGTCGCCAAGGTGATGCGCGACCGACTGATGTGTCGCCTCGGGCTTGCTTTTCCCGACTACGGGTTCGAGCAGCACAAGGGGTACAGCACCGAGCTCCACATGTCGGCGCTGCTTCGTCACGGTCCGACACCGCACCATCGCGTGAGCTTCGAGCCCGTTATCGTCTCGCGTGGAATGGTCGCCGCCGGAAGTTGATGCGCGCGCCGGCTTTCACAAGTCCGCTCGAAGCATCGATCTATGTCGAAGGGTTACGCGCGCGCCCGGCGTTCTTCGTCGGCCTTTTTCTGCTTGTGCATGCCGCGATGTGGACGCTGACCGCATGGCTCGCCAACCCGACCCCCGATCCTCAGCTGTCGATCGGACACGCGCTCGGAAACGAGTGGCAGCTTGGTTACGTCGATTCACCTCCCTTCGCGCCCTGGGTTCTCGAGCTCGCGTTCCGGGGAGGGGGCCTCCTCGCGGCCTATGCGTTGGGCCCGCTCGCCGTCGCGCTCGCGGGTTGGCTTGTGTTTGCCGTTGCGCGGCGCATCGTCGGTGATCGGCACGGGGCGCTCGCTGTCTTTCTCCTTGTGGGGGTGCACCCGGTCGCGTTTCCGATCTCGGCGTTTGACTCCGACCTCGTGCAAATGCCGCTTGTCGCGCTTGCTGCGCTCGCCTGGTGGCATGCGATCACGCAGCGTAGCCGCGTCGCCTGGGTCGTGTTGGGCGTCACGTTTGGCGCGCTCGCCTACTCCGGCGCGCAATGGGTGTTCGTTCTTGCCGCACTTGCTTTCATTACTGCCGTGAGTACGACCGGGCGCGCCGCCCTCCAGACCCAGGAAGACGTGTTTTCTGCCGTACTGGCGCTATTCATCTTTATGCTGCTCCTGACTCCGAGGATGATCTGGCTCCAGGATCATGGTTTCGCGGGATCAAGCATGAGCCTCGACGTCGTAGCCGCCGACAGCTCCCTGACCTCAGCTGTCGGCGTCGCCGCCGCCGTGCTTTTCGGCCACGTCGGCCTTCTGCTCATGTTGCTGCTGGGATCGTCAATCCAGGCGTCGGATCGGGAAATCGCACCGGTCTTCATGCGGCCGGAGATTGCCCGCTTCGGAAAATGGTCGGCGATCCTGCTAGCGCTCATGCCCGCCGTTCTTGCGTTTGCCGTGACGTTCATCGCGGGCATTCGCTATTCGACCTCCTCCGCCGCGCCGCTCCTGCTCTACTCAGGACTGCTCGCGGTCGTGCTGGCGCCGCAAGTCCTGCGTGTTCACCGGCAACGCACCGTCGCGGTCGCCGGCCTGACCCTGCTCTTGTTGCCGCCGTTCCTCGAGATTGCACTTGCTTTCGCTTCGCCCTGGATCGGCGAGGCCCGGCCGACCAACTGGCCCGCTGCCGAAACCAGTCGCTACGTCACCGACGTCTACCGTACACGCACCGGGCGTCCGCTCGAATATGTCGTCGGCGATCTGGCAACCGCGAGCTCGATCGCGTTGCTAAGCCGCGATCGGCCACATGTCTTCATCGACGCGGACACCGCGCGTGCGCCGTGGGCGGATCGCGCGACGATCGAAGCCGCGGGAGCCGTCGTCGTCTGGCGCACGCGCGGCGCGGATGCAGCACCGCCCCCAGCACTCGCAGCGAACCTGCCGCCGCTGGTCGCGGAGGCGCCGCTCACGCTCCGCTGGGTCCGACCCGGCAATCTCGACTTCATTCGCCTGGGCTGGGCCATCATCCCGCCGAAGCCGAAATGACGGCCTAGTGATAGCCTTCGCCTTCGCGCACCTTTCCCCAAAACAGCCAGTACACGAAGACGATGTAGCCGAGGATCATCGGCAACAGGAACAGCGTGCCGATCAGCATGAAGATCTGGCTCGCCGGCGCAGCTGCCGTCTGCCAGATGTCCAGCGTCGGTGGCACGAGGTAAGGGAAATTCGAGATCACGAGTCCGAGGTAGCCGAGCAGAAACAGACCGACCGCCGCGAGGAATGGCGCGACGTCGCGTCCGTCGTCGAGCCACTTCCATAGTCCGATCGCGAGCAGGCCCGTCAGCACGGGCACCGGCCACAGGTAATAGATGTTCGGGGTCACGAACCAGCGGCCGGCGATGCGCTCGAATTCGAGCGGGGTCCAGAGACTGACGAGCGCCATCGCGGCGAGGACGGCAAGCAGCAGCGTCTTCGACTGTTCGCGTGCGCGCCGTGCCACCGTGCCTTCCGTGCGCAGCACGAGCCACGTCGCGCCGAGCAGGCCGTAACCCGCGGTTACTCCAATCCCGGTGAGGAGCGCGAACGGCGTCGCCCAATCGAACGGACCTCCGGCGAATTGTCCGCCTTTCACCTGGATGCCCTGGATCAAGCCGCCGAGCACCACACCCTGAAAGAACGCCGTCAGTATCGAACCGCCCGAAAAAGCAAGGTTCCAGTATTTCCGGCTCGACTTCGCGACCCAGCGGAACTCGAACGCGACCCCGCGAAAGATTAGCGCGAGCAGCATCAGGATGATCGGCAGATAAAGCGCTGGCATGATCACCGCATAGGCCTGCGGGAACGCGACCCAAAGTCCGCCCCCGCCGAGCACGAGCCAGGTTTCGTTTCCGTCCCAGAACGGGGCGACGGAATTCATCATCTGGTCGCGCTCACGCTCGGTCTTTGCGTAGGGAAAGAGGATCCCGACTCCGAGATCGAAACCGTCCAGGATGACGTACATCGCCACCGCGGTGCCGATCAGCGCGGCCCAAATCACCGGAAGATACCATTCCATGGCGTTCTCCCTGTCAGCCGAGCACCTTGCGGCCAGCATCCTCTACAACCGACAGCGGACGCCGCAGTCCGCGCTCCGGCACGCTGTCGGTCGCCGGCGGTCCGTTCGCGATCAGCCGGTTGATGTAGTAGATGCCCATCGAGAACACGACGCCGTAGACGAGCACGAACAGGGCGAGCGTGGTCGCTACGCTCCCACCCGGCACCGGTGACACTGCCTCGGCAGTGCGCATGACGCCCTGTACGATCCAGGGCTGCCGCCCGCTCTCGGTGACGGTCCAGCCGGCAACGACCGCGACAAATCCGATCCACCAGGTTTGCGCCATCGGCTTCAGGAACCAACCCGTCGTGAACAACCGGCCGCGAGCCCACAGCCACGTGCCGACCCACGCGGCTGCGATCATGAAGAATCCAACCGCGAGCATGATGCGGAACGTATAGAAGACGATCCACACCGAAGGCCGCTCGCTCGGCGCCACGCTTTTCAGACCCGGATAAAGACCGTCGGGATCGCGGGTGAGGATGATCGAGCCGCCGCGCGGGATCGAGATTTCGAAGCGATTCATTTCCGCCTTTTCGTCCGGCCACGCGATGATGTGGAAGTCGCCCGGTTTTGATCCGTCCCAGTGCCCCTCCATTGCGGCGATCTTTATCGGCTGATGCTTGAGCGTATTGAGGCCATGCAGGTCGCCAATGAAGAGTTGCAGCGGCGCCACGATCGCCGCGAAGCCAACGCCCATCCGCAGCATCGTTCGCGCTTCCGGCAGGTGCATGCGCGCGATGAGATAGCGTGCCCCCACTGCAAGCACGACGAAGCTCGTGGTGAGATACGCGGCCGTCAGCATGTGCGCGAAGCGGTACGGGAAACTTGGGTTGAAGATCGCCGCGATCCAGTCGGTGGGATACGCGATTCCGCCGCGCATCTCGAAACCAGTAGGTGTCTGCATCCAGCTATTCGCGGAGAGGATCCAGAAAGCGGACATGGAAGTGCCGACCGCGACCGCAATGCACGAGAACACGTGCAGCCACGGCGGCACCCGGTTCCAACCGAACAGCATCACTCCGAGAAACGTGGCTTCCAGGAAGAACGCCGTTAGCACTTCGTACCCGATCAGCGGTCCGACCACGTTGCCGACCACAGCCGAGAAGCGGCTCCAGTTCGTGCCGAACTGATAGGAGAGCACGATCCCGGACACGACGCCCATCGCGAATGAGACGGCGAAGATCTTGGTCCAGAAGCGGGCGAGCGTGTGATAGTGCCGCGTGCCCGTTCTGATCCACATCACTTCGAGGGTGGCGATGTATGCCGACAGCCCGATCGTGAATGTCGGAAAGATGATGTGGAAGGTGACGGTGAATGCGAATTGGATTCGCGCGAGCAGGAGCGGATCGAAATCCATGGCGCTCTCCCCGGCACGGTAGTGGCACCGCAGGAATTATGGTCTCGCAGGATGCACGGCCGCAATGCGCAAGTTGATCGCCCCTTGCACTGCACTCGTCCGTGGCCGCGCCAGCGGCAACCCCCGGAAAATCCTTGGTGCCGCAATTGGTTCCGCCGGGCCGCACTTGCACTTGCTTCGGCGGGCGCCCGCCGGTGCCACACGCCCGTCGTGGACAACCCAAAAATCGGCAAGTGCGGCGCGCCGCCCGTCGCTATGCTCGGGATTCGCTGCGCGGGCAATTTTCGGCGCGCGGGCGTAGCCGCGGTTGACATCGCTTCGATGCCTGGCCGTCGAGTGCGCGCGTCGCTATGGGGGACAAAATGGCCAGGAAAGCGGGAACAGCCGGCGCGTCCGGCTTCACCGATACGCTCGACAGTTACTTCGGCCTGTCGGCCAGTCGCACCGACGTCCGTACCGAGATCATCGCCGGAATCACGACCTTCCTGACGATGGCCTACATCATTTTCGTGAACCCGCAGATCCTTGGCGCCGCAGGCATGGATAAGGGCGCGGTGTTCGTCGCCACGTGTCTCGCGTCGGCGATATTCACGTTCATCATGGGCATATACGCGAACTATCCGCTCGCGCTCGCGCCCGGCATGGGGCTCAACGCGTTTTTCGCCTTTACGATCGTGCTCGGCTACAAATATTCGTGGCAGCAGGCGCTTGCCGCGGTGTTCTGCTCCGGCGTCCTGTTCTTCCTGGTCTCGGCCTTCCGTATCCGCGAGTACATCATCGATGCGATCCCCTACAACTTGAAGCTCGCAATCTCGGCCGGAATCGGATTGTTCCTGGCGATCATCGGCCTGCAGGGTGCAGGCATCATCGTCGATCATCCGGCGACGCTCGTGACCCTCGGCAATCTCAAGCAGCCGAGTGCGATCCTTGCCCTCGTGGGCTTCGTACTGATCGCCGCGCTGAACTATCGGCGGCTACTCGGCGGAACGATCATCGGCATCCTCGCGGTCTCAATTATCGGCATCCCGTTCGGGCTGGCGCAGTTCCAGGGCCTCGTCTCGATGCCGCCGTCGCTCGCGCCGACCTTCCTTCAGCTCGACTTCTCGCGCCTCGCCGAGTTGAGCTTCATTACCGTCGTGCTGACGCTTTTCCTCGTCGATCTGTTCGACAACGCCGGAACGTTGATCGGCGTCACGCATCGCGCTGGCCTTCTCGACAAGCAGGGCAGATTGCCGCGGCTTCGACAGGCGCTCTTGTCGGACAGCGTCGCGGCCATGGGCGGCTCGCTGCTCGGTACTTCGACGACCACGAGCTACATCGAGAGCGCCGCGGGCGTGAACGCAGGCGGCCGCACCGGCCTTACCTCGGTGGTGGTTGCGATCCTGTTCCTGATCGCCCTGTTCTTCTCACCGCTCGCGGGAATGGTGCCCGCCTACGCGACTGCGGCCGCGCTGCTTTACGTGGCCTGCATCATGGCCAAGGGCCTGGGCGAGATGAGTTGGGACGACGTCACGGAGTACGCGCCGGCGGTGGTCACCGCGGTCGCGATGCCGCTCACGTATTCGATCGCGACCGGCATCGGCCTGGGTTTCATCACCTACGTCGTGATCAAGATCCTCGC
>DATBJU010000047.1:0-4315 GCA_036556265.1 Xanthobacteraceae bacterium | reverse complement strand
ATTACGTCGGCCAACTCGACAACGACATTGTCGATTTGCTTGCCGGGCTTGAGCCCTTGCCGGCAGGCGGAAAGCGAATTCTTGTCGGCCATTCGTCCGGCGGCGGATTTGTGCTGCGCATTGCCGGCGGCCAATTCGGCGACCGTTTCGACGGTTTTCTGATGCTCGCGCCGTATCTCAGTCACGACGCACCGACCGTCCAAGTTCGCGGCGATGCCTGGGCCGCGCCCGCGATCCCACGCATCATTGCGCTTGCGATCCTTTCCGGCTTAGGGGTCCACTGGTTTGACGGATTGCCCGTCATCGCCTTCGCCGTCCCGGCGGAGCGAGGGAGCAGGATCAGGACTCCAACCTATTCGTTCCGCCTCTGGGCGAATTTCGCCCCGCACCGCGATTGGCAGGCGGACATTCGAAACATTCGCCGGCCTGCTATGGTGCTGGTCGGCGCAAACGATGAGTTGTTTCGCGCCGACCAATACGCGCCGGTATTTCGCGCGCTTCGACCCGAAATACCGGTCGAAATGATTGCTAATTTGGATCACATGGGCCCGGTCGTCTCGCAGCAAGGACGCGCCGCGGTGATCAAGGCTCTCGACCTGCTCAGCAGGTGACGAACGCCGAGGGATCCGATGTTCGAAGGCTATCACGGCTACTCGGGATCGATCGCCACACTCTTTGCGATGGACGACGAGGCATGGGCGCGCCACGCCAATCCGTGGAGCGTGTGGTCGCGTGTCGCGACCTGGCCCGCGCTCATGTTCGTGTTGTGGAGCTTCCACTGGTGGGGCGCATGGTCGCTCTTGCCGCTCGCCGTGCTCGCGGGATGGATCTGGCTCAATCCGCGCGCATTTCCGCCGCCCGCATCGACGAAGAGCTGGGCTTCGCGCGCGGTGATGGGCGAGCGCGTCTATCTGCTGCGTGAAGTGCACCCGATTCCCGTCTATCACGCGAACGCCGCGCAACTTCTCGGCATCGGCTCGGGCGTCGGCGCGCTCATCATGGCCGCGGGGCTGCTCACCGCCGAGCCGACCGCATTCCTCGTCGGTGGCGTCGCGACGCTGCTCTGCAAGCTCTGGTTCGTGGACCGCATGGTCTGGCTCTACGAGGACATGCGGCAGGAGGTTCCGGAATATCGCGACTGGCTGCGGTGAGCAGCGCTGGCTGGCCTTTCGCTCTCAGCGAATCTGGTCTAATACCGCCTCGCCGCGGCGGGCTTTCAGCCCTGATTCCGCGTAGGGCGGGAAGGACGCGCGTCAGCGCGGCCTTTTTTTATGTGCCCAGAGGACTGATGCCGAAACGGACCGACATCAAGACGATCCTTATCATCGGCGCGGGGCCGATCGTCATCGGGCAGGCCTGCGAATTCGACTATTCCGGCACGCAGGCGTGCAAGACGTTGAAGGCCGAGGGCTACCGGGTGGTGCTCGTGAACTCGAACCCGGCCACGATCATGACCGATCCGGAGCTCGCCGACGCCACCTATATCGAGCCGATCACGCCGGAGATCGTCGCCAAGATCATCGAGAAGGAGCGCGGCGTCGTGCGCGGCGGGTTCGCGCTGCTGCCTACCATGGGCGGGCAGACGGCGCTGAATACCGCGCTCAGCCTGCGCAAAATGGGCGTGCTGGAAGAGTTCGACGTGGAGATGATCGGCGCGACCGCCGACGCGATAGACAAGGCGGAGGACCGCGAGCTGTTCCGCGAGGCGATGAAACGGATCGGCCTCGAGACGCCGCGTTCGCACCAGGTGAAGACGCTGATTGACGCCCTCAAGGCGCTCGAGGACATCGGGCTGCCCGCGATCATCCGGCCGAGTTTCACGCTCGGCGGTACCGGCGGCGGTATCGCCTACAACAGGTCCGAATTCATCGAGATCGTCGAGCGTGGGATCGACGCCTCGCCAACGAACGAGGTGCTGATCGAGGAGAGCGTGCTCGGTTGGAAAGAGTTCGAGATGGAGGTGGTGCGGGACAAGAAGGACAACTGCATCATCATCTGTTCGATCGAGAACGTGGACCCGATGGGCGTGCACACGGGCGACTCGATCACGGTGGCGCCGGCGCTGACGCTCACGGACAAGGAGTATCAGATCATGCGCGACGCCTCGATCGCGGTGCTGCGCGAGATCGGGGTGGAGACCGGCGGCTCCAACGTGCAGTTCGCGGTCGACCCGAAAACCGGGCGGCTCGTTATCATCGAGATGAATCCGCGCGTGTCGCGCTCATCCGCGCTCGCTTCGAAAGCGACGGGCTTCCCGATTGCGAAGGTCGCGGCGCGGCTCGCGGTCGGCTACACGCTCGATGAGATTGCGAATGATATCACCGGTGGCGCGACACCGGCCTCGTTCGAGCCGACGATCGACTATGTGGTGACGAAGGTCCCGCGCTTCGCGTTCGAGAAGTTCCCTGGCGCGGAGCCGGTGCTGACTACCTCGATGAAGTCGGTGGGCGAGGCGATGGCGATCGGGCGCACGTTCCGCGAGTCGCTGCAAAAGGCGCTGCGGTCGCTGGAGACCGATTTGACCGGCCTCGACGAGGTCGAGATCGAGGGCCTCGGCCAGGGCGACGACACGAACGCGATCCGTGCCGCGCTCGGCACGCCTACGCCGGAGCGGATCCTCAAGGTTGCTCAGGCGATGCGGCTCGGTTTTCCGGACAAGGAAATCTACGAATACTGCAAGATCGACCCATGGTTTCTCGCGGAAATCCGCGCGATCGTGGATACGGAGAGCGAGATCAATACAAGGGGTCTGCCGAAGACCGCGGGCGCGCTCCGGCGGCTCAAAGCGAACGGCTTTTCCGATGCAAGACTGGCGACACTCACCGGACTGAGCGAGGCCGAGGTTTCGAAGCGCCGCCGCGCGCTTGGCGTGCGGCCGGTCTTCAAGCGCATCGATACGTGCGCGGCCGAGTTCGCGAGCCCGACCGCGTACATGTACTCGACGTACGAGGCGCCGTTCGCGGGCGCTCCGGCGGACGAAGCGCGGCCCTCCGACAGGACCAAGATCGCGATCCTCGGCGGCGGCCCGAACCGGATCGGGCAGGGGATCGAGTTCGACTACTGCTGCTGCCACGCGGCATTCGCGCTGTCGGAAGCGGGCTACGAGAGCATCATGATCAACTGCAATCCGGAGACGGTTTCGACCGACTACGACACATCGGACCGGCTGTACTTCGAGCCGCTTACCGCCGAGGACGCGCTTGAGATCCTCGCGCGCGAGCAGGAGAAGGGCACGCTCAAGGGCGCGATCGTGCAATTCGGCGGGCAGACGCCGTTGAAGCTCGCCGATGCGCTCGAGAAGGCGAACATCCCGATCCTTGGAACGTCGCCCGACATGATCGACCTCGCCGAGGACCGTGACCGGTTCAAGACGCTGCTGGAAACGCTCAAGCTGCGCCAGCCGGAGAATGGCATCGCGAAAAGCGCCGCCGAGGCGAAGCGGGTGGCCGAGCGGATCGGCTATCCCGTCGTGATCCGTCCGTCCTACGTGCTGGGCGGGCGCGCGATGGAGATCGTGCACGATACGCAGTCACTCGAGCGCTACATGAAGGAGGCGGTGGTCGTGTCGGGCAAGAGCCCGGTGCTGATCGACCGGTACCTTTCGGATGCGATCGAAGTGGACGTCGACGCCCTCTCCGACGGCAAAGATGTGTTCATCGCCGGCATCATGGAGCACATCGAGGAAGCCGGCATCCATTCCGGCGACTCGGCGTGCTCGCTTCCGCCGCATTCACTGAAGCGCGCGGCGATCGACGAACTGGAACGGCAGACGCGGGCGCTCGCGCTCGCGCTGAACGTCGGCGGCCTGATGAACGTGCAGTACGCGATCAAGGACGGCGAGATCTACGTGCTGGAAGTGAGCCCGCGCGCCTCGCGCACAGTGCCGTTCGTGGCGAAAACCATCGGCATTCCGGTGGCCAAGATCGCCGCGCGGGTGATGGCAGGTGAAACGCTCGCCAAACTCTGGCTCGGCAAGCCGAAGTTCATGCACGTCGCGGTAAAAGAGGCGGTGTTCCCGTTCGCGCGTTTCCCGGGCGTGGACACCGTGCTCGGCCCGGAGATGCGCTCCACGGGCGAGGTGATGGGCCTCGACCTCGATTTTTCGATCGCGTTCGCCAAGAGCCAGATCGGCGGCGGCAGCATGCTGCCGAAGAGCGGAACGGTGTTCGTGTCGGTCAAGGACGAGGACAAACCGCGAATTCTCGAATCGATGCGGCTGCTTGCCGGCCTCGGCTTCCGCGTCATCGCAACTTCAGGAACGCTGCGTTTCCTGAAGGAGAACGGCGTCGAAGCGGAAAAGGTGAACAAGGTGCTG
>DATBJU010000046.1:0-22971 GCA_036556265.1 Xanthobacteraceae bacterium | reverse complement strand
GACGATGGGCGAAGTCGCCCACAAGAACCCCCAATTCACCGCGAGCGCAACCGACGACATCGTGAAGATTCTGGCCAAGCTGCCGCCCGGCGAGCGCGCGACCGCGATGGGCATCCTGAAGACACGGAACGCCGGCCTTGCGCGGCAGGTTGAAACCGCGATCGACGGCCTCCCGCGCACGAGCGGCGCCGGCGCGCTCGACGACGTCGCCAAGGCCGGAAAGATGCGCCGCGGTCTCCAGGCCGCCGCCGACGCCATGGATGCGCTAGGCAAGGTTGCCGCCGCTGCCGACGTGATCGCCGCAGCGGCGCAACTGAAGGAGTATTTCGATGCCATCCGCATGGCGATGGACCCCGCCACCTCCGCTGAGGAGGCACAGACGCTGTTCGAAAAGGCGCAGGAGATCGCGATCGAACTCTCCAAATCGAGCGCGCTCATCGCCATCATGGAAAGACACCCGGCCGTGGCCATTGCCTACGGTGCGTGGTCCGTTCTTTGTCTCGGCGGTGAGTGGGTTTCCTCGAACCGCTACGACGAAGAGTTCGCCACGCGTCCCGCCGCGAGCGGCGGCTGCCTCGACCGGCAACTAAGCGCCTGGGATCGTTTCAAGGATTGGTGGAGCGGAAAGGAGGCGTTGGATGAGCTGCATAAGCGCGAAATCTGCGAGAAGTTCAAAGGGGCGCTTGCCGACGGGCGCTTGAAGCTGCGCCAATCTTGGATGGACGATTTTCTTTCGCGGGAGGAAGCCGTCAAGCATGCCTGCTGGAGACTCGCCAGTGGAGAGAGCCTGAGCGACATGCTCGACGCGGCGCGCGTCGCTGCCGTACCCACCTCCCCGCCTCCGCAGCCGGGACCCGGGCCGACGCCGGAAAAGAAGACCTCCGCCGCCGACTGCGATCCCGCACAAGTCGCCAAGGCAAAGCCCAACCTCGACCAGGGCTTTGTCGCGACCGAGTACAAGGGAGCTACAGCCTGGACCGGCGGCGGCCTGAATCCGGATTGTCCCGCGTTCGGACCCGCGGCCAAGAGCGTGGACGACGGCATTGGTGGTGAGGCAAAGCGCAAAGCGGACCCGCAGAAGCACAAGGCCGACGCGACCAAGGAGGCAGCCGACAAAGCAAAGCAAAAGGCCGACGCGGCCAAGAAAGCCGACGAAGCGAAGCGGGCGGCGGCGCGCGTGGCAGAGGCCTGCCGCCGCGCCAAGGAAATCCTCGATCGCGGCAACGAGCATTATCAGTCGGGCCGCGTGAGCGAGTTTCGTGTCGCGCTCGTCAACGCCGAACGGGAGCTGGATCCACTGAAGGATCACGGCGCATGCCCCGAGGAGCGGCGGAAGATTGCCAAGGGTGCGGGACAAGCCGATCTGCTGGAGAACGTGATCAAGGCCGCCGACCAGGCACTCGCCAGTTGCGAGGAAGGACGGTTGCGGAAATTGTCCGGCCTGCTCGCCAAGACCAACCACCCCTTCGTTTCACAGTTGCGCTCGCGCGTGGACCGCATGACCGACGTGGCTTCCAAGGTCGGGAAGGCTGATGCAGCGCGGGCGAACGGGCGACCGGCTGACGCCTCCCTTCTCTATCGTCAGTCCGCCGCCGGGTTGAATGCAGATGCAGGCGCTTGTCCAAATCTCGCGCAGCAGGTGCGCGATGGACAAGAGGCCATCCGCACGGCATCGCTCGCACCGAAGGCAAGCTCCTCAGCGCTCGCCGAAACCAACGCTTGCAAGGCAAGGCTCGGCAGACTTGGTGCCGCCGTGCCCGACTCCAACAGCTTGTCCGGCTACCGCTGCGACTGCGAGCAACCCTACCAGCTCGACGGCTCCGCTTGCGTCGCACCGAAGTCGCCGAGCGACCTCGCGCGAGAGCGCGATAGCCGTTGCCCCGTCGGACATCGTGCCGGTCCAGTGGACCGGAACGGAGACTTCAAGTGCCTCGCGACCAAGGAGACTGCCGACACCCGGTGCCGCGAACACAACCGACCCGGTTATTTCGCTGGCCCGATCAAGGACGACGGGACCTATAGCTGCATCCCGACCAAAGAGACCGCCGATGCCTGGTGCCGCGAGAATGGCGGACCCGGCGCTATTGCCGGCCGGATCAACGCCGACGGCAGTCATAACTGTGCGCTGACCCAGGAAGCGGCCAACGCGCGGTGCCAGGCGGCCAATCCTGGGATGCAAGGGGTCTATGCCGGAGCAATCAGAGCGGACGGATCCTACAACTGCCTGCAAAGGCCGCAGGTCGCGCGCCGTCCCTCGCAAGCCGAAGGCGACCTCGCCTGCCAAAGAGCCAACAACAACCAAAATGCGAGAGCATCGCAATACCTCGGGAATGGCAACTGGAATTGCACGATCGTGGGTCCGCAGCATGACGCCCGCAGCTCGGCCGCAGCAGCCGCCGTCGCGGGCGCCGTCATCCAGGGCGTGATCGGCGCGATCGGCAACCAACGCTCAGGCGGTTCTGGTCAAAGTGTCGGTGGATGCCAGCCCGGTGCCGTGGGTGGAATATTTCGCGATTGCCATGGTCGTCTGAATACCGGCGGGGGCAGCGGCCTGCGACACGACTCGAGGACCAGCATTTCGGGACACTAGCGGGCTCGAAATTCACCGCTCCCGTCGGTGGCAGGAGTTCTCGATCGCGCGCGCGAACGCGAGCATTGCCGCATGATATAGTTCGAGTATGCCGAACGCCCGCACCCTTGCCGAGCCTCTCGCCGCGCGGGCGGGGCTTGCGCCGGTCGAATGGCGCGTGAGCAAGAATCCCGTCCCCTATCCCGCAGCCCTCGCTGAAATGGACGCGCGCGTCGCTGCGATCATCGCGCACGAAGCGAGCGAGCTCGTGTGGCTGCTCGAGCACCCGCCGCTCTTCACGAGCGGCACCGGCACGCACGCCGAGGATCTCGCCGGTACCGGCCGCTTCCCGCTGTTCGAGACCGGCCGCGGCGGGCGTCTCACCTATCATGGTCCCGGTCAGCGCGTGGCCTACGCGATGCTCGATCTGCGCCGCCGCGGACCGGACCTGCGCCGCTACGTCGCCGCCCTGGAAGAATGGATCATCCGCACGCTTGCGACGTTCGGCGTCACGGGCGAGCGGCGCGACGATCGCGTCGGCGTGTGGGTGCGCCGGCTGGAGAAGGGCGATGGCCACGAGGACAAGATCGCAGCGATCGGCGTGCGCGTGAAGAAGTGGGTCACCCTGCACGGCATCTCGCTCAACGTCGCGCCCGATCTTTCGCATTATTCCGGCATCCTCGCGTGCGGCGTGTCCGATCCGCTGCACGGCGTGACAAGTCTCGCCGACCTCGGTGTGAAGGCGACGATGGCCGACGTCGACGCGGCACTACGCGAACATTTTGCAGCTGTGTTCGGTGCTGGAAGGTGAAATCCGTGTCCCGGGCGCGGCGCAGCACCATAAGCGCGTTTACGCGCGTCTTCGCGCGCTATGGTGCTGCGCCGCAGAACCGGGACCCATCCGACCCTTGGGTCCCGGATCAACGCCGCACCGCTCCGCGCTGCGGCGCATCCGGGATACGACGTTTCAGTCGATGAACGCGAGCGGCCGCGCCACCGCTTCGAGCGGCTTTCGTTCCGCAGCCACACCCCAGCGCCACATCACGAAGGCGGCGATACCCATCAGTACGGCGCCCAGTAGGTATCCGCCGAACAGGCCCGGGCGCGAGCCCGTGTCGATCAGCACGCCAAACAGCCAGGGGCCGAGCATGCCGCCGACGCCCGTACCGATCGCATAGAAGAAGGCGATCGCAAGCGCGCGCAGCTCGAGCGGGAAGGTTTCGCTCACCGTGAGATAGGCGGAGCTTGCCGCGGCCGACGCAAAGAAGAAAATCACCATCCAGGTCACGGTTTGCGCTTCGGCAGAGAGCGCCCCAACGGAAAAAAGGTAGCCACTCCCGGCCAGCAACACGCCCGACATGAGATACGTGAAGGTGATCATCGGCCGGCGACCGAGCGTGTCGAAGAGGCGACCGAGCAGCACGGGACCGAGAAAGTTTCCCGCAGCGAACGGCAGGATGTACCAGCCGACCTGGTCAGAGCGAATGCCGTAGAAATCGGTCAGCACGAGCGCATAGGTGAAGAAGATCGCGTTGTAGAAAAACGCTTGCGATCCCATGAGCGTCAGCCCGACGAGCGTGCGCTGCCGCTGCGCGCGGAACAGCGTCCTTGCGACCTCGTGCAGCGGCGTGTATCGCCGCGCGCGCAGCCGGGCGCGCGGTGCGGTAACCGCCCCAAGCGTATGACCCTGCCGGCGCAGGGTTTCCTCGATGCCGGTGACGATCGCTTCCGCCTCCTGCGGCCGGCCGTGCGTGATGAGCCAGCGCGGGCTTTCCGGAATCCATAGCCGCATCAGAAAAATGAGTGCACCGAGCGCACCGCCCGTAATGAAGGCGAGCCGCCAACCGATCTCGGGGTCGATGATCGCCGGATTGAGCAGCACGATCGACCCGACCGCTCCGATCGCAGCACCGACCCAGAAGCTCCCGTTGATCACAAGGTCGGTCCAGCCACGCACGCGCGCCGGCACGAGTTCCTGGATCGTCGAGTTGATCGCGGCGTACTCGCCGCCGATGCCCGCGCCCGTGAGAAAGCGGAACAGCGCGAAGCTTGCGAAATCCCACGAGGTCGCTGTTGCCGCCGTGGCGACCGCATACACCGCAACCGTGACGAAGAAGAGCTTCTTGCGCCCGAGCCGGTCCGTGAGCCAGCCAAAGAACAGGGCGCCACAAACTGCGCCCGCGATATAGGCACTGCCCGCAAGACCAACCTCGGCGCTCGTGAGCTGCAGGGCCGGGCTTTGCCGGAGTGCGCCCGCGAGCGAACCGGCGAGCGTCACTTCGAGACCGTCAAGAATCCAGGTGATGCCGAGCGCGACGACGACGAGTGTGTGGAAGCGACCCCAAGGCAGACGATCGAGCCGTGCGGGTATGTCGGTCTCGAAAACTTCGCCTTCTTCCGTCGCCTTTCGGCGAGGCCAGCGTCCCTCCTGCGGCGACTGAAGCAGCTTGTTCACGGGGTGCCCGGCGTTGCCAGTGGCGAACGCCCGAGGCGCACGGCAGGTTCCGCGATTGCGCCTGCAATCTAGCCGTTCGCCAGCACCGAGAAGTCCTCGCCGGGCAACAACTGTTCCAGCGCAGTGGTTTCCGCCTCCTGTACGTCGACGGCCCGCACCTGCGCCGCACGCGGCCCGCGCCGGCATGCGTCGATTGCCGCGTTCACCGCGTCCGCCGGACCGCCGAGTACCGCCTCGACCGCCCCGTCGCGACGGTTGCGCACCCACCCGCGCAGGCCATGGCGCATGGCCTCGTCCTCGACGAAGGCGCGAAACCCGACGCCCTGCACGCGCCCGGTGATCATCAGCCGCACGATACGATCGCCTAGGTTCATGACGCAGTCATTTCGCGCTCGAGAATGCGCGCATAGTCCTCGGGAAGTTGCCATTGGCGCGCGGCGGCGAGCACCATCTCGCGGTACTGCACGCTCGGGCGCGCCGGTCGCGAATCGTTCGCGACGTACACCAGCGCCCGCATCAGCTTGTCGCCAAGATGCACCGGCACGGTCGCGTGCTGATAGAGCCCGTCGCCGATTGCCTCATACGCGTCGAGGGCAACCCGGTCGCGCGCCGAGATCCGCCAAAGGATCCCATACACCACGGCTCCCCGCTTCGGCGCGATTGAGCCGTAGCCGCCATGCGCAATGAAGAAGCGGTGGTTGTCCAACCGCGCGAGACCGACCGCCTCCGCCTGCGGGCAAAGCTTCGCCATGTGCATCCGGTCCATGTTTGAGCCATAGGCGAAGTAGTGGCGCATGTTCACATCCATCACGTCGTCCCGGGCGAGCCGCGCGGGCGGCGAGACCCGGGACCGTTCTCAACGAGCCGATGGCGGTCCCGGCTCGCGCTCCCCGCGGGATTTCGCCCGCAGGTCGCTTGGCCGGGACGACACCTTATTCAAACTCCACGATCGCCGCGTCGACCGCGACGCTGTCGCCGGGCTTTACCTTGATCTCCCGCACTGTGCCATCGCGCTCGGCGCGCAGCACGTTCTCCATCTTCATCGCCTCGACCACCGCGATCGTTTCGCCGGCCTTGACCTCCTGCCCCGCCGCAACCGCAATGGAAAGCACGAGCCCCGGCATCGGGCAACGAACGACCTTTCCCGCATCGGCCACGGACCGCGCCGGCATGAGCTTCGCAAGCGCCGCCTCGCGCTCGGTATAGACGTACGCCTTCGCCCGCGTCCCGCGATGGGTGAGCAGGAAGCCGTTCGGAAGCGGACGCACCGCCACGGCAATCTCCTTGCCGTCGACGAGACCCTGCCAGACCGGATCGCCCGGCCGCCAACGCGTCTGCAACACCGAAGTCCGCTGTTTGGTTGCGCCGGCTTTCGCGAAGCGTACGGCGATCGCGTCCTCCTGGCGCATCACCTCGAGCCGCATCTCCGCTTCGCCGACCCGCACCACGCGCTGCCTTTCGCGCGTCACCGCCCGGCCCGTGAGCTGTCCGGAAATGCGACGTTTGCGCTCACCATGGACATGATCGAGCGCTGCCGCGACGCCGGCCAGCAGATTCAGGGCCCTTTCCGGTTTGATTCCGCGAAAGCCGTCGGGAAATTCCTCCCCGATAAATCCCGTCGACAGCTTGCCCGCGCGAAAGCGCTTGCTTTGCATGACGGCGGCGAGGAACGGCACGTTGTGCTCGACGCCCTCGATTGCAAACGCGTCCAGCGCATCCGCCACCGCGTCGATTGCACGCGCGCGATCCGGGGCGTGTGTGATCACCTTGGCCACCATCGGGTCATAGTGCAGCGAAATTTCGCCACCCTCCTCGACCCCTGTGTCCACCCGCACGGTGACACCATCTCGCTGGCCTTCGTGCGGCGGCCGGAAATGCACGAGCCTCCCGATCGACGGCAGGAATCCGCGGTAAGGATCCTCGGCGTAAACGCGCGCCTCAACGGCCCAACCGCTCGGCTTCACGTCCGCCTGTTTGATCGCAAGCTTCTCGCCCGCCGCGACACGGATCATCTGCTCCACAAGGTCGATGCCGACGACGAGCTCGGTCACCGGATGCTCGACCTGCAATCGCGTATTCATCTCGAGGAAGAAGAAGCTTTTGTCCTGACTGGCGACGAACTCGACTGTGCCGGCCGAATCGTAGCCCACCGCTTTCGCGAGCGCGACCGCCTGCGCGCCCATCGCTGCGCGTGTCTTTTCATCGAGCAGCGGCGACGGCGACTCCTCAACGACTTTTTGATTGCGCCGCTGGATCGAACACTCGCGCTCGTTCAGGTGGATGACGTTGCCGTGTTTGTCGCCCAGAACCTGAATTTCAATGTGCCGTGGGTTCTCGATGAACTTCTCGAGCAACACCCGATCGTCGCCGAACGATGATTTCGCCTCCGACCGCGCACGCACAAAACCTTCGGCAACTTCCGCCGCGCTACGCGCGACCCGCATGCCCTTGCCGCCGCCGCCCGCAGACGCCTTGATCATCACCGGATAGCCGATCTCGCCTGCGATTCGCCCCGCCTGTTTTTCGTCTTCCACCGCGCCGAGAAAACCCGGCACAGTCGACACCTTCGCCTTGGCCGCGAACTTCTTCGATTCGATCTTGTCTCCCATCGCCTCGATCGCCCGCGCGTTCGGACCGATGAAGACGATACCCGCCTGCTCCAATGCGCGCGCGAACTCGGCTCGCTCGGAGAGAAAGCCGTAACCCGGATGCACGGCCTCGGCGCCCGTTTGCCTGCAGGCGGCGACGATTTTCTCGATCGCAAGATAGGACTGCGCGGCAGACGCGGGCCCGATCGCAACCGACTCGTCGGCCATGCGAACATGGAGGGCGGTGGCGTCCGCGTCCGAATAGACGGCGACGGTCGCAATCCCCATGCGCCGCGCGGTCCTGATCACGCGGCAGGCGATCTCGCCGCGATTGGCGATTAGGATCCTACGAAACATGCCCCGGCTCGAATGATGCCGCCCGGATTTGCGGGCGCGTGTGACGGAATGTCAATCGCGCGGCCAGGACCTCACGTTGGCAGAAGCAGGAGCGCCGCCGCCGCCAGAACCGGTACTCCCAGACCTACGCCAAGGCGGATCGCGAAGACTCCGCCTCCCAGGGCAAGACCGGTCGCCAGCTTGAATGCGGTATTCGAGGCGACCGCAATCAACACACCGATCGAAGCCACGCGAGGCTGCAGTGCCCCGCGCCCAAGCTCCGCCATGGAGTAAGTGATGGAATCCGTGTCCGCAAGGCCGCCGACAAGCGCGGCCAGTAGCGCTCCGACGTTCCCGAAGTATTGCGTCGCCGCCCCGGCGATGAATTTCACAATTGCCAGCATCGCAGCCAGTACAAGCGTCTCCTGCAGGGAAAACGGATTGCGCAGGGTGAGCGCCGTCTTCGCGCGCGTCCGGAGCTTGCCGCGTGCCATGAGGTACGCGAGGCCGAGCGCGACGATTGTGCCGAGGGCAAGCGGGGCGGCCGCGTTGACCGCAACGGCCGTGTTCAATGCGGCGACGATCGCGAGCGTGCGCGCGAACGAAACGCCGGTCGCGAGCGTGGAGCTCGCAGCGAGAAGATTGACATCAGCCTCCCCCGCCGCGGCGCGCCGCGCCGCCGTAAGATTCACAGCGGTCGAAGAAACGAGTCCGCCCGCGGCAGCTGCAAGTAGGAGCCCGCGCCCTTCGCCGAAGCGTTTGACGGCCGCGTATCCGACGAAGGAAACCGCCGCGAGCACCACGGCGAGCAACCACACCTGGCGGAAATTGACTCCGCCGAACGGGCCATAGCTCTCGTCCGGAATGATCGGCAGAGCCAGGAACGTCATGGCGGCAAGCACGATCGCCGCGCGAAGCTCACGCCACGTGATGCGCCGAAGCCACTCGTGCAGCGCCTCCCGCGCCGCAAGGATGACGACCACTGCGACTCCCGCCGCTGCGGCGACCGTCATTGCCCCGATAAGCGCGTATGCACCGAGCGCGAACGTGGCGACCGCGGCGACGACCGTCGTGACACCGAACGTCTTTTCGTGTTCGAGCTCGCGCAGCCGGAAGACGGCGAACGTCGCCGTGAACGCGAGCGCGCCGATGCCAAGCACGATGCCTGCGCCCGCGGGATCGTCGAGCGAACGCGCGAGCGCGCCGAAGATGCCGCCAAGCAGTCCCGAGAGCGTGAAGGTGCGGATGCCGGCGGTCCGCATGCCCGCGCCCGCCGCTCGCTCGCGCCAACCGCGCTCCACGCCCACCAGCAGGCCGATACCGGCGGCAACCGCGAGACGCTGCAATAGTTCGAATTCCACGCCAGCTCCTGCACCGCCGCGTCTCTTTTAGCGGCGCCCGGGGCGGCACAAAAGCGGCGAATTTACCGCACGGTCACCTTCACATAGATGCTGGTGCAGCCGGCTTCGCCGGCATGGCCCCCGCACAGCGTAAAAATGAAGTGATCGCGGCCGCGATAATCGGGGTTCGAGCGATAGTATGCGATGTACGGGGCCTGAACTCGTGCCCCTCCGTGCAGCGGCCGGGCGCTTAGTTCGTAGGTCTCGACCTCGAAAACGTCGTCACGCCGCAGGCGGATGCGGCAGTCCTTCCCGCTTTGTGCGATCATCTCGATGCTCACATCGCGGCCGAGGGGAATCGGACGGCGATACACCTCGCAGCCCACCGCGGCCGCAGGCGCGAGTTCGATCCCCACCGCGATTGCCGCCAGCAGGATAAAGCGCACACGCATGTAACGGTTCTCAGGCTGCGCGGTCGAGGAAACGGCGGAGCGAAGAACCGGCGTCGCCGGGATCGCCGGAGAACAGGCGCAGCAGCAGATATTCCGCCGCCGTCGGCCGTCCGTCCCGCATGATGCGACCCGCGAGCCATGCCGCCTCCTCCGGCGCAAGAGCCTTCGGATCTGCGTCGATGCGCGATGCATCGAACTCGAGCATCTCGCGCCGCGAAGGGACGGCCTGACCGGCACCGGCAAAGAGATGATAGGCGATCGTCTTGAAGAACAGATCGTCGAAGCTCTGATCGTTGGCGGCCCCCGCCACCGCGTCGTGCAGGTCGAACAACGCCTCCGCCTCGGCGCGGCTCACCGGCTGGCCAGCCTCACCTCCCGCCGCAATCAGCATGCGCGCGAGCAACTTCACGTCCTCTCCATCGATCGTGCGACTGAAATGCGGTCGCTTGCCGATCGCCGGACCGTCGCCGGCGATCAAAGTCACTCGCAACTGGTCGATCGCGTACGCCGCGAACAACGGTGGCACCTTGGGAGCAGTGTCGAGCATGCGCAGAACTGCGGCGAAGCCGCTCGCGGTCGCAATGCGGCGGCCGCGCGATAGTGCACTGATCAGCCATTCGGCCTTCGCCGTATCGAGTTGACCTGCCGGCTCGCGGCGCAGGAGCAGGTGGTCGGCGATCGTTTCGGCGAAGAACTCGCGCCACTCCGTCGTCGCGTCGGCGAGTGTGTGATCGAATGCGACAAGCTCATCCGCCTCGTCACGGGTGCTGATCCCCTCCGCGTAGATTTCGCGGAGCAGCGCAATCACGTCAGCGGCGTTGATGTTTCTGCCATGCGCAAATGCCAAGACTGCCGGTTGCGGCCTCGACGCGCTCATGTTCAACCCCTCGCCCGTTCTTTCCGAGGGACAAGCGTGGGGCGCGCATGGTTACCAAGTGGCTAATGGCTGCCCTGCTTCCGGCGCGGAGCCACCGTCTTGCGGTTTTTAGGCAACACCCCTAGGTCCAGCGCGATCTCATTTCGGGGACCAAGTCATGAGCAAGAGCGTTGGCATCCACCACATCACCGCGATTGCCGGTGAGCCGAAGCGGCACGTGGCCTTCTATCGCGATACCCTTGGACTTCGCCTTGTGAAGCGCACGGTCAATTTCGACGATCCGACCACGTGGCATCTCTATTATGGCGATGAACTCGGGTCCCCTGGCACAGCACTGACCTTTTTCGTCTGGGACCGCCTGCCGAAAGGCCGGCACGGTAGCGGCGAGCCGCAGGAGATCGGCTTTAAGATCCCGGAATCCGCTTTAGATTTCTGGCGCAAACGACTCTCCGAAAAAGGAATTGAGGCTCGCGAGAGCACCCGTTTCGGCGAAAAGGCGCTGGCCCTTGCCGATCCGGATGGCCACAAGCTCGAGATCGTTGCGGCCGAGGGCGCAGAGTCGCTGCCCGGCTGGTCGAACGGGAGCATCCCCGCCAAGCATGCGATCCGCGGCTTTCACGGAATCACGCTCGAAGTTGCCAACCCGGCGCCGACGGGCCGCGTGCTCACCGAGGTGTTTGGCTTCGAGCCGGCAGGCACGGAGGGCGACCGTCACCGGTTCGTTTCCAGGGGCGCTCCGCTCGGTACGGTCGTCGACCTGCGCGTGACGCCGGGCATGACGCGCGCGGCTCAAGGCACCGGCACGGTGCACCATGTGGCGTTTCGCGCTTCGGGCGACGAGGAGGAGATGGAGTTTCGTGGTCGGGCGCTGAAACTTGGCCTGCAGGCGACCGACCAGGTTCCCCGCCACTACTTCCGCTCGGTCTACTTCCGGGAGCCGAATGGAATTCTGTTCGAGATCGCCACCGACGATCCGGGCTTCACCGTGGACGAGCCGCGCGACCAGCTTGGCGCGACATTAAAACTGCCCGCCTGGTACGAGGCGCATCGACAGGAGATCGAACAAAAACTGCCACGCCTCGAATGACTGCCACTTCTACATGCAGCAGATGTAATATCTTTCGTCATCTGGCATTTTCTGTGAATATGACTATCATTTTGTTCTGAACCCTAGGAAGAAGCAGTTGTGATCCGGCGAACGCCGGGCACGTAGGAGAACCCCATGGCTTTCCAAATTGGCGCCCTCCAGATCGGCGACACAGCACCCGATTTCGATGCGCAGACGACCGAAGGCAAGATCAAGTTCCACGACTGGATCGGCAACAACTGGGCTGTGCTGTTTTCGCACCCGAAAGACTTCACGCCGGTGTGCACCACTGAACTCGGCTACATGGCACGCATCAAGCCCGAGTTTGACAAGCGCAACGTCAAGGTCATCGGACTTTCGGTGGATCCGGTCGAAAATCACGCAAAATGGGCCAACGACATCAAAGAGACGCAGGGCTTCGCCCCAAACTTCCCGATGATTGGCGATCCCGATCTGAAGGTGTCCAAGCTTTACGGCATGTTGCCCGCGGCTGCGTCGGGTGATGCTTCCAAACGTACGCCCGCCGACAACCAGGCAGTGCGCACCGTCTACGTCATCGGCCCGGACAAGAAGATCAAGTTGATGATCGCCTATCCGATGACCACCGGACGCAACTTCGACGAAGTCCTGCGAGTGATCGATTCGCTTCAACTCACCGCCAAGCACCGCGTTTCGACGCCGGTCAACTGGAAGCAAGGCGAAGACGTGATCATCGCCGGCTCAGTGTCCGATGATGAGGCGAAGAAGATCTATCCGCAGGGCTGGAAGTCGCCCAAGCCCTACATCCGCATCGTCCCGCAGCCGCGTTGAACGCGGATCAGTTCGTCACGGGGCGCGGTGTGAGACCGCGCCCCTTCTGCTTCCACCCATACCCCCGATGAACGAGCGCGCCGATCTCGGCTTCGTCCACCGTTTCGTTCCGGCGACCAGTCCGAAGCGCACACCACTCCTGCTCCTGCACGGCACCGGCGCCGACGAGAACGATCTCATTCCGCTCGCCGCACAGCTTTCGCCGGGCGCGGCCCTACTCTCCCCGCGCGGCAAGGTGCTTGAGCACGGCATGCTGCGCTTCTTTCGGCGCGTCGGCGAAGGCGTGTTCGACGTCGAAGACCTGAAGACGCGAACCGGGGAGCTCGCGGGCTTCCTCGCCACAGCGCGCGCAGCGTATGGATTGGCGGCGCCGATCGCGGTCGGCTTCTCCAACGGAGCAAACATCGCCTGGTCCCTTCTGCTGTCTGACCCGCAGTCGCTCGCGGGCGCGATCCTCATGCGCGCAATGCTGCCGTTCGACCCCGACACGATTCCGCGCCTCGATGGCAAACCCGTCTTGATGCTTTCCGGTGCGGCGGATCCAATCATTTCCGCCGCCCAGCGGGACAAGCTCGCGAAACTGCTCAAGGCGGCGGGAGCCGACCTGCAGTATGAGGTGCTCCCCTCCGGTCACCGGCTGATCCCGCGGGATGTTGCGATCGCCGCCGAGTGGCTTGCCAAGCGCTAGCCGGCCCTTCACGACTTGCCGCCTCCGGATCGCTGCATCATTCTGCCGCGCGCAAGAAACGGGAGGGACGGATGGACGTGCGTGCCGCGGTGGCCTTCGAAGCGGGGAAGCCACTCGCCGTGACGACGGTGCAGCTCGACGGTCCGAAGGCCGGCGAGGTCATGGTCGAGATCAAGGCCACCGGTATCTGCCACACGGACGAGTTCACGCTTTCGGGCGCCGATCCCGAAGGATTGTTTCCGGCAATCCTGGGCCACGAGGGCGCGGGCGTCGTCGTCGAAACCGGCCCCGGCGTGAAATCCGTGAAGGCGGGCGACCACGTCATTCCGCTCTACACACCCGAATGCCGCGAGTGCCCTTCGTGCCTTTCCCGCAAAACCAACCTTTGCACTGCGATCCGCGCGACCCAGGGCCAGGGCGTCATGCCCGACGGCACCGCGCGCTTTTCCCTCGAACGCAAGAAGCTGCACCACTACATGGGCACGTCGACATTCGCGAACTTCACCGTGCTGCCGGAGATCGCGGTCGCGAAAATCCGCGAGGACGCGCCATTCGACAAGGTCTGCTACATCGGCTGCGGCGTGACCACCGGCATCGGCGCCGTGCTGAACACGGCGAAGGTGCAGCCCGGCGCGAAAGCCATCGTATTCGGCCTCGGCGGCATCGGTCTCAACGTCATCCAGGGTCTCCGCCTTGCCGGCGCGGATATGATCATCGGCGTCGACCTCAATCCCGACAAGAAGAAATGGGGCGAGCGCTTCGGAATGACTCACTTCGTCAACCCGAAGGAGGTGGGCGGCGAGCTCGTCCCGTATCTGGTCAATCTCACGAAGACATCGACCGACCAGATCGGCGGCGCCGATTACGCCTTCGAGTGCGTAGGGAACGTGGACCTCATGCGCGCCGCGCTCGAATCCTGCCATCGCGGTTGGGGTGAGAGCATCATCATCGGCGTCGCTCCGGCCGGCGCCGAAATCCGCACTCGTCCATTCCAGCTCGTCACCGGCCGCGTATGGAAAGGCAGCGCGTTCGGCGGAGCGAGAGGTCGAACCGATGTTCCGAAGATCGTCGACTGGTACATGGAGAAGAAGATCGAGATCGATCCGATGATCACCCACACGATGCCGCTTCAGGACATCAACAAGGCGTTCGATCTCATGCATGAAGGCAAATCGATCCGCAGCGTCGTTCTGTTCTGACAGGTCGATCAGGCGTTCCTTTCGCTTGTCGCAATCCAGATCCCTGCGAAAACCGCCGCCAATCCCACGACGAGATTGATGCCGATCGGCTCGCTGATTGCGAGCGCGCCCACGACCGCCGCAAAAATCGGATTAACGGTGATCGTCACAGCGGTCTTGGTCGGACTTATCCGCCCCTACGCGAACGCCCAGAGGTAGAAGATGACGGCACTGCCGAGCACACCGAGATAGCCGACCGCGATCCACTGCGGAGCGCCGAAATCTCCGACCACAGAAAATCCGTCGATCAAAAGCGCCCAAACGAAGAGGCATATCGCCGCTGCCCCCATGCCCGCGGTTACGAACGTGAGCGGGTCCGAGCGCGCGATGAACGTCCGCGACCAGACGTTATAAAGGGACATGCAGAATACCGCCGCGAGCATCACGACCTCGCCGCGCCAGGCGCCTTCCGGAGCGCCCGACAAGCCGGTGAAAAGCGCGAGTGCGACGCCGGCAAACGCCAGGAGCACGCCCAAGGTCTTTCGCGTGCTTAGCGTCTCGATGCCGAGAGCGGCACCCACCAACATGGTGACGATCGGCATGGTGGAAAGCGCGAGCGCGCCGCGCGCGGCGCTCGTGAAGCTGTAGGCGAGATTGAACAGCACGGAGAAGGCGAAGAAGAACAGAATGCCGAGCAGAACAACCGCGATCCAGTCTTTGCCCTTCGGCCACCGGCCCCGAAGTGCGAGCGCAAGCGGCAGTAGCAGCAGAAATCCGACGCCGAACCGGAATAGGCCCAATGTGACCGGATCGGTTGCCCCGACCACGAAGCGCGTGGTGCCGCCCGCGATCCCGCCGAGCGCGCTCGAAGTGGCGGCCGCCAAAATGCCTATTCGCTCGTGGGTATGAGGGCCCATCGCTTTGCAGGAGGTTGCGGCCGCCCGGTGCCCGCTGCTATGGCGCAGGGCTTGGATTTGGTCAATTCTGACCGGCCAATCTTGGCAGATTCACTTTGACGACTGCCGCGGGGGACCGGGTCTTGTCGATCGAAAAAGTTCGCGAATTTCTCGAGGGCGACGCGCCCGGATTCATGAAGCTGATCGGCTTCAGGCTGGGCGCGTATTCCAAGGATTCCGTTGAGGGCTTCGTCGAAGTACGCGCCGAGCTCTCCAATCGGGGCGGCGTGATGCACGGCGGCGCGATCATGGCGATGGCCGACACGCTCGGCGGCGCCGGCACAATCGCCAACCTGCCCGACGGCGCCCGCACGGTGACGATCGAGAGCAAGACCAACTTCTTCGCTGAAGTCCCCGTCGGCGACACCGCCCGCGGTGAGAGCACGCCATTGCATCGTGGCCGCACCACCATGGTGTGGCAAACGAAGATCACGCGCGGCGATGGCCGCCTCGCCGCGCTCGTCACGCAGACGCAACTCGTGATTCCTCCCAAGACCTGAAGGACAATCCAACTTGATCGACCTCTACACCTGGAGCACGCCCAACGGGCGTAAGATCTCTATCGCCCTGGAGGAGTTCGGCCTCCCCTACTCGGTCCATCCGATCGACATCAACAACGGCGCGCAGTTCACCCCGGAATTCCTTGCGATCAGTCCGAACAACAAGATTCCGGCGATTGTCGATCAGGACAACGGTCTCGCGCTGATGGAGTCCGGCGCGATCCTGATTTATCTCGGCGAGAAGACCGGCAAGTTTCTGCCCAAGACAGGCGCCGCTCGCTATCGCACGATCGAATGGGTGATGTGGCAGATGGGCGGTCCCGGCCCCATCTTCGGGCAGGTCCATCACTTCGTGAAGTACAACAAGGGCAAGGCGCCCTACGCGGAGGAGCGCTTCCTCAAGGAAGCACACCGGCTGTACGGCGTGCTCGACAAGCGGCTCGACGGCCGCGAATACGTCGCCGACGATTTCTCGATCGCGGACATCGCAATTTGGCCGTGGGTCTCCCGCTTTGAGTGGCAGACCGTCGATCTCAATCGATATCCGAACGTGAAGCGCTGGTACCTGGCGGTTGCGAACCGGCCCGCCGTCCAGCGCGGCTACCACGTGCCCAATAAGGTCAGCGAAATCCCGATGCCCTGATGGCGGTCAGTTCCGCATCAGAAGCTCGACGAGCACGCGCGTCAGCGAGCCGAACGGATCGCGCTGCATCGACCGGGCGCGCCAGGCAATGAACCCGTCGGGACGCACCAGTACCGCCCCCGAGGGATAAAGCCCGTACGCCTCGCAGAACCGGCCTTCCAGATCGCGCACGTATTGGCTGCCGACGCAATACGCGTCGAGCCGGAGCGCCTGAAATTGCAGCGCCGCGTCGCGCGCAGAGTCGCACCAGCCGCCGCCCTCGGGTCCGGCCAACAGCACGAATGAGCGGCCGAACAGGTCGATCGTCGAGGTGCGCTCGCCTCGCCGCTCCAGCCACAGATGCGGCGCGCGCGAACCGGGCTTGCCGAGGGTCTCGCGCGGATCCTGGTGCAACTGGGTCGATCCGTTCTCGGGAACGATTGCCGGCGAGTGATAGAGATAGCCGAGCTCGATGTTGAAGTCGTTCGCCGGCGGTTGATAGTCGTTGGCGCCGAGATACGGCGCGGTGCGCGTCACGTAACGGGTATAGGCCTGCTCGACGGTGAACTTGCCGACCGGCCGCCGCTCCGTCTCGTAGGTCTCGAGCAAACGCGGCCCTGCTGTGCCCTTCAAGACCGCGGCGAGTTTCCACGCGAGATTGTGCGCGTCGTGAATGCCCGTGTTGCCGCCGAAGCCGCCGTTCGGCGGCATCAGGTGCGCCGCGTCGCCGGCGAGGAAGACGCGGCCGTCCCGAAACTTGCTCGCCACGTCCGACGTCGCGCGCCAGCGCGCAACGCCGTCGATCTTCACCGGCAGGTCCGGCACACCCACGCCTGACCGCACGAATTCGATCAGTCGTGGCTCGCTGACGTCCGCGGCCGCATTCGCTGCGGCCTTCGGATCCTTCTTCGGATCGCCGACCGTATTCACAACGAGGAATCCGGATTGACAGTCCTTGTCCATGCGGAAGAAGCCGCCGAGCATCGGATTGTTGATGTAGATGACGCTCAAGGGCTTGCCGCCGAGCTGTGGCGACAGGTCCGCCCGGAAATAGATGGTGATGCTGTTCGAGAACACGCCGCGTCCTTCGAAATCGATTCCGAGCAGCTCGCGCACCTTGCTGTGTGCGCCGTCCGCGCCGATCAGATATTCGCCGCGGAATCTGCGCTCGCTGCCGTCGTCGATATCTTTTGCGATCACGGTGACGCCGTTTCCGTCCTGCTCGACTCCTACGACTTCCAGTCCCTCCAGCACCTGCGCGCCCGCCTCCTTCGCCCGCTTGCGCAGGATCGGCTCCAGTCCCGGCTGCGTCACAAACAGCCGGCGGCACGGGCTGAGCGCATCGACGCCTTCGTTCAGGCTGGGGATGATATCGGCAAGCTTTTTGCCCGACAGCGTGTCCATGATGATGAGTGCGCCTTCCGGCATGAACTCCTTTTCTGATTGCGCGCGTACTTCCGCCTCGATCCCCGCGGAACGAAACATTTCGAGCGTGCGCATGTGGAAGAACGCGGCGCGCGGCAGCGGTGATCCGCCCCTCAGACGCTCCACGGCGAGTGACGGAATGCCGTTTTGCGCGAGGAACATCGCCGCCGACAGGCCGATCAATCCGCCGCCCGCGATCAGGACCGGCGATTCCAGCGTGTCTTTCGACCGGCTATGCTCCGCACTCATGACGCACTCCTCTCGCTCTGGGCTCGACTAGAGCGGCCCGTAAGCTTAGTCGATGCCACAGCGCGCCGAAAACACTGTAGCGATTCACGGTAACGAACGCCGGCGTGGGATTGTGCCCGTAACGCCAGGCCCATGTGATCATTGGATTTTCCGGTCCCGTATTACGATCGCAATCATGCTGACCTACGCCCGGGAACGAGGGACGCGGCAGGCGCAATCATGAAGCTCGCGAGCTTCCGCCATGACGGCCGTGACCGCATCGGCTTCGCCTCCGACAATGCGCTCATCGACCTTGCCGACGCCGCGCGCGCGACGAACCGGATGTTGCCGGCAAATGACATGATCGGGCTGATCGAGGCTGGAGACGAGGGCCTGCGCACGTTGCACGCCGCTCAGGAATTCGTCGCGCGCAATCCCGGGTCTGTGAAACTGATCGATCCCGCTGCCGTCGAGTGGCAGCCGCCCGTGCGGCAGCCGTCGAAGATTCTCTGCATCGCCTTGAACAATTCGGCGAGCGATGACCGCAAGATCAGCGCGCCGGATCACCCGCTGTTCTTCATGAAGCCTGCGTCGTCACTCGTCGGCCACGGCGGAGAGATCGTGGTGTACGACTATTACGGCAGCGTTCATCCTGAGCCGGAGCTCGCTGTCGTGATCGGGAAACGCTGCCGCGCTGTCCGCGCCGCCGACGCCGATGATGTCATCTACGGCTATTCCATTTTCAACGATATGACCGGCAACGCCATGCGCGCGGAAGACCGTGTTCACTATTACGCGCTCTACCCCAGGAAAGACGACCCGACGCAGGTCGAACGCGTCGAGCAGCACCTTTCATACGCAGCGCGCTACAAGGGCGCCGACACCTTCGGACCCATGGGTCCGTGGCTTGTGACCAGGGATGAAGTGCCGGACCCGCACGCGCTCGATGTCCGCTGCTGGCACAAGGACGAGTTGATCGCCGAGGACAGCACCGCCTACTACAAATACTCGGTGCCGAAGGCGATCGAGTTCATCACCCGTTTTCATTCGCTCTGGCCCGGCGACGTGATCGCCATGGGCACCGCCTTTCGGCCCGGCGGCGCACGCCGAAGCCTGCACACGGCCGACGTCACGAAGTTCGGCGGCCCGGTGAAGGTCGAGATTACCGGCCTCGGCGTTCTGGAAAATCCCGTCCGTCGAGTGAGCGAATGAGGCAGCGCATCGCCGATCTCTGGCTCGGTCGCCTTCCGCTCGGCCGCATCTTCTGGGAATACGCGATCGTCTACGGCTCGCTCGCCAACGTCGTGACAACCTTTGCTGCGCTTGCGGCGTTGGCCGGCGGTCTGCCGATCGTCATTGCCCTGTTCCTGCACGTTTTGCCGATCCCGTACAATTTGCTGATGGTCGTCGGTGTCTGGAGAAGCGCCGCAAATTTCCAGGGCGCCATCGTTTGGTCGACGTTGGCGCGCGCGCTGATCGTCATCTGGGCTCTGGTCGCCACCTTCGCGTGATATTCGTGCCGCACTTTCGCCGCGGGAACCAAGCGCCACGTCTCCCCGTTATCCGGCAACGGAAACAGGAGGCAATCATGAGCGATTTTCGCGATCCTCGTGACCCGATCTATCGCGACCCGGTTTATGGCGACGCGTCCATCAACCAGATGCGGTCGCAGGCCATGGGTCCGGGCATGGCGCTCGCGTGGTTCTTCGGCCTCGTGCTGTTCATAGGCATTCTGATTTTCGCCTTCGGCGGCGCCGAGAGTCCGCAGGTGGCGAGCACCGAAACCGGACAGAGCACGCCGACCGGCGTCACCCGCAGCGGGCCTGAACCGGCGCCCGCGCCGTCGACCCAGCCGCCGGCGGCCAAGCCGGCCGCGCCGGCCAAGAGCGGCCAGTAACCGCAGAAAATGCGAAGACCCCGGCCTTAGGCCGGGGTTTTCGCGTGCCCACGCCCCATTCGATCCACCCCGGGGCCACGAAAATGTCCCCCGGCGTTGTTTCTCTCCGCGCCGGCGGGGCCCCAAGTTTTGCGTACGCGCCCGACGGGGAAGGCAATCGGGCGACGGGAGGGGAAATTGCGTCGCACGTCCGCGCGGCTCTTCGCCGCTCTGCTCATCCCATTCATCGCTGTTGCACCCGCGGCAACCGCCGCCCCGCGTGCGGAGACTCCGGCCTCGGCCGAGGCAATTCTCGGCTGGATCAACCAGTATCGTCACAAGCGCGAACCGCATCGCGTTCCGCAGGTGATCCGCCAGGCCGGACAGGCAGGAGCGCTGAAGGATCCCGAACAGGCGGGCGTCTACGTCGGCTTCCTCGCGGGCGTGCTGAATTCGGACCCCGCTCGCGCCGACCAGATGATCGCGAAGATCCTGCCGCTGCCGCCCGAGCAGCAATGGGCGGTCGTGCGCGCAATCGCCTATTCGGGGTTGCCGAAGTGGAAGGCCCTCCTCTCCGCCTACAAGATGCACATGCCCGGCCGGCAGCCGATGATCGACAAGTACCTCGCCGGCAAGCTGCCGACGCTCGAGCAGATCGCCTACAAGAAGGATGAGCCGTCGGCCTTCGCCAAGCTCTTCAGGAAGAAGGACGAGCCGAAGGAGGCTCGCCTCGAGCCCACCCCCGATCTCATCGACACGCTCTGGGGATTCTATTTCGCCGCCGGCGACTTCGCGCCGATCGGCCGCATCGTCGCAATGCTTCCATGGTCGAAGGAGATCGACGATGTCGAGCGGCTCACGCTTGGCGGCATGGCGAAGTTCACGCTCGCCAGCAACGCGGCGCGCGATCACGAGCTGCTGAAAATGCTCAAGTGGACCGCGAAGAACCAGGACAAGGACACGACGAAGATCCTGGCCGAGGTGATCGACGCGGCCGAGACGATGGAATTCGCGAAGATACGCAAGGAGGCGCTCGCCGCCATCGAAGAGCTGAAGCGCAAGGGGCCGGGCTCACGCCGGAAGCTCGCGGGCTGGGGCCAGGTCGGCCAAGGGGCGATCGCGCTCGGTTGCATCGGCGCGGCAGTCGCGGGCGCAGTCGCGCTCGGTCTGCCGTGCGTGATCGGCGGCGCCGCCTCCTCGGCGGTGCTCAACTGGGCGACGCAGGAATAGACGGAACCCGCAAATCACAAAACCGTCGCGAAGCCGGCCTAGCTTTTCCGTGCGGGAGCAACATGAGGAGTTGACCATGCCGGCAAAACCGATTCCGGAAGGTTTCCATACCGTCACCCCGTATCTCATGGTGCGCGACGCAAAGGCGACGATCGAATTTTTGAAGAAGGCCTTCGATGCGCAAGAGGCGCATCCGGCAATGCAGGGTCCCGACGGCAAGATCATGTACGCCGATCTCAGGATCGGCGACTCGCACATTATGCTGGGCGAGGGCAACGAACAGTGGCCGGCGCAACCGTGCGCGCTCTATCTCTATGTTCCCGATGCGGACGCCGTGTACAAGAAGGCAATTTCCGCCGGCGCCAAATCGACCGTCGAGCCGATGGACCAGTTCTATGGGGATCGGGCGGGCTGCGTGAAGGATGCGAACGGAAACCAGTGGTGGATCGCGACCCACAAGGAAGACCTGTCGGTTGGCGACCTGAAAAAGCGCGCCGAGGACTTCTTCAAGAAGCAGAAAGACAGGGCCGCCTGACGGCAGAATCGGGCCGCTCATCGATGCGCCGATTGTCATGGCCGGGCTGGCGCGAAGCGCCGAGTCCCGGCCATCCACGTCTTAGGTTGTTGCAATGAAGGCGTGGATGCCCGGCACAAGGCCGGGCATGACGAGACGGTAACCCCTACACCCAGCCGCCGCGCGCCATCATCACGGCAAACAGCAGGATGAGAACGATCCCCGCCAGTTCCCAGTGAATGATCCTGCGGATCGTCGCGAGTTTCTGCGCACTCACTTCCGGCGCCCGCCCCGCCTGCACCGGCTTGCGCCAGCGCAGGAACTCGACCGTGGGCACGATCGAAATCAGGCCGATTACGATGAACAGTCCGAGCTTGCCCCAGAACGCGTGGTTGCTGAAGTAATAGAGATATCCCTTCTCAAAATAGAAGACGCGCAACAGGCCGACCACGAGCAGGACGCCGGCGGACGCGCCGAAAATTCCGTCGACGGTCAGCAGTCTTCGCGCCGTCGCTAGCGTGAGCTCCTGCCGGATCAGTGTGAACTCCACAGCGAGTGCCGCGACGAGCGTGAAAGCCGCGAGATGATGCAAGAAGGCGAAGATTGTCGTCATCGGCTATCCCGTGCTGTTCACTCACTTCGATAATGTCGGATTCGAACTGCACCCGTCCATCCGACAAAAGCCGGGCCCCAAACGGGACCCGGCCCTTTCAGTCGCTATGTACTTACGTCACAGCGGCACAACCGGACACCGGTCGTAATTCCAGTAGTAGCCCCATCCCTGCGGGCCATAGATCCAATCGTAGCAGGGATTGCTGGCGACCACGTAGTAGCCGAACGGCACACCGATCAGGAACGCGCCGAAGAAGCGATGCTTGTGATGGCGGTCCCAGCCGCGATGCACGATGTGCGGCTTGTTGCCGGACCAGCGCGAGAAGTCCTTCTTGTCCCAGTCTCCGCGGCGAACTTCGCCACGCGGGAAGTTCTGGCTCTTGAAGTCGGGCTTCTTGAACGCCTGGGAGTCGGGCTTCTTGAACGTCTGGACGTCACGCTTCTGGAGATTTCGACTCTGTACCTGACCGCGCGCCTCGAACTTGTCGCTCGAGAAGTTGCGGGTCTGCACCTGACCGCGCGGCTGGAAGTCGCCGCCGCTCGGACCTCGGAGCTGGATCGGTCCGGACATTCCGCGGGCGCTGATACCCGGCCCGCCGCTCGGACCGCCCGGACCGCGCGCGCTGAT
>DATBJU010000045.1:0-19838 GCA_036556265.1 Xanthobacteraceae bacterium | reverse complement strand
GGCGCATCCCAGCTCCAGCCGTCGGTGCCGGTGACGCGCACGCCGCGCTCGAGAAGATAGAGGGTCGCCTCGCGACCCATCCCGCAACCCGACGAGACGTAGTCCGACTGTCCGTAGCGCGAGCCCGCGCGCGTGTTCACGAGCACGATCTCAAGCGGCGAAAGCGTGTGCGCGATACGCATCAGCTCCCGCTCCACGTCCCGCGCGGTCGCGACGTAGCCGTCGGCGAGGTGGCGGAAGTCAAGCTTGATCGCCGGTTGAAAGCACCATTCCAGCGGTACCTCGTCGATTGTGATCGCCCGCTTGCCCCGGTCCATGGTCGAAGCGAAATGCCAGGGAGCGTCGAGATGCGTGGTGTTATGGGTCGAGAGGCGGACCTGCTCCACCGCCCAACCTTCACCGTCCGGCAAATCATCGGGTCTCAAACCCGGAAAGAATTTGGCGATTGCGTCGACCGTCTCGCGATGCGTGAAATATTCGATTTGTGGCCCGAGGCCCGGCGGGTCCGCAAGCACCTCGTTCTCCAGCGGCACAGAAATATCGATCAGCCTCCGCACCATGGCGCGACGCCTCACAAGCCGAGATAGAATTTCCGGATCAGATCGTTGTCGTTCATCTCCGCCGCCGAGCGGCCCTCGAACGCGATCTGCCCATGCACGATCACGTAGCCGCGGTCGGCGATCCGGATTGCCTGCGTGAAGTTCTGCTCCGACATCAACACCGTGAGCTGGTAGCGGTCCTTGAGCTCCTTGATCGTCTCGATCGTGCGGGCGACGAGCAGCGGGCTCAGCCCGACCGACGGTTCGTCCACGAGCAGGATGCGCGGCGCGAGCATCAGCGCACGGCCGAGCGCGAGCATTTGTTGCTCGCCGCCGGAAAGGCTGCCCGCGAGCTGCTTGCGCCGCTCGGCGAGCACGGGAAACGTCGCGCAACAGAAGTCGTAGTTCTGCTTCAGATGGCCGCGGGCGTAATGCCGCGAGGCGCCGAGCATCAGGTTCTCTTCCACCGTGAGCTTCGGAAACAGCCGCCGCCCTTCTGGAACGAGCGCGATACCGAGGTCGACAATTTCTTCGGTACTGCGGCCGATCAACTCGTGTTGTTCGCCGTCGATCTCGACGATGATGCTGCCGGCGCGCGGCCGCAGGATGCCCATGATGCATTTCATGAGCGTGCTCTTGCCGTTGCCGTTGGTGCCAAGCAGAACGACCGTCTCGCCGGCACGCACGTCGAGCGAGACGTTCTCAAGCACCCGCACGGCGCCGTAGGCGGCGTGCATGTTCCTGATGGTGATGCTACTGCCCAAGGTAAGCCCTCACCACTTCGGGATCGCGTACAACGGCGGTCGGATCGCCGTCGGCGATCTTGCGGCCGGATACGAGCACGACGAGCCGCTGCGAGAAGCTCATCACCGCGCTCATAATGTGTTCAATGAGAATAATCGTGACGCCGTGCTCGTTGAGTTGCTTGAGCAGTTTGAGAATGTCCTCGATCTCCGAACGCGACAAGCCGGCCATGGATTCATCGGCAATGAGCAACTTCGGCTCCGCGGCCATGGCGCGCGCGAGCTCGAGCTTCCGCATGTCGACTTGCGTCAGGTCCGCTGGAAACGCGCGCGCCTTGTCCTGCAAGCCCACGAGCCGCAAGAGCTCCGCGCAGCGCGACTCGACCTCCCCTTCGCCGTGCACAGTGCCGCGCGCCTGCACGGTATAGATCAAGGGAATTCGCAGATTTTCGGCGACCGAAAGGCTCACAAATGGCCGCGGCAGCTGGAAGCTACGCGCGAGTCCGAGACGCGTGCGCCTGTAGGCCGGCAAGCCGTCCATCTGTTCGCCCTGGAAACGGACGGTGCCCATCTCATTCGTAAGCGTTCCGCAGATGCAATTGACGAGCGTGCTCTTGCCCGAGCCGTTTGGGCCGATCAGCCCGAGCCGCTCGCCCTTGGCGACGGAAAGGTCGACGCCTTCGAGAGCGACAAAACCGCCGAAGCGCTTTCCGACCTTTTCCACCTGGAGCAGCGGCTCGGCCATTACGGCTCCTTCCGTGGGAACCAGGTGCGCGCGAGCCCAACGATGCCCTTTGGCGCGATAATCACGAAGCCGACGAGCACGAGACCGACGATCAAGAGATTGACCGCGGACGAGATGGTCACTGTCGTCACCTGCTGGATCACGCCGAGTAACACGGCGCCAATCACCGGCCCGACCCAGGTTGTGGTGCCGCCGATCATCGGCATCGCGATTGCGTTCACCGCATAGGCCAGATTAAAGGTGGAAGCCGGGTCCAAGTAGCCGACAATGTAAGGGAACGGGGCGCCCGCCATCCCCATGAATGCACCAGACACCGTCGTCGCAACGAGTTTCAGCCGTAAGGTCGGTACACCGGACGCTTCGGCCGCGAGCTCGTCATCGCGGATCGCTGAGAGTCCGAAGCCGAGCCAGGATCGCTCGATCGCGCGCGCGGCGACAACCGCCACAATCGCGAGCACGAGCATCGACAGAAACAGGTACTGCACGTAGCTGCCGATGAACGGAAATTCGTTCGGTCGCAGCAGATAGGCGCCGCGCGAGCCACCGACGTAGTCCCAGTTGATGATCAGCGTCTGCAGCACGACCGCGAGCGCAAGCGTCGCGATCGCGAAGAATACGCCGCGCAGCCGCAGCGTGAGATAGCCTGTGCCGAAACCGACGATGCCAGCCACGACTCCCCCGATCGCGATCAACGCAGGGACCGGCAGCGGAAAGAACTTGTGCAAGGCGACCGTCGAATAGGCACCGGCCGCGAAGAACGCGGCCGACCCGAAGTTTACGTAGCCCGCGTAGCCACCGAGGATGTTCCAGGCGGTCGCGAGCACGACATACTGCAAGACGACGTAGCCGGCGAAGAAGTAGTACTCGTTCGCTGCGAGCCGCAGCCCGCCGAACACCAAGGCGCCGATCGCGACGGCGACTAGCAGGAACGCGGGCCAGCGCACGGATCAGCGTCCCAGGATGCCTTGCGGCCGAAAGGCCAGCGTGAGCAGGAGAAAGCCGAACGAGATCGCGGGCGCCCAGGACGGACCGTAGAACGTCGAGGTGAAGCTCTCGACGATGCCGAGCAGCATCGCGGCGATCACAGTTCCGGGCAGGCTTCCGAGCCCGCCAAGCACGGCGATGGCGAACACACGGCCAATGTACTCGCGCCCCACCGAAGGCTCGACCGGGTGAATGATGATGAGAAGTGCGCCGGCGATCGCGGCGGTCGCAACCGAGATCGCGAACGCGATGCGCTTGATACGGATCGGGTCGACCGCCATGAGGCGCAGCGCGAGCGGGTCCTGCGAGACCGCCATGATCGCGCGGCCGGTAAAGGTCTTGGATAGAAACAGTTGCAGCGTGCCGAACATGACAAGCGCGAGCACACACGGCACGACCATGCGGAGCGGGAAGTCCGCGGCGCCGAATCGGAAGCTTGGGCCAATATAGGCCGCCTGCACGTAACGATAGTCGACGCCGAATACGAGGATCAGGCCCACCTCCGTGATGAACAGGAGTCCAAAGAAGAAAGCGAGCCCGCGCAACGCCTCCTGCCCGCGTCGTTCAAAAGAGACGTAGTAGACTTGGTAGACGATCGCTCCGAGCGCGTAAAAGGCCGGCAGCATGACGATGCCGATGAGAATCGGGTCGATGCCGAGATTGATATTGACGATATAGGCGATGTACGCGCCCAGGATAATGAACGCGACGTGCGCGATATTTACAATGTCGAGAATTCCGAACGCGATGGAAATCCCGGCGGTGACCGCGACGTAGAAGCCGCCGAGCAAGACGCCTGCAATGATCGCGTTGATTAGAAGATCGTACGTGACGATCATGCCGCCCCGCTTCGCCCCCATTATGCCCGCGGCCGGTGCGCTGCGGACGCCACTCTTTCCGGCGGTCCCTTTCGATCCGCCGTCGGTTTCATCACGATCTTGCAGGAAGCCCGCTGCTCTGACTAGCCTCGAAATGTAGCGTTGCGTCAGCGATGCACGCCCGCCTTCTCTTCGAGCACGGCACAGACAGCCGCCGTGTCCTGAGCACCAAGGCCGTGGGACAACGCTGCGTCATAGATGGGCACCGTCGCGTCGAACAAGGGCGTTGGGCAGTGCACCGCGGCTGCGAATTGGCGAATGATCGCCATGTCCTTCTGCCACACGGAAATCTTCATGGTAGCGTCGTCGTAACGGCCCGCCACCATCATCGGTGCGCGCAACTCGAATACACGCGAGTTGCCTGCGCCGCTCTTCACCAGTTCGAAGATCACCTTGGGATCGAGCCCGGCCTTGATTCCGAGCACCATGGCCTCGGCTGACGCCACGTTGTGGATCGCCACGAGCAGATTCGCGACGAACTTCATCCGCATGCCGTTGCCGAACGCGCCGAGGTCGCGCCACTCGCGCGCAAAATCGGTGAACAGCGGTTTCAGCGCGGCGATGCTGGCCGACTCTCCGCTCGCATAGACGACAAGATCCCTCGTCTTCGCCTGGGCGCCGGTCCCGCTCAGCGGACAGTCAAGCAGCACATGCGCGGCTGCGCGCAGGGCTTTCTCCGCTTTCGTCTTGTCGTCGATCGCAAAGGTGCTGAGATCGGCCACGATCCGTTTCGGCACTCCGGCGGTGACGATCTCGGCGGCGACTGCTTGCAATGCGGCCGGTTGCGGCAGGCTCGTCAGGATCACCGGCACCGCCTTCGCAAGCGCGCCGACGGTTGCAGCGATCTCGACGTTTTCGGCGGACAGCTCGCGGCGTCGGGCAGCGTCTACGTCATAGCCGATGACTTTCCAGCCGGCTGCAGCGAGATTGCGCGCGATCGCGCCACCCATGATCCCGAGCCCGACGACGCCGACCGTGCCTTTTGCGTTCGCTTGCATCGCTCGCCTCTCTACTTGTTGGTCAGGAACGGGTCTGCTTCGCCTGCGGGCAGTGGAACGCCGAATGCGCGGATGGTCATGGAGATCAACCCGTAGTAGCCGAGGATTCCGACGAGATCGACCACACCGATATCGCCAAGTTCGGCGGCCGCACGCTCATAGATCGCGTCGCTGACCTCTCGCGTTTCCAGAAGGTCGCGCGCGAAGTCATAGACGGCGGCCTCGTCCGCACGCGCGAGCTTCGGCTTCCTCCCGTGGCGGATTGCCTCGATCACCTCGGCGTCGAGCCCGGCCTTGATTGCCTCCGGCGCATGCACGAACCATTCGTATCCGGCCTTCCAGAACGCAGCGGTGACGAGGATCGCGAGCTCCGACAGCCGCTTCGGGAGGCTCGTGTGATAGCGGCAGAAGGCGCCAAGCTCCTGCGCGCGTGCGGCAAACTTCGGACTGTGCAGCCACACGCGCAGCGGTCCCGCGACCTTGCCGCGCGGTCCCGCGACGATTGTGTCGTGCACGACGCGCTGCTCGGGCGTGAGGCTGTCCGCGGACAGTTCGGAGATCCGTTCCATTAACGCCCTCGCCTTTTTTGCCTCAGGATTCCCTCTACGGCATGACCTGCCGAGATTCCAGCGTGGTCATTCATCATTCCTCTACCAAGAAATCTTGCGTCCGCTTTACCAACTGCCGCCCGATCGTTCGGCTTTTATGAGTTGGATCAACATGTTGGAAAGGATGCGGATTCAGGCGCTCTTCAACATGAATCGAAAACTCCGCATCGGAAGCGGACTTCAACACTCCGCGACAAGGCTTGTTCGCTACTCCTGGCTGCGAGAGTGGCAACGCAAAGCCGGGAGCGAATTCAGTGCGAGGAAGTACGATCGTGATGATCGCGGTCGCCGCCGTATTCGGCGTGCTCGCGGTCTTTCTCGCGCAGTCCTGGCTCAACCGCCAGGCTGACCTGCGCATGAAGAGTTTGCAGGCGAACACGAAGCCGGTCGCGACGCGCGCTGTCGTCGTCGCGCGCTCACCGCTTCGATTCGGCAACGTCCTGACTACGCAGAACCTGCGCGAGGTTGAATGGCCGAATGAGGCCATTCCCGCCAATTCCTTTTCCTCGGTTGCAGAGCTGACCCGCGGCGACAAGCGCATCGTGCTCGCCTCGATGGAGCCGAACGAACCGATTGTCGGGAACAAGATTACCGGCCCGGGGCAGAAGGCAACGCTGTCGGCCGTGATTGAGGACGGCATGCGCGCCGTGACCATTCGCGTGAACGACGTGGAGGGCGTTGCAGGCTTCGTGCTGCCCGGTGACCGCGTCGACGTGCTGCTGACGCGTCATGCTGAGAAGGATATGGCGAGCACCGACGTCGTGCTTCAGAACACCAAGGTGCTCGCGATCGACCAGATCGCGGACGAGCGCGCGGAAAAGCCGGTCGTCGTCAAGGCGGTGACGCTCGAGGTTGACACCGTGTCGGCCCAGAAGCTCGCGCTCGCTGCGTCCGCCGGAAACCTTTCGCTCGTGCTGCGCAAGGCCGGAGACTCGGCTCATGAGGGCGCGCGCCGCGTGACCATCACCGATATCGGCAGCGGCAAGTCCGCGCCTGCGGGCAACTCGAGCTTCACGACGATTCGCGTGATTCGTGCCGCAAAGAACGACGAGTACAGCGTACCGGTCGAAAACTTCGGCCGGGTTCAAACCAGCGGGGCGCCTCGTGGGGAAGCGCAGCCGTAAGCAAGTCTGAAGTGAGAATGCGGGGAGGGTACCGTGTTGAAGTGGACGTTCGCTGAAAACTTGGCCGCGCTGCGGCCGGGCCTTCGGGCCATGATGATCGTGGTGGTCGCCGTGCTTGTCACGAGCGCCATCATGGTCGCCCCGGCCATGCCGGCCGAGTCGCAGGCGCGCCTCGTGCAGCTCAGCCTCGGCAAGGCGACGGTGACCGTGAAGGTCCCCCTCTCCAAGTCAGAGACGGTGCGCACCGACGCCGGCTTCGTCGACGTTGTCGTCGCGGACCCGGAGATCGCCGACGTACTGCCGCTCACCGACCGCTCGCTGTCGGTACTCGGCAAGAAGATCGGCTCGACACGGCTTTCGATCTATGCCGAGGGCAAGCAGTTGCTCGGTGTGTTCGACGTCGAGGTGTCCTACGACACCTCGCAGCTGGCTGCCGAGCTTTCGCGCCAATTCCCGCACGCGAGCTTCCGCGTGTCTTCGATCAACGGTCGCATCCTCCTCTCCGGCAGCGCGCCGGACGGTGTCACCCTCGACAAGGCCGTGTCGATCGCGAAGCAGTTCGGGCCTGAGGTCATCAATTCGGTCAAGGTGTCGCAGCCGCAGCAGGTGCTGCTTGAGGTCCGTTTCGTCGAGGCCGCGCGCACCGCAGGCCGCGAGCTCGGCATCAATTGGGACGTCGTGACCAGCAACCTCGACTTCAAGACGGGCGTCGGGCTGCTCGGTCCGAACGCGCCGTTCGGCGTCATGATTGGCAAGCTGCTCAGCGGCGGCGTGGATGCCGAAGCGATCATTCGTTCGCTCGAGGAGCGCGGCGTCGCGCGTCGCCTCGCGGAGCCGAACCTCGTCGCGCTCTCAGGCGACACCGCGAGCTTCCTCGCAGGCGGCGAATTCCCGTTCCCGGTGCAGTCGACCAACAATACGATCACTATCGAGTTCAAGAAGTTCGGCGTCGGCCTCGCCTTCACGCCGACGGTCACCTCCAGCGGCGTCATCAACCTCAAGATCGAGCCCGAGGTGAGCCAGATCGACCCCACCAACTCGGTGCGCGTCGGCGGTGTCGAGATTCCGAGCCTGATCGTGCGTCGCGCCAATACCACGATCGAGCTGCGCGACGGCCAGAGCTTCGCGGTTGCGGGGCTCCTGCAGAGCATCAACGAAGTCAATCAGCAACAGCTTCCCTGGGTCGGCAACATCCCGATCCTCGGCGCGCTGTTTCGCAGTGCGGCCTACCAGAAGAAGGAAACCGATCTCGTCATCATCGTGACGCCACGCCTTGTGCGGCCGATGCGGCCTGGCGACGTCGTGCGCACGCCGCTCGACAACACCTTGCCGCCGAATGACGTGGACTTGTTCCTGCATGGTGTTTCCGAACTGACACCCACCATGCTGCGGCGGGCCCGCGTTCAGGCGGGAGCGCTTGACCTGTATCGCCCCTTCACGGGCCACGTCATCGATCTTCCACAACCAATTCCGCAGGAGGTCGGCCATGTCGTCGCGAAATACTGATCGCCTGCGTCGCCTTGCGCCCGCATTGGCGATTGCCGGGATGCTTGTCGGCTGCGCGGAGCCCGATCTCTACTTCGATCGGCGCGACACGCACACACTGGGCGCCGGCGACGCTGTCGCGTCGAACATCATCGTGCAGACCGTCGATCCGTGGCCGCGCACGGCCGGCAACCGCAATATCGCCTTCAATGGCGACGTCATGCAGAGCGCCGGGGAGCGCTATCGGACTGGAAAGGTGTACACGCCGAAGGGCCTGAACACGAGTTCAGTCAAGTTTGAGAATTCGGGGGGCGGAGGGTCGTCGGGAGCCGCGGCGCAGTAGCGTCGCGGCCACCGGCGCCAAGCCCGTGGGGGCGGGCAGTTTGAAGGTTTCGAGCACCGGAAGGTCCGAGTGAATCGAGTTCGCGCCCATGCTTGACCGCCCGTCCAAAGACGCACCCGAGAAGGTCCGCGTCATCGCGGTGACCGCCGACGCCGAATTCGAGCAGTCGCTGCGCTCGATTTTCGGCGGCAAAATCGATCTCGCGGTCGTCTCGGGCGGGTTGCTCGAGAGCGAGGCGAAGTTCGATCCGGGCGACGCGTCGGTCGTCATCATCGACCTCAACACGACGGACAAAGACGAAATGGCCGCGTTGCAGCGGCTGATGGGCAGAATCGGCCGCTGGCCGCCCGTGGTCGTCGTGACCCCCGCCTTCAATGCCGAGGTCGCGCGCCGTCTCGTGCACATGCGCGTCGCGGACTTCCTCGTGAAGCCAGTGAATCCGATCGATCTCGTGCGCGCCTGTGCCCGCGTCGCGCAAGGTCCGGGTGACGACGAGATCAAGGAAGCGCAGATCTACACGTTTTTGCCGGCGGCCGGCGGAGTCGGCGTTACGACCATCGCCATCCAGACTGCAATGACGCTGATGAACAGCGGTCCGCGCGGCAGCGTCAAGACCTGCCTCGTCGATCTCGATTTCCAGCACGGCGCATGCGCCGATTACCTCGATCTCGAGCCGCGACTCGATCTTGGCGAAATCGAGCCGCGCCCCGAACGCCTCGATCGGCAGCTGCTCGGCATCATGCTTTCCCAGCATTCCAGCGGCCTGTCAGTAATCGCCGCGCCGAACCGGCCTGCGGAAATGCGCTCGTTCGACCCGAACGTGGTCACGCGCCTCCTCGATCTCGTTTCGTCACACTTCGACTACGTCGTCATCGACATGCCTCGCACCTGGTTCTCCTGGACCGACAGCGTTCTCGTCGGCTCCAACAAGCTCTTCATCGTGAGCGAGATGACCGTGCCGGGCCTGCGACACGCGAAGCAACTTGTGACCGCGATCACCGAGCGGCTGGGCCAGAGTCCGCATCCGCAGGTGATCGTGAATCGCTTCGAGCATCGCCTCTTTGCGACGGGCTTGCGCCGATCCGACATCAAGCAGGCGCTTGGTGCCGCCTTTGCCGGCACCATTCCCAACAATTATCGACTCGTGCGCGAAGCAATCGATCGCGGCATTCCGCTTGAGGAAGTGAAGGCCGGCAGCAACGTCGCGACGGAGCTGAAGAAGCTCGTTTTGCAGCGGCCCGATTCCAAGGACGGCGCGAAGGCGGATACCGCCGAGAAGAAGAAGGAATGGAGCCTGTTCGGAGCGCGCTGAGCGCTCCGGGAATGCCGCATGACGGTGTCGATCTGAAGTCAAGGACGTAGAGAGAATGCTCGGTCGCTTCACCAAACGACAGGTCGTCGCTCCGGAGGTCGCTCCGGAGCGCGAGGAAGCCGCCCCATCCCTGGTTCTCGACGCGCCGGAAATCGTCGCGCCGATCCCGGAGCAGACTGCTGCGCCCATCAATCCGCTGCTCAGCGCAAAGTTGCTCGACGCGAAGGTTCGTCTGCATCGCCGCCTGATCGAGGAAATCAACCTTTCCGCGCTTGAGAAGCTTCCCGAGGCGGAGATCCGCCGGCACGTCGCGGCCCTCGTCTCGCAGTATGTCGCATCCGAGCGCCTTGCGCTCAACGCAAGCGAGCTCGACGACTTCGTACTCGAGATTCTGGACGAGATGACCGGCCTCGGCCCGATCGAGCCGCTGCTCAAGGACCCGACCGTCAACGACATCCTCATCAACGGTCACGAATGTGTCTATGTCGAGCGCCAGGGCATGCTCGAGCCTACGCTGGTGCGCTTCAAGGACGAGGCGCATCTGCTGCGGATCGTCAACAAGATCGTGAGTGCCGTCGGGCGTCGCGTCGACGAATCGCAGCCGCTTTGCGACGCGCGGCTCCTCGACGGTTCGCGCATCAACATCGCCGTCCGTCCGATCGCGGTCGATGGTCCGCTCGTATCGATCCGAAAATTTTCCAAGAAGCCGTTCAGCCTGAAGAAGCTGATCGAAATGAACGCGATCAAGCCGCAAATGGGCGAGTTGCTCGCCGCTGCCGTCAAGGCGCGCGTTACGTTGATCATTTCCGGTGGTACCGGGTCCGGCAAGACGACGATGCTGAACGCGCTCTCCGCCTTCATCTCGGAGAAGGAGCGTCTTATCACGATCGAGGACGCTGCGGAGCTGCAGCTCCAGCAGCCGCACGTCGGCCGTATGGAGACACGGCCGCCCAACATCGAGGGCAAGGGCGAAATCCGCCAGCGCGAGCTCGTCAAAAACGCACTCCGCATGCGGCCCGACCGCGTGATTTTGGGCGAGTGCCGTGGCGAGGAAGCCTTCGACATGCTGCAAGCGATGAACACCGGTCACGAGGGATCGATGGCCACGATCCACGCCAACTCCCCGCGTGATGCGATCTCGCGTCTCGAGCAGATGATCGGTATGGCAGGCATGCCCATGACGATTGCGAGCATTCGCGGTCAAATCTCTGCGGCCATTCGCGTCATCGTTCAGCTGCAGCGTCTGTCCGACGGCAAGCGCCGCGTGACGTCGATCTCCGAGATCACCGGACTCGAGAGCGACATCATTCAGATGCAGGAAATCTATAAGTACGTCCGAACCGGCACGGCCGCGGACGGAACTGTCGAAGGCCATTACCAGGCGACAGGTATTCGCCCGCGTTTCCTTGGAGACCTCGTTGCGCAGGGAATCACGATCCCCGGCAACTATTTCGATCCGTCCAAGCCATTGTGACCGCGATGCCGTTCGAATTCAACGAAGCCACGCTTTTTTATCTTTCGGCGGCGATCTCGGTCGTGCTCGCGGCCGAGGCGGTCTACCTGCTGTTCTTCTCCGCGGCGTCGTATCGTTCGCGTGTGAACCGGCGCCTCCGTCTGATGCAGGATCAGGTTGATCGGCAGGCGATTCTCGTGCAGCTTCGGCGCGAGCGCGGGCTCACCGGCGCCGGCGACTTCCGACTGCCGCTTGTCTATCTCAATCGGCTGATCCTTCAGTCGGGTCTGTCGCTCGGTATCGTAAAGTTCGCGATAGTCATCGCGATCGGTGCGGTCGCCGTATTCTTCATCAGCCTGGTAATGCGCGGCAGCGTTTTTGAAGCCGCGATCATCACCGGCGTTTCGACGGTCGTGCTGCCATTTGCCGGTCTGCGCTTCATGCGCAATCGCCGTCAGAAAAAATTCGGAGAGCAGTTTCCCGACGCAATCGACATCATCGTGCGCAGCTTGCGCGCCGGCCATCCGATTCCGGTCGCGATCGCGATGGTGGGGCGCGAACTGCCCGATCCGGTCGGCTCCGAATTCGGCATGGTTGCCGACGAGGTGACCTACGGCGCCGACATCGAGACTGCAATGCGCGCCATGTACCATCGCATCGGTCAGGACGATCTGCCGCTGTTCGTGACGGCCGTCGCGATCCAGGGTTCGACCGGCGGCAATCTGAGCGAGATCCTCAGCAACCTCTCCAGCGTGATCCGCCAGCGCTTCAAGATGCGCCGCAAGATCCGCGCACTCGCGGCGGAGGGACGTTTCTCGGCGCTGCTGCTTTCAGCGCTGCCGATCGCAATGTTCTTCATTCTGCGCGCCATCACCCCCGACTTCTACGGACAGGTCTGGCACGAGGACATCACGAAGATCGGCCTCGTCGCGGCGGGGATCTGGATGATGTTCGGGAACTTCATCATGTATCGGCTCGTGAACTTCCGGATCTGAGCGATGGACGCATTGCTCGAACCGCTGTTCCGGATCATGGACGCCAACCCCGGCCTGGTGGTCGGCGGTTTTGTGTTCCTCGCGGCATCGATGCTCGCCTTCAGCGTGATGGCGACCATCCGCCTACGCGGCTCGGTGAAGCGCCGCGCTGCCGACATCTCGACGAACGGTCCGCGCCGGGCGACCGAGGATCGGCGCTCGCTGCGCTACGCGAGCGTCAAGGCCGCGCAGCGGCTGATCGACTACACGACCAAGAACTATTCGGACTCGAACGAAAAGCACATGCGGATGCTGCGCCGGCAGCTGGTGCAGGCCGGCTACCTAGATCCGCGCGCGCCCGCCTTCTATTTCATCGCCCGCACCGTGCTCGCGGTCGGCCTCGGTGTGGGTGCGTTCTTCCTGACGCCGATCGTCAGTCCCGGAACCAAGGTAATGTTCTGGCCGATCGTCGGCCTCTGCGGGCTCGCCGGCTATTTCGGCCCGGGCTTCTATCTCGGCCGGCGCATCGCCTCGCGTCAGACCGAGCACCGCGCCGGCTTCCCCGACTTCATGGACTTGCTTGTCGTCTGCGCCGATGCCGGCCTCAGCATGGAGGCGGCGCTCGACCGGGTCGGCCGCGAGATCGCGGACTCTTACCCATCGCTCGGCGCGAACATCCATATGGCGACCCTTGAAATGCGCGCGGGCCGTTCGCTCAGCGAGGCGCTCGAGCATTTGGGCGATCGGCTTGGACTGGAAGAAGCGCGATCCTTCGCCACCCTCTTGCAGCAGTCCGAGGAGCTTGGCTCCAGCATGACCGACGCGCTTCGCGTCTATAGTGACGACATGCGCCACAAGCGGCTGTCGCGCGCCGAGGAGAAGGCCTACAGCCTGCCGGCGAAGCTTTCGGTGCCGCTCGTGCTCTGCGTCTTTCCGGTGCTTGTCGTCGTCATCATGCTGCCGGCGTTCGTGCGGTTCAAACTCGGCGGCTTCTGAGTCTATTCCTAGCCAACCCATTGATTCTATGGACTTGCCGGACTCTCTTGTCGTTGCCGGCGAGAATTTATTAACCATCGGCCACTAGGTTCCCGGACGGGGTTGTCGGGAATATCCGCGACGAAGGGGGCTCGTCCGCAAGGGGCGCGCAGGCTTCTTCGCCGCCGGGAGTCTGCCGATGCGTCTTGCAGTGGCGCGGCTGGTCCTGTTGGTCGCTTGCGCCGGTTGGCTCGCGAGCTGCGGAAGCGTGCCGAACGACGCCACGGGCGCGCTCGGTGACGGCGCGAACGCGGCGGCCGAATTGAATTCGAACAGCGGTGCGGAAGTCCTCGGCAACGACCCGAAGGACGATCTCGGCCTCGGCAAGCGACACTACAAAGAGCAGAATTACGGACTCGCGGAGAAGCATTTCCGCAAGGCAGTCGAAGCGCAGCCGCGCTCGGCGGAAGCCTGGGTCGGTCTCGCGGCATCGTACGACCGTCTGCGCCGTTTCGACCTTGCCGACCGCGCTTACGAGCAGGCAATCAATCTGCTCGGCCCGACTCCCGAAGTCCTGAACAACCAGGGCTTCTCCTACATGCTGCGCGGCGACTACAAGCTCGCGCGCAAGAAGCTCGCCGCGGCACAGGCCAAGGACCCCGACAGCAAGTACATTCAGAACAACATCGATTTGCTGAACGAGATTGCGAGCGGCAAGAAGGGCGTCAAGTCGCCCTAGCCGCAACCGTCGGCACGCTTCGCTTACGTCTTCTTGAACACCACTGAAAAGTTGTTCGCGGGCATGGGCACGGCTTCTGCGAAGACAAAGCCGTTCTTCGCCGCGACTTCGATCACGGCCTCCATGTCACGCACGCCCCACGCCGGATCGCGAGCGCGCAGATCCGCATCGAAAGCGGTATTGCTCGGTGCAGTGTCAGCGCCGAACCTGCGGTACGGACCATAAAGAAACAGAACTCCGTCCTTGCCCAGCAGGCGCCCTGAGCCGGCCATCAGATCAAGCGTCGCCTGCCAAGGCGCGATATGAATCATGTTGAAGCATATGACCGCATCGGCTCGCTCGACCGGCCACGGGTGATGGCCCACGTCGAGCGCGAGAGGCGGCCGCACGTTGCTCAGCTGCTCGGCGTCGATCCAGGCGATGATCGACTCGTGCCGGTCGAGATCCATTTCGGTCGGCTGCCAGGAGAGCGAAGGCAGCGCTTTGGCGAAGTGCGCGACGTGCTGACCGGTTCCGCTCGCGATTTCCAGCACGGTGCCGCGCGCCGGAAGCCAGCGCCTTAGAACTTCGAGAATCGGCTCCTTGTTGCGCTCAGCCGCCGGTGCAACGACGCGCCGGTCCGTCACGTGCTACTCCGCCGCGGCTCGCGCCGGCTTTGCCGCTTCCGTCACCAGATAGTCCATTGCCGCCTGCACGCCGCCCTTCTTGTGTGGGACTCTGGCGAGGGCGAGGGCCATTTCGGTCGCCGCAAGCGCGCCGATCATGGTCGCGTCATTGATGTCACCGAGGTGACCGATGCGAAACACTTTCCCGGCAATTCTACCAAGCCCCATGCCATAGGAGATGTTGAACTGATCGAGCGCGACCTCGCGGAAGCGGTCGGCATTGTGGCCCTCCGGCATCAGTACCGCAGTGATCGTGGAGGAGTACTGGCGCGGTTCGCGGCACAGAATTTCCAGCCCCCACGCACGTACCGCACGTCGCGTCGCCTCCGCGAGCCGGTCATGCCGCGCGAACACATTATCGAGACCTTCCTCATGCAGCATGTCGATCGACTCGGCGAGCCCGTACAGGATGTTGGTCGCAGGCGTGTAAGGAAAATAGTCGTTCTTGTTGGTCGCGATCATGTCCTCCCACGACCAGAACGATTTCGGCAGCTTCGCGCTCTTGGCCTCCGCGAGCGCCTTGTCGCTTACTGCATTGAACGACATGCCGGGGGGCAGCATCAGCCCTTTCTGTGCACCACCCACCGTGACGTCGACGCCCCACTCGTCGTGGCGGTAGTCCGTCGACGCGAGCGAGGAAATCGTGTCGACCAGAAGCAGCGCCGGATGCCCGGCGGCGTCGATCGCCTTGCGGATTTCGGCCGGGTGCGAGACGCAACCGGTCGACGTTTCGTTGTGCAGGACGGCGACCGCCTTGATCTTGCGCCCCTTGTCCTCGCGCAGTTTCGCCTCGATCGCCTTCGGGTCGGCACCCACGCGCCAGTCGGATTCGATGAAGATCGGGCTGAGCCCGAGCTTGATCGCCATGTTCTTCCACAGGGTGCCGAACTGGCCGGTCTCGTACATGAGCACGCTGTCGCCCGGTGAGAGCGTGTTGACGAGCGCCGCTTCCCAGGCGCCCGTGCCCGACGACGGGTAGATGATCACCGGATTTCTCGTCTTGAAGATCGTCTTGATGCCGTCGAGCACACGGCGGGTGAGGCGCGCGAACTCCGGCCCGCGATGGTCGATGATCGGCATGTCCATTGCCCGCAGGATCCGGTCAGGCAACGGCGTTGGCCCCGGAATCTGCAGAAAATGCCGGCCAGGCATGCGCGCGCGATTCGAAGCCATCGATTTTTCTCCCAGGGCTTCGGCGGCGCCACGCGCGTCGAAGGCCACGATCCGATATATAAGCGTCCTGTGAATTATACCCGAGTTCCGGTCAAGCGCCGCGCCCGATCCGTGCCGGCCAAAATGTCGCTGCCACACCGCGCGGAGGAAACGCAATGGCCAAACTGATGCCGGGGCTGGAGCGGCGGCTGCGGCGCGAGGTCTCGGGCGATGTGCTGTTCGACGGCTTCAGCCGTGGGCGCTACGCGACGGACGCCTCCCACTATCAGATGATGCCCGTCGGCGTCGTCGTCCCGCGCACGATTGGCGATGCCGAACGCGCGATCGCGATCGCCGAAGAGGAAGGCGCAAGCGTGCTCGCGCGCGGCGGCGGCACCTCGCAGTGCGGACAGACCGTGAACGAGTCCTTGGTCGTCGACTGTTCGAAACATCTGACGCGCCTGCTCGAGCTTGACGTCGCCGGCAAGCGCTGCGTGGTCGAGCCAGGCATTGTGCTCGATGAGTTGAACCGGCAACTCAAGCCGCACGGGATCTGGTTTCCCGTGGATGTGTCGACGTCATCGCGCGCGACGATCGGCGGCATGGCGGGGAATAATTCCTGCGGCGGCCGCTCGCTTCGTTACGGCACGATGCGCGACAACGTCCTGTCGATCGACGCCGTGCTCGCGAACGGGGCGGGCGTCCACTTCGGCCCTGCAAACTCCGACCTTTCCGACATTCCCGACGCCTCTCCGCTGAAGCTGCTCGCGCGCAATCTGCTCACGCTCGGCGCGCGCGAGGCGAGCGAGGTCGAGGGGCGCTTCCCCAAGGTGCAGCGCCGTGTCGGCGGCTACAATCTCGACGCGCTGCTGCCGGGACGGAACGACCTCAATCTCGCACACATTCTCGTCGGATCCGAGGGGACGCTCGCCTTCACGACGAGAGTCGAGCTGAAGCTCTGGCCGCTGCTCGGCCGCCGTGCCGTCGGCGCCTGCCACTTCGGTAGCTTCCACGAAGCGATGAATTCGGCGCAGCACCTCGTGAAGCTCGCGCCGATCGCAGTCGAACTCGTCGACCGCACTATGATCTCGCTCGCCCGCGATATCGCGATGTTTCGCCCGACGCTCGAGCAGTTCGTGCGCGGCGAGCCCGACGCGATCCTCCTCGTCGAATTCGGCGAGGACGATGAGGAGGAGAATCTGCGCCGGCTGAGGCGCCTGCACGAGCTGATGGGGGATCTTGGATTCGGCTGGGACAAGGGCGGGGCAAAATGGGGCGGTGTCGTCGACGTGGTCGAGCCCGCGCTACAGACGGCGATCGCCGATCTCCGCGCTTCCGGCCTCAACGTGATGATGTCCATGAAGGAGCAGGGCAAACCCGTCTCCTTCGTTGAAGACTGCGCCGTGCCTTTGGAGCACCTCGCGGACTACACGGCGCGGCTCACTGCGATCTTCGAAAAGTACGGCACGCGCGGCACGTGGTACGCGCACGCCTCCGTCGGCTGCCTGCACGTGCGGCCGGTCCTGAACCTGCGGCAGGAGAAGGACGTCAAGTCGATGCGCGCCATCGCCGAGGAAGCCTTCGCAATGGTGCGTGAGTACAAGGGCTCGCACTCCGGCGAGCACGGCGATGGGATCCTGCGCTCAGAGTTCCACGAGAGAATGTTTGGTTCGCGCCTCGTGCGCGCCTTCGAGGAAGTGAAGGACGATTTCGACCCGAACGGGCTCTTCAATCCTGGCAAGATCGTGCGTGCGCCGAAGTTCGACGACCGCGAAAAGTTTCGCTACGCGCCCGGCTATCGCGTCGCCGAGATGCGGGCAGCGCTCGACTGGTCCGCATACGCCGGAGCCGGCGGCGGTTTTCAGGGCGCCGTCGAGATGTGCAACAACAACGGCGCGTGCCTCAAGCACACCGGCGGCGTCATGTGTCCAAGCTGGCGCGTCACGCACGACGAGCGCGATGTGACGCGCGGACGCGCCAATACGCTGCGGCTTGCGATCTCCGGCCAGCTCGGCCCGGACGCCTTCACTTCCGACGAGATGGCGGAGACGCTGAAACTCTGCGTCTCGTGCAAGGGCTGCCGCCGCGAGTGCCCGACGGGCGTCGACATGGCGCGCATGAAGATCGAGGTGCAGGCGGCGCGCGCCGCGAGGCACGGTCTCTCGCTGCATGACCGGCTTGTCGGTTGGCTGCCGCGTTATGCGCCCTATGCGTCTACGCTCTCGTGGTTGCTCAACCTCCGCGACGCGGTCCCGGGCGTGGCGAAGCTGTCCGAGGTCACTGTAGGATTCAGCGCGCAACGGAAATTGCCGAAGTGGCGGACGGACCCCTTCCGTGATCCACCCTCTTCCTCATGGCCGGGCTTGACCCGGCCATCCAGGGCGGCGACCGCCGCGAACGATAGTCTGGATGCGCGGGTCAAGCCCGCGCATGAGGGCGGAAGAGAGGTCGTCCTCTTCGCCGACACTTTCAATCGATACTTCGAGCGGGAGAATATCGACGCCGCACACGCCGTACTGGAAGCCGGCGGCTACCGCGTGCATTTCGCGAAAGCCGCGAAAGGGGAGCGGCCGCTTTGTTGCGGCCGCACGTTTCTCTCGGTGGGCGCGGTGAAACAGGCGCGGGAGGAGGCGGAGCGCACGGTCGACGCGCTTATGCCCTACATCGAGCGCGGTGCGGCAGTGGTCGGCCTCGAGCCGAGCTGCGTCCTTGGCTTTCGCGACGAGATCCCGGCGCTATTGAAGACCGACACAGCCAGGCGGCTTGCAAACCATGTATTTCTGTTCGAGGAGTTCCTTGCCCGCGAAGCGGACGCGGGTCGCCTCGCGCTCTCACTGAAGGCAACGGCGTCGCGTGCGCTTGTCCACGGCCATTGTCACCAGAAGGCGTTCGGCGCGATGAGCGCAGTGGAACGCGTGCTCAGGCTCGTGCCCGGCCTCGCGGTGGAAACCGTCGAATCGAGTTGCTGCGGCATGGCCGGCGGCTTCGGCTATGGCGCCGACACGATCGACGTATCGCTCGCGATGGGCGAGCTTTCATTGCTTCCGGCGGTGCGCAAGGCGGCACCCGACACGATCGTCGTCGCCGACGGCACGTCTTGTCGTGAGCAGATTTCCCACGGTTCGGGACGCGCGGCGCTGCACGTCGCGCGCGTGCTCGCCGATCACTTGTAGAAGTATTCGATGAGCACGAGCGAGAACCAGGGGACGTACGTGCACAGGACCAGCACCAGCAGCAGCACGCTGATGAAACCGAAATTAGCTTTCGTGGTCTCCCAGATGTCGGTCCTCGCAATCGAGCAGGCGGCGATCAGCACTGAAGCGACCGGCGGCGTCTGCTGACCGATCGCAAGGTTGAGTGTCAGCACGAGCCCGAAATGCACCGGGTCGATGCCAACTTGATTGATCAGCGGCATGACGATCGGCACGGTCAGTATGATTGCGGCCGCCGAATGCAGGAACATGCCGATGATCAGGAAGAAAATGTTCAGGATCAGCAGAATCGCGTAGGGATTGGTGGTTAGCGCGACGAGATTGCGCGCGAGATTTTGCGGAAGCTGGCTCTCGGTCAGATAGACCCCGATCAGCGCCGAGGCGGCGACAAGCAGCATGACCACAGCCGTCTGGATGGCTGAGTCGACGCAAGCTTGATACGCCGATCTCCAGGTAAGGTCGCGATAGACCAGCGCGGCGATGAATAGTGCGGCAAGCACCGCGATTGCAGCGCCCTCCGTCGCGGTAACGAAGCCTCCGAAAATGCCGCCGAGAATGATCACGGGCAGGAACAGCGCCCAGAATGCCTCCTTCAGCGCCGTCCATAAGCGGCCGAACTGAAACGCCTGCTCGACCGGAAAATTGTACTTTCGTGCATAGTAGTAGCAGAGCGCCATCAGCCCGAGCCCGCCGACCACGCCGGGAATAATTCCGGCGACGAACATCTGCACCACCGAGACCTCGGCCATCGCCGCATACAGAATCATCGGGATCGAGGGCGGGATGATGATCGCGAGGCTCGCCGCCGACGAGGTGCAGGCCGCTGCAAACTCCGGTTTGTAGCCGCGCTTCTTCATCGCGGGGATCAGGATCGACCCGAGGGCCGCGACGTCAGCCACCGCAGATCCG
>DATBJU010000044.1:0-7015 GCA_036556265.1 Xanthobacteraceae bacterium | reverse complement strand
ACCCCGCGATAACGGAGGCCGCCGGAAACGGCGGCCTTCTGTTTTTCGCATTGGTCATTCCGGGGCGCGGACGAGGCGGGCGAAAGCCGTCATGCCCGCGCCTTGTCGCCAAGACGGATGGCCGGGACAAGCCCGGCCATGACGCCAAGGCGCAAGTCCATGGATTCCGGGCCGGCCGCTTCGCGGCGTCCCGGAATGACTAGCTCCGCGCTTGCGCAGGCTCGGCGCGCAGCCGGTCCAGCTCCGCGTCGCGCTCGGCGAGCAGGCGCTCAAGCCGGCCGATGTTCTCGAACAGGCGGGCGGACGAAAGCCGCAGGAAATAGAACCCGAAGGTCGGGTTCTGGTAGTAGAGCTGCTCGATCTTCTCGTAGTCGATCTCGAGCACTGAGCCGCCGTCCGTGCATTCGAGCGTCTGCGTCCGCTTGCGATTGGGCGCGAGCATGCCGAGCTCGCCGACCACCGCGCCGGGCGGGACTTCGATATGGATCTCGTGCAGGCGCAGCTTTCCGCTCACGACGAAGTACATATGGTTTGCTTCGTCGCCCTTACGGAACAGAATCTCGCCGGCCTTGATCGCGCGCTTGCTCATGAACGGCTTGATCCAGTCCATCGAGAGATCGCCGGCGCTCGCGGCCTTCACCTGCTTGATGAGCTTGAGCATCTCGGAAAGCCGGTAGACATTGAGCGGGAAGAGGATGGCATGCAGGACGATCGTCGGTACGCTTCCGAACATGAATCCGTAGGTGATGAAGGCGAAGTTGCTGGCGATGCCGGTCACCCGCAACGGCACCATGGTCCGCATCGAGAGTGTTGCGATGACGAGCCCCGCGGCGATGAACCCGACGATCGTTGTGATGCTGAAGTCCATGGCAATGCCCCCGGCGGTTGCCTTGCGCAATAGTCTAGACCGGAACCGCGGCCCCGTGGGTGACCGGGGGAGACTGCCGGCTGAGAGGGCCTGGCTTGGCCGTGCCCGGCCGCCCGGCGGATGACCCGATGCTATAGTGCGGGCGCCGCGCCGGATTTCCCTCGCGCGCACCGGACTTGGCGCAGTCATGCACGTCGGCGTGCCCAAGGAAATCAAGCCCGATGAATACCGTGTCGGTCTGGTGCCGGCGGTCGTCGCGGAGCTTGTCGCGCACGGGCACGGGGTGCTCGTCGAAGTCGGCGCGGGCGCGGGCGCGGGATTTGCGGACGGTGATTATGTGTCCGCCGGCGCCGTTGTCGTGCGCGAACCGAAAGCGATCTTTGAGCGCGCCGAGCTGATCGTGAAGGTCAAGGAGCCGCTCGCGGCGGAACGCCAGTGGCTGCGACAAGGACAGACGATCTTCACCTACCTGCATCTCGCGCCGGATCCGGAGCAGACGCGTGCGCTTCTCGCCTCCGGGGTGTCGGCAATCGCCTACGAGACCGTGACCGACGCGCGCGGCGCGCTCCCGCTCCTTATGCCGATGTCGGAGGTGGCCGGCCGCATGGCGCCGCAGGTGGGCGCGCATTACCTCGAGCGTCCGCATCAGGGGCGCGGCGTGCTGCTCGGCGGCGTTCCCGGGGTGGCCGCCGGCAACGTGCTCATCCTCGGCGCCGGCACGGTCGGCAGCAACGCGGCGTTGATCGCCGTCGGCATGGGCGCCGACGTCACCGTGGTCGCGCGCCGTGCCGAGTCGCTCGGCCAGATCATCGCGCAATTCGGATCGCGCGTGCGTGCGCAGGTGGCGAGCGGCTCTGCGATCGAGGCACTATGCAGGAGCGCGGATCTCGTGATCTGCGCCGCGCTCGTGCCGGGCGGAGCCGCACCCAAGTTGATTCCCGCCGCGACGGTGAAGGCGATGAAGCCCGGCTCCGTCATCGTCGACGTGTCGATCGATCAGGGCGGCTGTGCGGAGACGTCACGGCCCACCACACATTCCGCGCCGACCTACGTGGTCGACGGTGTCGTGCACTACTGCGTCGCCAACATGCCGGGCGCGGTGCCGTACACATCCACCTTCGCCCTTGGCAACGCCACGCGGCCGTTCGTGCTAGCGCTTGCCGACAAGGGCGTGCGCCGTGCCCTCGTTGAAGATTCGCACTTGCGCGCGGGTCTCAACGTGCATGCCGGTCGCATCACCTGCCGGGCAGTCGCGGAAGCCCTTAAGGTGAATTACGTACCCGCGCTCGAGGCGCTCGGCGCGGCGCAGTGATTTTTTTTTGCGGACGTGAAGTTTTCAAAGAAACCTCTCTCTCTTGATTTGCCGCAAAGGATCGGTCCGGCGCGCGGGTTACCAAGAACGTGATTTTTTTTGGAGGTGCGTCATGCCGATTGAATTCGCAAGTGTCGTGCTGGTCCTGATTGCGCTTGGATACATACTCGGCCCGCTCGCGGCGCGTAGCGCCCATCCCATTCCGCGCCGCGTTTCCGTTCGCTAGCACACGGTTCATTGCCGCCCGTTCTTGAGTTCGCCCAGGACGAGCCGGATTCCGGCGTGCTGGCAAGGTAAAGAAGTTCGCGCCAGCACCTGCTAACGAGAATATATTCGTAAGCATCCGCGAACCGCCCATGGCACGGCCGCCGCGTGCACGAACCGCTAACAATTCTGAATCAATGCGAAGAGCGAATTTCGCAACCAAGTTTGTTGAGCGTCCGTCAGTGCTGCCGGCAAGTCTCCGGGCAAATCTAGCGCCACGTTAGCGCCGCTCCGCTTTAAGCGCCCCGCATTCACGCGAGGGGCGCATGAAGACTTGGGGGCTTCTGCTCAGCGTCGTATTGGTTGCCTGCCTGTCGTCGGGGAAGGTGCCGGCGTGCGAAATCGCCGTGCCGGTCTCCGCCGGGGCGAGCGCGCATGCGTTCGGCGGCAAGGCGACGATACTGGATCGTCTGCGCGCGTATCGGCGCGACACGTTCGTATTGCAGATCGATCTCGCAGGCGACGCCGCGACGGCGCCGGAGTCTCGACAGTTGCGCACGCTTGGCGAGGCGCGACGCCGCATTCCGGAGAGCGTGCGGGAACAGCTTGCTGCTTCTCCCGTACCGCGCGGCACGCCGCTGCCGGAGATCGCGGGCGACCAGTCGCTTGCCGGCCCACTGTTCGCGGCGCCGCTCCCGATCGTCAACGCGATCGTCAAGGCAAGTGCTGTGACCGGCGCCGACTTCGAATTCCTGCTGAAGACCGCGGCGCTGGAGAGCAGCTTCGATCCGAAAGACGAAGCCAAGACCTCGACCGCAGTGGGCCTGTTCCAGTTCATCACCCATACCTGGCTCTACATGATCCGCGAGGCGGGGCCCGAGCTTGGGCTCGGCGACCTCGCGAGCGCGATCGTCGTGACTGCCAAGGGCGAGTTCAAAGTTGCCGACGCGGAACTGGAGGCTGCCATCCTGCGCATGCGCTACGACCCGGAGCTCTCCGCCATCATGGCGGGCGCCTTCGCGCGCCGTAACGCGGAGTTCGCCGCGCGGGAGCTGGGGCGCGAGGCCGACGCCGGCGAGCTCTACATTACCCACTTTCTCGGCGCGGACGCGGGGGTGGAGCTGATCCGGCTCGCGCAGAAAGAACCGGACGCGCTCGCGAACAAGCGGTTCGCCGGTGCGGCGCGCGCGAACCGCTCGATCTTCTACGATGGCAAGCGGCCGCGGACCTTCGCCGAAGTGCATGATCGGCTGCTGAGCAAGTATCGCCGGATTCCGATCCACGCGGATCCGGAGGCGGTCGGCTCGATCAATTGAATCGAAATACGGCGGCCGCGACCGCACAGGTCCACAAGCCGCGTTCGTCGCCCAGTGCAGCAGCCGAGATCGATGAGCTGCCGATGATCAATCTGCTGGTCTCATAGACCTGCTTGCGGTGATTCCAGGCGTCATCGGGGTCGAAATCGATGCCGAGCGTGGATGCGAGCATGGTGGCGGCCAAATCCTCGGCGTACTCGCCGCTCTGACGCCTCGTCATCCCGAAGCCGTGGTGCTCGGAAACGTAGCCGTACATTTTTGGATCGGCGGGCCGTGCGAGGCCGATGCTCGCGTGCACGCGCTGGCCCGGCTCGTTGGTTTCGGCACGTGCCATGACACAGAAGGTGATCTCGCCGGGAGATAACGTTTTCACGCCGGCCTTGCGCCGCACGAGCCGGCAACCGGGCGGCAGGATCGATGATACAGACACGAGATTTTGCTGCTCGATGTCGGCCGCACGGAGGGCAAATTCAAAGGAGGTGAGGCGGTGCTTGTGCACGCCGACACCGCTCGTGAGGAACACGTGCTTCGGAATTGGAAACATGCAAGGCCTCGCATGATGCGCGGCCTTGATAGCACGGCCGCGCCGGGCGAAAGGAAATCTGCGGCTGCGAAGCCGCGGGTGAGGGCGTGGGTGGTGGCGTAACTTCCGTCGGTCTGTGTAGCCCGCATGGAGCGAAGCGTAATGCGGGACATCGACGGCTCGCTGGCGTGGCCCCGGATTTCGCTTCGCTTCATCCGGGCTACGTTCTCGCTGGCTGCGCCCGGGACGCCGCTACTCATTATCCCCCGCCACAGCCTCGCACACCGCGCGGGTCACTTCTGCGGTGGTGGCGCGGCCGCCAAGGTCCGGCGTGTGCAGCGCCTGGTCGGCGGTCACCCGCTCAATGGCGCGCATCAGGCGCGCCGCGGCTGCCGGTTCGCCGAGATGCTCGAGGAGCATCGAGGCCGACCAGAAAGTGCCGATGGGATTGGCGATACCTTTTCCCGCGATGTCGAAGGCGGAGCCGTGGATCGGCTCGAACATGGAGGGAAACTTCCGCTCGGGATTGAGGTTCGCGGTCGGCGCGATGCCGAGCGAGCCCGCGAGCGCGGCGGCGAGATCGGAGAGAATGTCGGCGTGCAGGTTCGTCGCGACGATCGTATCGAGGGTCGCGGGCCGGAGCGTCATGCGCATGGTCATGGCGTCGACGAGCATCTTGTCCCAGGTCACATCGGGAAATTCGGCGGCAACTTCGGCTGCGATCTCGTCCCACATCACCATGCCGTGACGCTGGGCGTTCGACTTGGTGACGACGGTGAGGAGTTTGCGCGGCCGCGAACGAGCGAGCGCGAACGCGTAACGCATGATGCGGGCGACGCCGGCGCGGGTGAACACGGCGACTTCCGTCGCCGTTTCCTCAGGCAGGCCGCGGTGCACTCGGCCGCCGACACCGGCGTATTCGCCCTCGGAGTTCTCGCGCACGATCACCCAGTCGAGCTCCGGGCCGGTCACGCTGCGGAGCGGACTCGTGATGCCCGGCAGGATGCGCGTCGGCCGCACGTTGGCGTACTGGTCGAACGGCTGGCAGATCGCGAGCCGCAAGCCCCAGAGCGTGATGTGATCGGGGACACCGGGCGCGCCCACGGCGCCGAACAGGATCGCGTCGTGATTACGGATCTGCGCGAGGCCGTCCTCCGGCATCATGCGGCCATGGTGCCGGTAGTAGTCGGAACCCCAATCGAAGCGGTCAAAGACGAGGGCGAAGCGGTCGCGGCGGGCGCAGGCTTCCAGCGCCTCGATGCCGGCGTCGACGACCTCGCGGCCGATTCCGTCGCCCGGAATGGCGGCGATCCGATAGCGCTTCATGGCCGGCTCCCCCTTCGAGCCCGGCAATGATGTAGCCGATCCTTGTACGCAACAGGAAGAGCCCGGCGCGGACGCCGGGCTCTCGTGTCATGGCTCGAGCCGTTTGGTCGCCTACTCGAAACCTGGCGACGACTCTTCGCGGCTGGGCCACGGGTCAGGCTCTGACGCTACGGTTACCCTTTCCGAAGCGCGCGGCCGCGAGCGGCCGGTCGCCCGATTGTGCCGGTGAAGAAGTTGCTTCTGATGGTCGGTGCGGGAGCAGAACGGACGAGCGGGCGTCCGCTTCGCGGCGCAAGCAGGCGCCGTACTCAGCACGCAACGCTACGTCATTCGCGACGACCCCGGTTCAGTGGCCGGCCAGTCAAGTCGCCAAAATTTGATTCAGTTTCGATGAAAACAGGACTGTGATCGAAAAATTCGGTTGTGATGCGGTTTCTTGCGCGATTGCGAAATTTCCACGGCAGCAGACGGGCGGTTTGCGCGCGATGCGGGGGCGGAAATCGTGCGCGACCGTCGGCCTGAAAATTTTCACATGCAAGGAGCTGTGGAACACCGGCTCTTGCAATTTCGACTCGCGTCCGGAGCTCGTCACAAGCCTGACGCGAGCGCGCGACGAACGAATCGGAGTCGCGAATGCGACGCGCAGTTCTTTTGACTGCGCGATCCGTTTCCGGTCGACGCTGATTGTCCTGCCGACCATGACCGCTGCACTCGTACTCTCGCGACGCGTTTGGTTCCGCGCGCAAATGCCGCCGAACAATTGAAGCAACCCGGCTGCCCGCCGCGCGTTGATTCCGCGGACGGGGTTCTGGTGGGGCGCGTTGGTTCGGCCCGCGAAGATGAACCTCGCGTGAACAACTCCCGGAACTCGCTCGCAGGATGAACTGAAACCGCGGCGCGGTGCGCGAGCCCGTGCTCACACCCGCCGCCGAGAGGAGTGAAGCAATGAGGAAACAATTGCTAGCGATGGCAAGCACAGCTGCGCTCGGCCTTGCCGTATCGGTTTCCGGACCGGCAGGCGCGATTCAGCTGACGCCGGGTGCCGGCAACGCGCCGGACGCCAGCGTGATCCAAGTGCAGGACAAGCGTCACTTCGGTGGCGGCCGAGGCGCCGGACCCGGTATCAGCGCGCGCGGTCCGGGCGGTCCGAGCGGCGGGCCGGGTATCAGCGCCCGCGGAATGTCCGGACCGAGCCAGCTCCGAGGTCCGAGCGGCGGCAACTTCCAGCCGCGCGGTCAGGTGCAGACCCGCAACTTCGCGAGCGGCAAGTTCGAGGCGCGCGGTCAGGTACAGAGCCGCGATTTCCAGAAACGTGACGTTCAGACGTTCAAGAAGCCCGACTCCCAGGCGTTCAGGAAGCCCGACTTCAAGAGCCAGAACTTCCCGCGAGGCGAAGTAAGGCGTGGCGACTGGGACAAGAAGGACTTCTCGCGCTGGTCCGGCAACAAGCCGCACATCGTGCATCG
>DATBJU010000043.1:0-11568 GCA_036556265.1 Xanthobacteraceae bacterium | reverse complement strand
TCGAAGGTACGCGCGGCCAAGCCCGACGCACTCTTCGCATTCTATCCGGGCGCGCCCGGCGTGCAGTTCCTGACTCAGTACGCTCAGTCTGGACTCAAGGGACAGGTGCCGCTCTACACCGCGTTCACCATCGACTCAATTACGCTGCAATTGCAGAAGGACCTCGCACTAGGCGTGCCCGGCGCGCAGCACTGGGTCAACGATCTGCCGAACGCCGCCAACAAGAAGTACGTCGCCGACTTCAAGGCCAAACACAAAAATTATCCGACCTTCTATGGCGCGCAGACCTACGACGCTGCAGCGTTCATCAACAGCGCCGTAGTCGCAGTCAAGGGTGACCTCTCCAAGAAGGACGCGATCCGCGCCGAACTGCGCAAGGCGAACTATGCGTCGGTGCGCGGCCCATACAAGTACGGCAACAACCACTTCCCAATTCAAAACTTCTATCTGCAGGACGTGGTTAAGGATGCCGATGGCCTCCTTACGCTAAAGACTACCGCGACTATCGTGAAGGACAGCCAGGACGAGCACGCCAAGAAGTGCCCGATGAAGTGGTAACGGCTAAACAAAGCGGAGCGGCAGGAGCCTAGGCTGCTGCCGCTCTTTCTTTGACTCCTGATATGCTCGGCCGGGGGCGCCGATGCTGTTGTTGTTCATCGAACAATGTCTGAACGGGTTGCAGCTCGGCCTGCTGCTGTTTTTACTTGCGGCCGGGTTGACGCTCGTCTTCGGCGTCATGGACCTCGTCAATCTCGCGCACGGCTCCCTCTACATGATTGGAGCCTATTTCGCCGCGACGTTCGCCGCGCTCACCGACAGCTTTGTGCTCGGCGCGCTGCTCGCGCTCGGGGCGACCCTCCTCGTCGGCATGGCAATCGAAGTCATTGCATTGCGACGGTTGTACGGCCGCGACCATCTCGATCACGTGCTCGGCACATTCGGTCTGATCCTTTTCTTCAATGAGCTTGTCCGGCTGATCTGGGGTCCTGCAGGCCTGACCTTGTCTCTGCCTGCCTGGCTCAACACGCCGCTGCAACTTGTGCCGGGCCTCTACTATCCGACCTACCGCTTCGCGATCATCATCGTGACGCTCGCAGTCGCGGCCTTTCTCTACATCCTGGTCATGCGCACGCGAATCGGCATGCTGATCCGGGCTGGCGCATCCAATCGCGAAATGGTCGGAGCGCTCGGCGTCAACATCAAGCTGCTCTTCACGCTGGTGTTCGGCCTCGGCGCGGCACTCGCCGGCCTGGCCGGCCTCATGCAGGCGCCAATTCTCACGGTGCAGATCGGCATGGGCGAAAATATTCTCATTCTCGCATTCGTGGTGATCATCATCGGCGGGATCGGCTCGATCCGCGGCGCGTTCATTGCAGCGATCTTCGTGGGGCTGCTTGACGTAGTGGGCCGCACCTTCCTTGTCGATCTGATGCTGCTGGTCCTCAGCCAACAAGCGGCGTCGACCGCGGGGCCCGCCCTTTCATCGATGCTGATCTACATCGCGATGGCCGTGGTCCTGGTCCTCCGCCCTGAGGGCCTGTTCCCGGTACAGGGCAGATGACCTCGCTGCTCACATTCCGCAACGTCGTCATTGCCGCGCTTGTGGCGGTGCTCGTTTTGCTGCCGATCTATACGTGGGCGCTCGGAAACGCATTCGCGCTCACATTATTCACGCGCATCGTAATTCTCGCGATCGCCGCAACGAGCCTTAATCTCATCATGGGTTATGGCGGCATGGTCAGCTTCGGGCATGCCGCCTACATCGGTATCGGCGGCTACGCCGTCGGCATGTTGGCGCGCGAGGGAATTACCTCCGGCTTCATGCAGTGGCCCGTGGCACTGGCCGCCTCGGCGCTGTTTGCGCTGTTCGTGGGAGCGCTCAGCCTGCGTACCCGCGGCGTCTATTTCATCATGATCACGCTGGCCTTTGCACAGATGGTGTACTACGTCGCGGTCGGCCTCGATCGCTACGGCGGCGACGACGGCCTGACCATCTACAGTCGCAGTCAGTTCGCCGGACTGATCAATCTCAACAACCGGGTCCTGTTCTACTACGTGTGCGTGGCGCTGTTGTTCGCGACCACCTATGGGACCTGGCGGATCGTGAACTCCCGCTTCGGAATCGTGATCCAAGGCTCGCGCTCCAATGACCGCCGCATGCGCGCGATCGGATTCCCGACGTTCCGCTATCGCCTCGCCTGTTTCGTCATTGCCGGAATGATCTGCGGGCTTGCCGGAGCTCTGCTCGCGAACCACGCCGCTTTCATCAGCCCCGCCATGATGCACTGGACCCGCTCTGGCGACCTGATCGTCATGGTCGTCCTCGGCGGCATGGGATCGCTGTTCGGCCCGCTGATCGGCGCGGTCGCGCTTCTCGTGCTCGAAGAGGCACTGCCACAACTCATAGGCGCCGTCGGTTACGTCGTAACCGGCAAGGAAGTGACCGAGGCGCGCGAGTACTGGCAGCTGATCCTCGGCCCGTTGTTGCTTCTTGTCGTACTGTTCGCTCGCGGCGGTATCGCCGGCTTCCTGGAAAGTGTGAACCCGTGGCTGACGCGCTCCTCGCAATCGAAGGCCTGACCAAGCGCTTCGGCGGCGTGGTCGCCTCCGACGGCATCGCACTCGATGTGCGACCGGGCGAGTTACACGCCGTGATCGGGCCGAACGGCGCCGGCAAGACCACCCTGATCGGCGAACTTACCGGCGAAGTGACGCCCGACGCGGGCCGCATCTACTTCGACGGGGCCGACGTAACCGGATTGCCCGTGTACACACGGAGTGCCCTCGGGCTCGCCCGCTCGTTTCAGGTTACTTCGCTCTTCCTCAACTTCACAGCGCTCGACAACGTGGCGCTTGCGGTGCAAGCGCAAGCTGGCCATTCCTTTCGCTTCTGGCGCAAGGCTCGCGACGAAAGGGCACTGCGCGAGCCGGCACGGGCTGCGCTCGATCGCGTCGGTCTCGGCAACCGCGCTGAAGTCGTCGCGGCAAGCCTCAGCCATGGCGAACAGCGTCAGCTCGAGATCGCCATGGCGCTTGCCAACAAGCCGCGCCTCCTGCTCCTCGACGAACCAATGGCAGGTCTTGGCGCCGACGAGTCGGCCCGCATGGTCAAGTTGCTGCGAGAATTGAAGCGGGAGTTCCCGATATTGCTCGTCGAGCACGATATGGAGGCGGTGTTTGCGCTTGCCGACCGCATCACCGTCCTCGTGTACGGGCGTGTGATCGCCTCCGACTTGCCGGCGCGGGTGCGCGCGAACGAGGAGGTCCGGCAGGCCTATCTCGGCGAGCAGGAAGCGGTGGAGGCCAAGGATGCCTGAGCCACTGCTCGCCCTGGACCATGTTGAAGCCGGCTACGGCCGCAGCAAGGTCCTGCATGGCATTTCGCTCGCGATTGCACCCGGCGAAATGGTGACGCTCATGGGTCGTAACGGCATGGGAAAGACCACGACAGTCCGTTCGGTCATGGGCCTGACGCCCGCGATCGGTGGGTCGATCCATTTCGCCGGACAGGAAATCAGAGACTTCCCGGCCTATCGGGTGGCGAAGCTTGGCATCGGCCTGGTGCCCGAGGGCCGCCAGATTTTCCCGAACCTGACGGTGCGCGAGAACCTGATTGCAACGGCGGCCAATAGATCCGAGCGCGCGCAAGCATGGACGCTGGACAAGATCTACGCGCTCTTTCCGCGCCTTGCCGAACGGGAATCAAGCATGGGCAATCTGCTCTCCGGCGGCGAGCAGCAGATGCTGGCGATCGGACGCGCACTCATGACCAATCCGCAGCTCCTGATACTCGATGAGGCGACTGAAGGCCTCGCGCCGCTCATCCGCCAGGAAATCTGGCGCTGCCTGGCCCGTCTCAGGGCGGAGGGACAAGCCATTCTTGTCATCGACAAGAACGTCGCGGCACTGACCCGGATTGCCGACCGCCACTACCTGATCGAACGAGGACAGGTCGTCTGGACCGGCACGTCAACGGAGCTTGCCCATGCTCCGGACGTGCAGCACCGCTATCTGGGCGTGTGACGCACTGTGTCCCGGTTATGCCGTCTGCCGAGCGCCTTTCGATCGCACACCGAGAAGCGCCGCGAGCTCGTCAAGGCTCTTGCGTGGCGCTTTCCCGGCTGTATCAAGCACGATGTCGGCCTTCGTGTAGAGCGGCTCGCGGCTTCTCAGAATCGAAACCAGGTCATCCATCGCTCGCATGTTGTCGGCCATGGGCCGCCGGTCGCCTTGCGCAATCACTCGCTGCATGTGTTCATCCGGTTCCGCGCGCACCCAGATCGTCAGGCACGAGCTGAGCAAAAGCTCGAACGTTGCCGGCTCGGTTACGAGTCCGCCGCCGGTCGCCAGTACGAAGCGCGGGTTGTCGTGCAGGATGCTCTCCAACGCCGCCCGCTCGTTACGCCGGAATGTCTCTTGCCCGAACATCTCGATCAATTCCCCGAGCGCAATCCCGCTTCGCTGCTCGATCACTCGGTCGAGTTCGATGAACGGCACGCCGAGCCTTTCCGCAAGCAGTGCGCCGAGCGTCGACTTGCCACCGCCGCGCAGGCCGATGAGCGCAATCCGATCGCGGCGCATCGCGCCCGATGGCCCGCCGAAACGCTCGAGCAATAACGTGCGAGCTTCGTTGATTTCGCCCGTCGAGAGCCGGGCGAGAAATTGCTCGAGGAGTACCGCCTCCAGCGGACGGTCCGGCCTGTCGTCCACGAGCTCCGCAACCGGAACACTGATCGCGTCTGCGATCCTGCGCAGGAGGACAATCGAGCAGTTACCCTGCCCCGCTTCCAATTGCGCGAGATAGCGTTCGGATACGTCTGAGTGGCGCGCGAGCACCTTGCGCGATATGCCGCGACGGCTGCGCATGGTGCGCACCCGCTCGCCGAGACGCGCGAGATAAGGGTCGGTTCCCGGCGCTCTCGCGTTATCTTTCATTGGGTCGCCACTTGCCTTGCATTATATTGCATACTCATAATGCATTGCCGCGTCGGAATCCAATCGCCCGGAGCCGGCGCCGGAAATAGAGGGCGATGCTCATGTGCCCGCGAGCGAGGGGAAGCCATGGTTTCGATCGATGAATTCACAAGGCGCAGGCCTTACAACGCCACAGCCGAATTCGTGGATACGAATGTCGCCCGCGGCCGCGGCTCAAAAGTCGCCTTCTCCGACGGCAAGCGCTCGCTAACCTACGGGCAACTTCAGGACGCCTCCGTCCGCTTTGCTCACGGTCTCGAGGCGCTCGGCTTGCGGCAGGAGAGCCGTATCGCCCTCTTGATGCTCGACACCGTCGACTATCCAGTCGCCTTCTGGGGCTCGATCCGCGCGGGCGTCGTCTGCGTTCCGCTCAACACGCTGCTGACGACCGAGCAGTACCACTACATTTTGGATGATAGCCGCGCCGAGGCGATCTTCGTTTCGACTCCCCTCGCCAAATCGATCGCCCCGATCGTCGGCAAGCTTTCCCGGTTACGTGTCATCGTGCTGTGCGGCGGCGCGACGGCCGAGGACCGCAAGGCGTTTGGTCGCCGCGATGTTTTCACCTTCGAGGACGTGCTCGAGCGCGGCCGGGAAGATCTATTCACCGCACCGACCATTTCCGACGAGGTAGCATTCTGGCTCTATTCATCCGGCTCGACCGGCCAACCGAAGGGCACCAGGCACGTCCATTCCAGTTTGATGGCGACCGCCAAGCTTTATGGTCAGAACGTTCTCGGCATCGAGGAAGGCGACGTAGTCTATTCCGCCGCAAAAATTTTCTTCGCCTATGGCCTCGGCAACGCGATGTCGTTTCCGATGTCCGTGGGCGCGACCACGATCCTGTTGCCCGATCGTCCGGCACCTGACGCGATCTTCGCTCTGATGAAACGCGAACGGCCGACCATTTTTTACGGGGTGCCAACGCTCTACGCGGCAATGCTCGCCCACAAGGATATCGGCAAGGGTGCTGGCTCCGACCGCTTGCGCCGTTGCGTATCCGCCGGCGAGGCGCTCCCCGCCGAACTCGGCAGGCGCTGGAAGCAGATCGTCGGCGTAGACATTCTCGACGGCATCGGCTCCACGGAGATGCTGCATATCTTCGTCAGCAACCGCGCCGACAATGTCCGCTACGGTACTTCCGGAACGCCCGTTCCGGGCTATGACGCGAAGATCGTCGGCGAGGACGGCAAGCCGCTCGGCGATGGCGAAATCGGCGAACTCGTCATACGCGGGCCGTCTGCCGCTGACGGTTATTGGAATCAGCGCGCGAAGAGCCGCGTCACGTTCGCTGGCGAATGGACCTATACCGGCGACAAGTACATCCGCGACGCCGATGGCTACTATCAATACTGCGGCCGCACCGACGACATGTTCAAGGTGAGCGGCATCTGGGTTTCACCGTTCGAGGTGGAGGCGGCCCTCGCCGCCCACGAATCCGTGCTCGAGGCCGCAGTCATCGGCGCGGAGGATGACGACAAGCTGATCAAGCCGAAGGCCTACGTCATCCTGAAGCCGGGCGTCGCCGCCGACGACAAGCTGATCGAATCGCTGAAGGCGCACGTCAAGGATAAGGCCGGCATGTGGAAGTATCCGCGTTGGATTGAATTCCGCGCCGAGCTGCCGAAAACGGCAACCGGAAAGATCCAGCGCTTCAAGCTGCGCGAGGAAAGCGCCGCTGCGAAACCGAGCGGCAAGGGTAAGGCCGCCTGAGCATGACGGATTCCGCCAACGAACTCTCGATCAAGGTCGCTGGCTGCCGCATCGAAGCCACTCTGCACGGTCCCTCTGCTGAGCGTGCGCCTACGCTCGTTCTGCTGCACGAGGGGCTCGGCTGCGTCGCCATGTGGCGCGATTTTCCCCAGAAGCTCGCGGCCCGCACCGGATACGGCGTACTGGTCTATTCACGTCCGGGCTATGGGAACTCTGATCCAGTGTCGCTGCCACGGCCGTTGAGTTACATGCACGACGACGCGTTCGACGTGTTGCCGCACGTTCTCGATCAGGCTGGCGTCAAAAAGACGATCCTCGTCGGCCACAGCGACGGTGCATCGATCGCGACAATCTACGCCGGCGGCCGACAGGACTTCCGCGTGCGTGGCCTTGCCCTGATGGCCCCGCATTTCTTCGTCGAGGACGTCTCGATTAGGAGCATCGCCGCCGCGAAGGAAGCGTACGAAAAGGGCGACCTGCGCGAGCGCTTGAGGCGCTATCATGGCGACAATGTCGATGTGGCTTTCCGCGGCTGGAACGCTGCATGGCTCGATCCCGGCTTCCGTGCTTGGCGCATCGACGATTACCTCGCGCACGTGCGCGTACCGATCCTGATCGTGCAAGGCAAAGACGACCAGTACGGCACCATCGCTCAGGTCGAGCTCGCCGAGCGCGACGCCTACAGTCCGGTCGAGGCCGTGATGCTCGACCGCTGCGGACACTCGCCCCACATCGACCAGCCCGAGGCGACGCTCGCCGCCGTCAGCGAGTTCGTCTACCGCGTCCTCGCAGTGCATGAGGGTTTGGCGCCGGCCGCATAGCCCGCACGCTGGGAAATCGCGCATTAGCGCGGAGAACGCGAACTTATTGGATTCGTTCGCCTAATGCCTGTTGAAGATGTGCCGCCGACTTTGACGACGCTTGCGCGACAGCCGCATGCACAATGCAGGTCTTCCACGAAAACGTGGTGCTCCTCGTTTGACCTGCATGACTCGTTGTCTTGACCGCGCCGGAACCTGGTCGCACACTGTAATTATAAAATAGAAAAAGAAATGCGGCCTCGGGTTTAGGCCGGTAACGCCGACTGAGGCCAAAGCCGAAAAAGAGTGACGGGCCGCGGGCCCGGTTGGGAGGAATGCCATGCCTACCGTGGCCTTGACGGTCAACGGGCGGAAAGAATCCGTCGAAGTCGAACCCCATACCCTTCTCGTCCAGCTTCTGCGCAGCAAGCTTCGGCTCACCGGCACGCACGTCGGTTGCGATACGAGCCAATGCGGCGCCTGCGTCGTGCACGTGAATGGACGAGCGGTGAAGTCCTGCACGTTGTTGGCGCTTCAGGTCGACGGTGCGGAAGTCACGACGATCGAGGGCCTCGCCGCAAACGGCCAGCTGCACCCGATGCAGGAGGCGTTTCGGGACAATCACGGACTCCAATGCGGGTTCTGCACTCCGGGCATGATCATGTCGGCAATCGATATCGTGAACCGGAAGGGCAATGACCTCAACGAACATACGATCCGCGACGAGCTCGAGGGCAATCTCTGCCGGTGCACGGGCTACCACAACATCGTGAAAGCGATTGCCGCCGGTGCAAAGGCGATGAAGAGCGTCGCGCGCGCCGCCTAGACGCGCCGAAACTTTTGAGAGAACAGACGGCCTAGGGATTTGGGAGGAAAGTCATGAGCGCGACCGGAATTGGCGCCCGCGTGCGCCGCGTGGAGGACCAGCGCTTCATTACCGGACGGGGTCAATACACCGACGACATCCATCGCCCCTACGAGACCTACGCGTACTTCGTGCGATCGCCACACGCGCACGCGACGATCCGCGGCATCGACAAGAAAAAGGCCGAGAAGATGCCGGGCGTGCTCGCGATCCTCACGGGCGACGACGTCGCCAAGGACAAGCTTGGCGACCTCTTCTGTGGCTGGATGGTGCTGTCCAAGGACGGCTCGCAGATGAAGGCCGGCAGCCATCCCGCGCTCGCCAAAGGCAAGGTGCGCTACGTCGGCGACCATGTCGCGGTCGTCATCGCGGAATCGCTCGATCAGGCCAAGAACGCCGCCGCGGAACTCAAAGTCGACTATGGCGTGCTCCCCGCTGTCGCGGACCTCAACAAGGCGCGCGATCCCAAGTCACCGCAACTACACGACAACGCACCGAAGAACACGGTCTACGAATGGGTGCTCGGCGACGCCGCGGCCGTCGACGCCGCGTTCAAGCAGGCGAAGCACGTCACCAAGATCGACATCGTGAACAATCGACTGATCCCGAACGCGATCGAGCCGCGCGCCGCGATCGGCGAGTATGAGCCCGGCACTGACACCTATACGCTCTGGTCCACAAGCCAGAACCCGCACGTGCTGCGGCTTGGGCTCTCCGCCTTCATCGGTCTCTGCCCCGAGCACAAATTCCGCGTGATCTCACCCGACGTCGGCGGCGGCTTCGGCTCCAAGATCTTCATCTATCCGGAAGAGACCGTCTGCATCTGGGCATCGAAAAAGGTCGGCCGGCCCGTGCGCTGGACCGCAGAACGGAGCGAGTCGTTCCAGGCCGACGCGCATGGCCGCGACCATGTCACGACCGCCGAGCTCGCGCTCGACGGCGGCGGCAAGATGCTCGCGCTGCGCGTGAAGACCCTCGCCAATCTCGGCGCCTATCTCTCGACATTCTCCTCTGCGGTGCCGACCTTCCTCTACGCGCCGCTTCTCTCCGGTCAGTATGTAATCCCGGCGATCTATTGCGAAGTTGATGGTGTCTACACCAACACTGCACCGGTCGACGCCTATCGCGGTGCGGGCCGCCCCGAGGCCTGCTACGTGATCGAGCGCATCGTCGAAGTCGCGGCGCGCGAGCTCAACATGGATCCGGCCGAGCTGCGCCGGCGCAACTTCGTGAAGTCCTTCCCCTACCAGACGCCCGTCGCCTCCCTTTACGACGCCGGCGACTACAAGGCCTCGTTGGATAAGGCGATCCAGCTCGCCGACTACAAGAACTTCGGCAGACGCCGTCAGGAGTCGGAGCGCCGCGGCAAGCGGCGCGGCGTCGGCTTCGCGTCCTACATCGAGGCTTGCGGCGTCGCGCCGTCCAATCTTGCGGGCGCGCTCGGATGCGGCGTCGGCCTATGGGAATCGGCGGACATTGCCGTTACGCCAACCGGCATGGTCGAGGTTCTCACCGGCTCCCACAGCCACGGCCAGGGCCATGAAACCACGTTCGCCCAGCTCGTCTCCGACAAGCTCGGCATCCCGATGAGTCACGTCTCGGTCATTCACGGCGATACCGACAAGGTGCAGTTCGGCATGGGCACCTACGGCTCACGCTCCGGCCCGGTTGGCATGTCGGCGATCGCGGTCGCGCTCGACAAGGTGATTGCCAAGGGCAAGCAGATCGCCGCCCACGTGCTCGAGGCCGCGGAAGCCGACATCGAGTTCAAGGACGGCAAGTACAAGGTCGCCGGCACGGACAAGTCCGCCGCCTTTGGGGAGATCGCGCTCGCGGCCTATGTGGCCCACAAGTTCCCCACGGCGCACATTGAACCCGGCCTGAAAGAGCACGCGTTCTACGACCCGACCAACTTCACCTTCCCGGCCGGAACGCACATCTGCGAGGTCGAGATCGATCCCGATACCGGCGCGACGCAAGTCGTGAACTGGGTCGCGGTCGACGACTTCGGCACGGTCATCAATCCGATGATCGTGGAGGGTCAGGTGCACGGCGGCATTGCCCAGGGCGTGGGCCAGGCATTGCTTGAAGGCTGCGTCTACGACAGCGACGGTCAGCTCGTGACCGGCTCGTACATGGACTACACCATGCCGCGCGCCGATAACCTGCCCTCCTTCAAGGTCGACTACACGGTCACCAAGTGCCCCTCGAACCCGCTTGGCATGAAGGGCTGCGGGGAAGCCGGAGCGATCGCAGCGCCCGCAGCGTTGATGAATGCGATCACCAACGCAGTAGGACACGAAGACGTGCCGATGCCCGCCACATCGAGAGCGGTCTGGCACGCCCTGCAGAAATCTCAACGCCGCAAGGCAGCCGAGTAGCGCATGTTCCGGCGAAGTGGGCACCGGTTCGCCGCCAAGAACATGCGCCACGCAAAAAAATCCGGGAGGATCTCATGCACACGTTCACCTACCACCGCCCGACAAACACCAAGCAGGCTGCGACGCTCCTCGCGAAGAAAGACACCAAGGCGCTCGCCGGCGGACAGACGCTGATCCCCGCGCTCAAGTTGCGGCTCGCAAGCGTCGACAACATCGTCGATCTTGGCGGCATCAAGGGGCTCGACAAGATCGAGGCCAAGGGCAAAGCCGTCGTGATCGGTGCGATGGCACGCCACGCGCAAGTCGCCGCATCGCCGGCCGTGAAGAAGGCGATCCCGGCGCTCGCGGCGCTCGCCGAGCAGATCGGCGACCCGCACGTGCGCAATCAGGGCACGATCGGCGGCTCGATCGCGAACAACGATCCGTCAGCCGATTATCCCGCGGCCTGCATTGCGCTCGGCGCCACGATCGTCACGAACAAGCGCAAGATCCCGGCGGACAAGTTCTTCAAGGGTCTGTTCGAGACCGCGCTGGGCAGGGGCGAGATGATCCTGCAGGTAAGCTTCCCCGTGCCGAAACGGTCCGCCTACGCCAAGTTTCCCCATCCGGCATCCCGCTTCGCGCTCGTGGGCGTGTTCGTCGCCGACCACGGCAACGACGTGCGCGTCGCGGTGACCGGCGCGGGAGAGGATGGCGTGTTCCGTGCCAAGGACATGGAAGCGGCATTGAAAAAGAACTTCGCTGCCTCTTCGATCGACGCCAATAAGGTCGCGACCAAGGGGATCATGTCCGACATCCACGCGGACGCCGCCTACCGCGCACATCTGATCGGCGT
>DATBJU010000042.1:0-2172 GCA_036556265.1 Xanthobacteraceae bacterium | reverse complement strand
AAATGGGTCTCTCCCCCCGGGCGATGTCCGGCATGGCCTTCGTGTTGGTGGGATTCATCCACCACATCGAGGCTCGCGGGCTGGAAAGCTTTGGTCAACTTCTCGATGATCTGATCGCGAACTGTCATGACGTGGTCCCGCAGCCGCCGGCCTTCGGCGGTCGATCCCGGCTCGGGTACGTGTGAAAATGCGCAATCGCCTTTGTCAAGGACTTGAACGTGGGTACACGCCGCGCGCATACTGATCGGTCATGAAAAACGATTCGCCGCTGTTCGATCGCATTCGCGTGAAGCCGGACAAGGACCGGCGCCTGCGCGCGCAGTGCCCGGGTTGCGAATGGCCGAACTGCAAGGCACCGGCCACCCATCGCGCCCCGAAGGGGCGGCTGCGTGAGCGGGAATACTGGCAGTTTTGCCTAGAACACGTGCGCGAGTACAACCATGCGTACAACTTCTTCGCCGGAATGAGCCCGGACGACATCGCGAGATACCAGAAGGAAGCCGTCTTCGGGCATCGTCCGACGTGGAAAATGGGCATGAACGGGGGCCGGCCGACGGCGCGGTCGCGTTCGTCTCGATTGCATCGCGATTTCGGCGACGCCGATGATCCGTTCGGCGTCTTCCACGAATTCGGCGGTCCGATGGACGCGCGAGCCCGATTCGAGCAGCGGCCACCGCAGGGGCGCGTGGTTTACAATGCCGGGCGCAGAGCTCTCGCCGCCCTTGGTCTGGAAGGCGACGCCTCGCCGCAAGAGGTCAAGACCAGGTTCAAGACGCTGGTGAAGCGTCACCATCCCGATGCCAACGGCGGCGACCGTTCCTCGGAGGAAAAGCTGCGCGAAATTATCCAGGCCTATAACTACTTGAAGTCAGTCGGCTTTCGCTGACTCCCCGGCGGGCCGGCAAGTTGCGCCCGACACGCTCCATACCCATTTGAATTGGTGCGAGCTTCGCTCCGGGTCCCCTGCCTTCCGCAGCGGCGGGGCTATCTGCTAGGTTCCGCCAAAACCACGCCCTCGCCACCGACCGATATGGATCTCGGTCGCCGCCGAGATCTCGGAGGATCCATGACCGCCGCAACGCAAGAGGTCGTCGGGCTTCCCGACATGAAGGTGTCGATTCGCCAGCTCTTCGGCATCGACAGCGACATGGAGGTGCCGGCCTATTCGGAGCCGGACGAGCATACTCCGGATATCGATCCCGACTATCGCTTCGACAAGCCGACCACCTTGGCCATTCTCGCGGGCTTCGCCAAGAACCGGCGTGTGATCATTTCCGGCTATCACGGCACCGGAAAATCCACCCATATCGAGCAGGTCGCGGCGCGGCTGAACTGGCCTTGCGTGCGGGTCAATCTCGACAGCCACATCAGCCGTATCGATCTGATCGGCAAGGATGCCATCGTGATCCGCGATGGGATGCAGGTGACCGAGTTTCGCGACGGAATCCTGCCCTGGGCGTTGCAGCACAACGTCGCGCTCTGCTTCGATGAATACGACGCCGGTCGGCCGGACGTGATGTTCGTGATCCAGCGCGTGCTAGAAGTCTCAGGCAAGCTCACCCTGCTCGACCAGAACAAGGTGATCAAGCCGCATCCGGCATTTCGCCTGTTCGCCACCGCCAATACGGTCGGATTGGGCGATACGTCCGGGCTTTATCACGGCACACAGCAGATCAACCAAGGCCAAATGGACCGCTGGTCGATCGTCGCCACGCTCAACTATCTGCCGCACGACAGCGAGGTCGAGATCGTGCTCGCGAAGGCGAAGCACTATCGCACCAACCAGGGACGCGAAGTCGTCAACAAGATGGTGCGGGTGGCGGATCTCACGCGCAACGCCTTCATGAACGGCGACATCTCGACGGTCATGAGCCCGCGCACCGTGATCACCTGGGCGGAGAACACCGAGATATTCAAGGACATCGGCTTTGCCTTCCGGCTCACCTTCGTCAACAAGTGCGACGAGTTGGAGCGGCCGCTCGTGGCCGAGTTCTATCAGCGTTGCTTCGGGACGGAATTGCCGGAATCGTCGGTCAACGTGGCGCTGAGCTGAAGAGCCTGCCCAGCAGTCGGACTATCGTCACGGAATAAGCGATCAGAGTACATTCGGTGAGATTAACTCATCCCGCGCGGCGAACTCGATCTGCTCCCTCCCCCCTTGTGGGGGAGGGT
>DATBJU010000041.1:0-19240 GCA_036556265.1 Xanthobacteraceae bacterium | reverse complement strand
GGCACGAGCCCGTGCGCAAGGGCGGCGGCGGCGGCAATGGCCACGAGCGCCGTGAACGCGCGGATGTGTCCCGCCCGCAGGATCACGTAGGGGCCGAGCAGGCAGCCGGAAACGAAGCCGACGTAGTAGGCAGACCCGATCGCGCCGATGGCGAACGTGCCGAAATTCTCCGCTTCGCCGCGCAGCGGCAGCAGCGTCATTTGCAGCCCGGCGCCCGCGAGCTTGCCGATGCCGGCGTCGATCTTCGCCTGGAATTCGTTGTCGATCGGACCCGGGTGCAGGGTGTTGACGCGAATGCCGCGCTTCGCCGTCTCCTTCGCGACCGTGCGCATCAGTCCGACGAGCGCGTGCTTTGCCGTGACGTAAGCGACCGCGCCGGGCGCGCCCATGGCGCCGACGACGCTCGAGGTAATGATGATGCTGCCCCCGTCGTTCATCTGCGGAATCCCGTATTTGCACGCGAGGAACGCGCCGCGCACGTGCACCGTCATCACGGCGTCGAACACCTCTTCGGGATAGTCCACCGTCGGCGTAATCGGCCCCTGATTGCCGGCATTGGAGAACAGCACGTCGATCTTGCCGAACTTCGCCACCGTGCGGTCGATGTAGTTCCTGGTCGCGTCCACCTGGCTGACGTCGGCGGCGGTCGTCTCCACGTTCGGGCTGTTCAACTCGCGCTTCGCGCGGTCGAGGTCCGCCTCCTTCAGGTCCACGAGCATCACCCTCGCGCCCTCGCGCACGAACTGCTTCGCGCTCGCGAGTCCGAGGCTCCCCGCCCCGCCCGTGATCACGCACACCTTGTGGTCCAGCAAACCCATGACGCTCCTCCCCCGGGCACTTCGGCCCTTGTCGCGCTCAGTCTAGCCAGCGACACTCACGTGCGCCAAGGAACGGGGGTGGGACAAGCATGAACAAGACGCTGAATTGTCCGGTCATTGTGCTCGAGGAGCACTACTGGGACCCGGAATTGACCGCGGCGTGGGACGCCGCCGACCGCTTCGCGCCGCCGGAGATGCAGAAACGCCTCGCGGACCTCGGCGACGTCCGTCTCAAGGAAATGGACGAGGCCGGAATCGACATCCAGGTGATCTCGCACGGCGCGCCCGCGACCCAGCGACTTGGCGCCGACACCGCGATCGAACTTTCCCGCCGCGTCAACGACCGCCTCGCCGCGACTGTCGCTCAGCATCCGAAACGCTTCGCCGCGTTCGGCGTGTTGCCGACGACCGACGCGAATGCGGCGGCGGACGAACTCTCGCGCACCGTGGAGAAACTCGGCTTCAAGGGCGCGATGCTGCACGGCATGGCGCACGGCCTGTTCCTCGACGACAAGCGCTTCTGGCCGATCTATGCGCGCGCGGAAGCGCTCGATGTCCCCATCTATCTGCATCCCGCGACGCCACATCCGGCGGTGATGGACATCTACTACAAGGACTACGCCAAGGATTTTCCGATGGTGATCCGCGCCGCCTGGGGCTTCACGGTGGAGACGGCGACGCTCGCGGTGCGGCTCGTGCTTTCCGGTGTGTTCGAACGGCACCCGAAGCTCAAGATCATCCTCGGCCACTTCGGCGAAACGCTGCCGTTCTTCATCTGGCGCATCGACCAGGCGCTGAAGCGGCCGGGACAGAAGCCGATGAGCTTCCGCGACATTTTTTGCCGCCACTTCTATGTGACGACGAGCGGCAACTTCTCCGACCCGACGCTCCTCTGCACCGTCGCGGAAATGGGCGTCGATCACATCCTGTTCGCGGTCGACTGGCCGTTCGTCGCCAACGCGCCCGGCGTGCAGTGGCTCGAGCGTGCGCCGATCCCCGACGCGGACAAGGCGAAGATTTTCTCGGGCAACGCGAAGCGGCTCCTTCGGATGTAGGTGCGGCCGCAGTGCCTGCTTTTCCCAGGTGTACCAAACCGTGTCCGACCGCGGTCCGCCCCCTCGAGAGCCAGCCGGCCTGCCTTCGCCGTCGTGATCAGGTTCCCGTTGACTCGCACCTCGCCTTTGGCAAAGCTTCGCCCCGCTTCACGGAGTGTGAGGCCAAATTTGGGGGTCCCCATGAAGAAGGTTGCAATCGTGCTTGCGGCACTGGCCGTGATTGGTCTTGCCATGTCCTCGACGGTCATGGCGCAATCCGCGGGCAAGACGCTGTGGCAAGGCTGGATGGAAGAAGTGCAGAAGGCCATGTCAGGCGCCACGGCACCGGCACCGGCCAAGAAGTAAGCCATTTCGCAGTAGCGAACATGCGCCTCGCCGGCCCCGGGGCCGGGCGAGGCGCGACTCTTTTTGCGAGCCGCCTACTCGACGGTGCGTACGACGCTCGAAGTCGGGCGCGTGCTCACGGTCGGCAGCTTCTGCTGCTTCTGCAAGATCTCGTCGTATTGCGCGAGGCTCGTAAGCTGGTCTTTCGCCTTCATGTGCACGACCTTGTAACCGGCCGCCTTCAACTGGTTGAGCAGCTCGGGCAGGGCCTCGGCGGTGTGTTTCTGGAAGTCGTGCAGGAGCACGATTCCCTTGCCGTGCTTCTCCAGTTTTTTCATCACCGACGCGATCACCTTGTCGGCCGTACGCATGGTGAAATCGAAGGAATCCAGGTCGGTGGAGAAGATCGCGACGTTTCGCTCGCCCAGATAGGTGACGATCTCCGGCGGATGCTTGAGCACTGGCGCGCGGAAGAACGGCGCGATCGGCAGATCGCCCACTGCGTGCTTCACCGCGCTGATGCCGAGCTCGATTTCCATCTTGGCCTCGTCGAACTTCTTGCGCGTCAGGTTTTGATGCGACCAGGTGTGGTTGCCAATCGAATGGCCGGCTTCGGCCACTTGCCTGAGCACCTCGGGATAATAGGTCGCGTGCTTGCCGATCGGGAAAAACGTCGCCTTGAGGCACTGATCCGCCAGGGCCTTCAGCACCGATGGCGTTGTGGTCTCCCACGGGCCGTCGTCGAACGTGAGAACGATCTCGTTCCGCTTCAGGAAGTCGTGCTGGCGAAAATGCTCGAAGCCAAAGCCGGGGCCGCCGGTGGTGTCGATCTCCACCGTTCGGGTGAGGCCCATCGCATTCGGGTTGGCGCAAGCCTTTGCCGCCGAACCCGGCGGGGACTGTTGGGCCAAAGCCACCCCGCTCGCCGCAGCCGACACGCACACGGCAAGAACCAACGCCGCCGAACCCCGCATCACGTTACTCCCCTGATGAAAGCCTGCTGACCTATCGTGGAGGTAATTCTAGACAGTCTTACCTTCCGCGTCATCCAAATCGCCCGGCTCGTAGGCAACCGCCTGCCCGGGTTGCATAACATTCGACAAAAAGCCGCTTTGCGTGTCCGCGAAGAGACACAGCGAGTGGCTGCCAATGCGATCGCAAACGCGCCTGCGGCGGCGCAGTTCCATTTGAGACCCGTTTGTCCGCGCGAACTTCATCGTCCGGACGGTCGTAGGCGCGATGGGACGCGCTTGTGCACCGCAATAGGCTCGCGCCGAGAAGGCGCCACTACAGACAAATCCGGCTCTGCCTCAGGGCGGAACCGATTGACAGCGGAGACAACTTGAAGGGATTCTAGTTGCGCTAATCACTCGGTGACGGGCTGAAAAGGGGAGCATCATGAGAAAGTTTGGTTTCGTACTTGCTGCAGTGTCGGCCTTGGCGCTGGGTTCGTTGCTGTCGGCGCAGCCGGCACGCGCGGATGCGGGCGCCACGCTCTTGGTCCTCGGCGGACTTGGCTGGGGATATTGCCACATCACCTATGGTCAGCCGCGAGCGACACCTGCCTGCCTCTGGCACGACCATTGGCACGCGGCGTGGCACCCCGCCCCGGCGCCGGCCAAGAAGAAGTAGCGACGGTCCGGTCCTGACCGCCGCCTGGCGGGTCCAACCGGCCTGTTTCAGAATCGATGCGAGCGCTCGCGGCGAGGCCCGCGGAGCGCTCGCTGCGTTCCGGAGCTTCGGCGCTGCCCTATTTCGGCGCGATTTCGAAAACCGCCGTCACTCGCCCGCGGATCTCCTGCTCGCCTGCCTCGATCGGGACCGCCGGACGCGGCGCCGACTCCGCCGCCGTGCGGAGCGCGACGGGCCGCGGACCCTCCCGCAAGTCCTCGATCACGGAGAACAGCCGCACGATCCGCACGTCGGCCGCGTCGGCCAGCATGCTCGCCTTCCGCATCGCGTCCTTCATTGCGGCTACGCGTGCTTCGTCGCGCAACGGTCCTGGTTCCGCGATCGTCAGTTCGACTCCGCGAATCTGGTTTGCGCCCACGGTGACCAGCCGATCGAGCACGGCACCGACCTTGTCGAGCACGCGCACGCGGATCGACAAGGAATTGCTCGCTTCATAGCCCACGATCTTGGGCGCCTCGCGCGATCCTTGGGACGGCTGCGAGTATTGCGGCCGCAGGGACACGCGGCTGGTCTCAATGTCGCGCGGCGCGATGCCCGCTTCCTTCACGGCGGCGATTACTTCCGCTGCCGATTTCGAGTTCTGCACGAGCGCGTCGGCGGCGCGCGGGGCCTGCACAACGACGCCCACGTTGACGATGGCGAGATCCGGCGTCGCGGTCGCGATGCCCTCGCCGACCACTGTGAGCGACGGCACGGCTTTTTCCTGCGCAGTCACCGGATGCACGAACGCAACCGAAATCACGATTGCCGCGGCGGCGCGGCGCATCAAGTCGAAACGGACACGACCCATTGTCTCTCCTCCCGAGGCGAGGGTCGGGAACGAGCATGACCTTCGCGGCCGGATTGGGGCGGCTCTTTCGCCCACTTCATGCAACCCTTCCATTTGCAGACAATCGCGTGAACATGATTGTCTCGCTCGCAACGAGCGACATAGATCGATCGCGATTCGCCCCTACCACGGGTTTCAGGATTAGACATGCGCCGAAGCCCCCTCTTCATTGCCTCCTTAGCCATCGCAGCGACGCTCGCCTCCGCGCCCGCGCTCGCGATCAAGAAAGTCCCCTATCCCGAGATTGCAGTGCGGGCTTTGCCGCTCTTCAAGGGCGACGACGCCCTGACAGGCTTGCGCAAGAAGCTGGCTGACGCGGTCAAGGACCAAGACCTCACCGCCGTCATCGCTCTCCTCGCCCCGGATTTTCGCTGGATCACTGGGGGCGCGACAGCCGACGAGTTCGACGCCAAGCGCGACGCCGCACACAATTTCAAGGTCGCGTTCGGTTTCCGCCCGGTGGGGCGCGACGCCGACGGATCGACTGACATCGGTCCGCAATGGGGCCTGCTCGAGTTTTTCGGCCGAGACGAAATACTGACGCAGGAAGCTGGCTCGCCCCTCGTGTGCGGCTCGACACTCGCCAAAGTCACGGATGCCGCGAACCTCGATGTCGCACTCCGGCGTGTTGATGAGGAAAACGACCTGTCGGAGTGGGTCTACATGCTGGAGGAGACACCGCTCACCGCGACTCCGAGCGGCGGCGCAATCGTTGCACGCGCCCGCAACGCGGCGATGCCCATCGTGTCCGTCTACCCGCCGCCGCCCGAGGGTGGCGCGCCGACGGCGCCTCCTGCTCCCACCCACTTCGAGCTCCTGCTTCCTTCCGGCAAGACCGGTTGGGCGCAGGCCAAGAACTTGCACCCGCTGTTCGTGGACCGGCTCTGTTTCGCAAAGAGCGGCAACGAGTGGCGTATCGCCGTATACGACCAGGCGGAGTAGTTCGGAGAAACACGGTTTCGCGAAGCCGGAATATCGGGCGGCCGGGCGGGGTCAACTGCCTGGGAATCTGTCGCCCCAAATCAAGAGCGGATCGGACCCCCTGCTCTCTAGCCGATCCAAAGGGAGGATTTGATGCCGCGTACACTGTTCGCCCTGGCGGCTGTGCTTCTCGCACTCGCCGCTCCCGCCATGGCGCAGACGCCGTCGCCGCTGTTCGCAACCACCAAGGTCGACGGCGCCGAGAATGTCTACATCTTCCGTTACCAGTTCCATCAATCAATGTTCGTCGTGACGCCCGACGGCGTGATTGCGACCGATCCCATCAGTGACAACCGTCCCGCCGCGGAGGCCTACATCGGTGAAATCCGAAAGGTCACGCAGGCTCCCATCCGCTACGTGATCTACAGCCACCACCATCCCGACCACATCGCCGGCGGCAAGCCGTTCAAGGATGCGGGCGCGACCTTCGTCGCCCATCGCATCGCCAAGGATCGCCTCACCCAGATGGCGCGCGCCGATATCGTCATTCCCGACGAGACCGTGGACGACAGGCGCACTATCTCCGTGGGCGGCACCGATCTGGAACTGCTCTATGTCGGAAAGAACCATTCCGACAACTCGCTCATCATGCGGCTTCCGAAGGAGAAACTGCTGTTCGCCGTCGACTTCATTCCGGTGCAGAGCCTGAATTGGCGCAACATGCCGGATTCCTACCTGCCCGACTGGCATGACTCGCTCAAACGCGTGATCGCAATGGATTGGGACCGCCTCGTCCCCGGTCACCCCGGACCTGGCGGCCGATTGGGTACCAAGGCCGACGTGCAAAACCACCTCGCTTACATGGAAGAGCTGTCCACCGAGGTGAAGAAGATCGCCGACGCAGGCCAATGCACCGATGCCGGAATCCGCGAACTGAAGATGCCGAAATATGCAACCTGGATGAGCTACGAGCAGTTTCTTGCCGGCAACGTCGAGCGCTACTGCACCTATTGGCGCGACAAGAAATAACGCCCACGCTTCCTGCCCACTCCAACGGCCCGCCGTGCTTGCGCCCGGCGGGCCGGTTCCTTTAGAGATCGGCCGCCTGCCGCGAGGAGACGCGCATGATCATCGAGAACCAGCAACAAGTGACGCACGCGGTGCTCGAGGCCGTGAACCGCACCAAGAATCCACGCCTGCGCGAAATCACCGCCGCTCTTGTGCGGCACCTGCATGATTTCGCTCGCGAGGTGCATCTCACCGAAGAGGAATTTCAGCAGGCGTGCGCGTATGTCGCTGCGCTCGGCCAGAAGACGACGCCGTCGCACAACGAGGTCGTGCTGATGTCCGGCTCGCTCGGATTCTCGACACTGATCTGCCTTCTCAACAACGGCAACGATGGCCAGACCGAAACCTCCGCAAACCTCCTCGGTCCGTTCTGGCGTATGAACTCCCCGCGCACGGAGAGCGGCAGCTCGATCGTCCGCTCGCCTACACCGGGTCCGGCCATTTTCGTGAAGATCTGGGTGCAGGACCAGAACGGCGAGCCGATCGAAGGCGCCGAAGTGGACGTCTGGCACTCTTCGCCCGAGGGTTTCTACGAGCAACAGGATCCGAAGCAGGCACACATGAATCTGCGTGGCAAGTTCATGACCGACAAGAATGGTCACTTCAGCTTCCGCAGCGTGAAACCGGCGGGTTATCCGATCCCGATTGATGGCCCGGTCGGAGACCTGATCCGCGCCCAGGGCCGCCACCACTACCGGCCGGCTCACCTGCATTTCCTGATTTTCAAGTCCGGGTTCAAAACCCTGATTTCGCAGGTCTATGTGAGCGACGATCCGCTGCTCGACACGGACGTGCAGTTCGGCGTCACGCGCGCGCTGATCGGCAACTATGTTCGCCACGAGAACGAAAAGCCGCCCGCCCCCGACGTGGAAGGCCCGTGGTATTCGCTCGACTACACGTTCAGGATGGAGCCCGGCGAAGCGAAATTACCGCGTCCGCCGATTCAGTAGTCGGCGCAGGGAGACGAAATGAAAGTCTACATCTTCGACCTGCTGCCCTACGATCGGCATTTCGATGACGCGAAGAAGGAACGATATCTCCCCTATCCTTTTCCGCGCCGGCATTTCGATCCTGAGATCGCTGCACGCAGCTACGCCGAGCACATCGAAGCGTGGAAGGAGATGGAGCGTGCCGGCTTCGACGGCGTCGCGCTAACCGAGCATCACAACACGCCGCACGGCCTGATGAACTCGCCGAACATGATCGCGGCGGTCGCTGCCCAGCATACGAGCAAGCTTCAGCTGCTGCTGCTCGGCAATCTTCTGCCGATTCACAATCCGCTCCGCATCGCCGAGGAGGTGGCGATGGCCGATTGCCTGTCGCGCGGCAGGATCATCTCCGGCTTCGCGCGCGGTGTGCCCCGCGAGTACAAGGTGTATCGTGTGCCGATGTCGGAGTCTCGCGCGCGCTTCGAGGAAGCCTACGACATCATCATGAAGGCCTGGACCGAAGAGTCATTTTCCCACGAAGGCAAGTTCTGGTCGTTCCAGGACATCGCAATCTGGCCGCGGCCCTATCAGAAGCCGCATCCGCCGGTGTGGATTCCATTCACCGGCAGCAAGGAAACGATCGAGTGGACCGCCGCACGCAACCTCAAGGCGGTAATCCCGGATTTCAAGCGCGGTCTCACCGAGGACATGGTCGGCTATTTCGCGAAGCACCTTGCCACGCACGGCCACGACATTACGCCCGACCACCTCTGCTTCTTCACCGACGCCTATGTCGCCGACAGCAAGGCGGACGCGCTGCGCGAGTACGGCCCCTACTTCCTCTACTTCAATCAGGTGCTATGGCATCACGGCAGTCTGGAGCCCGGCGGGAAAATTCCGCCCGGCGGCCGCTCGCCGGACTCGCCCTCTTTCGACTACGTTCGGCCCGAGAACAAGCAGGCCGCCGCCATGGACCGCGAGAAAATCCGCAATACCACGATGGCTGACGTGGAAAAGCGCGTGGAGAGCGGCGAACTGGCGTTCGGATCGGCGAAGGAAGTGACGGAGCTGCTGATCGAAATGGCCGAGCACGCGGGTGCGAATTCGCTGCTGCTCAATATCAACCTCGGCGCCCGACCCAATAAGCTGTTCGTCGAGCAGATCCGCCGCTTCGGGCGCGAGGTACTCCCGAAGCTACAGGCGCACCAAGTCAAGCGCGTTCCTGAGCCTGCCGTAACAGTCTGATCTCGCGCGACGAAAGTGCTAGAAGGGACCGTAAACCTCCCAGGAGGACGCTCCGATGGATCAAAGGACCCGGCCGAGGCCGCGCCTCACGCCGCTGCCGCCCGAGCATTCGCCTGAGCTGAAGGACGCGTTCGAAACCTATCGCAAGTCCCTCGGCTTCATTCCGAACAGCGTGCTGATCATGCAGCGCAAGCCGAAAATGGTGCAGGCCCTCGCACAGCTCACTGCTTCGATCTGGGAACCAAACGGAAAGGTCGACCGCGGCCTCAAACGCCTGATCGCGCACGTCGCGAGCCGCACCGCCGGCTGCCAGTATTGCATGGCGCGCACCGCCGGCGGCGCCCTGCATTTCGGCGTCGACGAAGCAAAGGTTGCGGCCGTTTGGGACTATCAGACGAGCCCGTTATACAGCCCCGCCGAACGCGCCGCGCTTGATCTCGCGGTGGCTGCTGGGACCGTTCCCAATTCGGCGACCGACGAGATGTTCACGGAGCTGAAGAAGTATTGGACCGAGGAGCAGATCGTCGAGATCGTCGGCGTGATCGCCGTGTTCGGTTTCCTCAATCGTTGGAACGACACCATGGCGACGCCGCTCGAGGACGAGCCGATCGAGGTCGGTGAGCGCTTTCTCGCGAAGCGCGGCTGGAGCGTCGGCAAGCACTCGAGTTGAACGCTGGGCCTTGCAACGGCTGGCTGTAGCCTGATTTAATGCAGCCGGCCACCTGGGGCAGCGGACATGTCGATCTATTACGGCGGACTGCGTGCGTCGGCATCGACTCCCGCCACCAAACGCACCATCGACCGACTTCTCGCGCTGCGCTCGCAGCTTGCGCCGATCCGCGCGAAGCGAAATCCGCGCACGCTGCTGCTCGCGACCTGGAATGTCCGCGATCTCGGCTCGTCCAAGTTCAACCCGCGCCCGCGCGAGGACGAAGCGTACTACTATATCGCTGAAACGATCGCGACCTTCGATCTCGTCGCGATGCAGGAGGTCAATCGCAATCTCGCGCCGTTCAAGCGCATCATGCAGCTGCTCGGTCCGCGCTGGGACTACATCGTCACCGACACCACCGAGGGCTCCGGCGGCAACAGCGAACGCATGGCGTTCGTCTTCAACACAGGGGTCGTTCGCTTCCGCAAAATTGCGGGCGAGATCGTACTGCCGACCGGCCAGACCGTATTGCCGGCGGGCGCCACCGCCGAAACGGCCGGCGTGCAGTTCGCTCGCACGCCGTTTCTCGTCTCCTTCCAGGCGGGGTGGTTCCAGTTCAACCTGTGCACGGTGCACATCTATTACGGCGAGGAAACCGGTCCGAAGCTCGAGCAGCGGCGCCAGGAGATCGAGCGCATCGCAAAATTCTTCAAGTCGCGCCAAGAGAAGGAGAACGAGGATTACATCCTGCTCGGCGACTTCAACATCGTCAGCCCCGAGCATGCGACCATGCAGGCGCTGGAAAGCAACGGCTTCATTGTCCCCGATCCGCTCCAGTTCGGCGCCGGCGTCACCGAGCGCGATCATTTCTACGATCAGATCGCCCTGCGCGTGAAGGAGAAACGCCTGGAGATCGGCGACGGCGGGTTAGTTGATCTCTACAAATCGGTATTTCGTGACGAGGATCTACCGGTCTATCTGCCGCTCATGCAGCAGGACAGCGCCCCGGAAGCGACTAATCCGACAAAGTACTTTTCCAAATGGCGCACCTGGCAGATCTCGGACCACATGCCGATGTGGATCGAGTTGCGCACGGATTTCTCCGACGCCTATCTGAAATCGCTTCAGCAGTAGGACATCGCGTCAATTGACGCGCGCGACGTGCGCGGTGACGGGCTGGTCGTACCCTTTCAACGTCAGCGTTCGCGTTTGCGCCGGAATTTCGTCTGCCACCCGCGGCCAGACCGCTTCGCTGATCACAAGCTCGCCGCTGCCGGCAGCGCTGACGAGCCGTGCTGCCAGGTTCATCGCGTCACCGAGCGCGACCATCTCGTAGGCGCCACCCTCGGCAACGAGCGAGCCCGCGAAGACGACGCCTGTGTGAACGGCGACTCCAATCGGGAGCCAAGGCCCGCCCCCTTCGCCATAACCGGTCGCTTGCAGCATCTCGCGCCCGGCCAGCGCCGCACGCCGCACGAAGTCGGGACCGCTCACGCCGACACTGAACAGCCCGATGACCTCGTCGCCGACCATCTTGTCGATCACTGCGTCGTTGTCTATGAGCACCTTCGTGGCGGCGCGATAGAACCGGTGCATGAGCGTGCCGTATTCGACCGGGCTCATCCCCGCCGCCATCGGCGTCGAGCCGCGCACGTCGGCAAACAACACCGCCATCTCGACTTCGCTCCCGCCCGGCTGCTTGCGCAGCACCGTCTCGCATTGATTGCAGAGGCTGTGGGCGCGGCGCCATGGGCCGCGTCCGACCGCTCTCGCGATCGGAGCGCCGAATCCCGCGAACGGTGCGAAGCAGAGCCGGCAGCGAGGTACGTCGCCCCGCGACAGCAGTCGGAAGAAGTATCGGCCGCGGCGCATCGCCGGTTGCTCGCTGCCGAAGACCCCCTGCCAGAAAGGATTGAAGCTCAGCGGCTCCTTGGGATCGGTCATTGCGGCTTGCCTTGCTGCACGACCAATTTAGCACGTCCACACGTGGCCACAGACGCGTGTCCGGCCCTTCCCTCGCTTCGCGCCTCGCCCCATATTGCGGCGAATGGCCAAGCCCAAATCCGAAAAGCCAAAGACCGAAAAGTCTTATCGTACCGCGCGCGGCGTGAGCCACGGCATGGCGGAGCGGCCGCAGCGGCATTTCGAGCCCGCGCCCGTCAGCGGCCTTGATCCCAAGCTCGCCATGGAGCTCGGACTGTCGGGCGATAACGAGGCCGACTACGTCCCCTCGCTCGGCGCCACCGCTTCGGCCGAAGCGCTCAAGGCGCTGATCGAGGAGGGCCGCCCCGAATTCAAGGACCAGGTCTGGGTGCCGCACCGACCGGTGCGGCCGGAGAAATCCGAAGGCGGCAAGCGCTTCGAGCTGGTCTCACCCTACGAGCCGAAAGGCGATCAGCCGACCGCGATCGAGGAGCTCGTGAAGGGTGCCGAGGCCAACGAGCGCACGCAGGTGCTGCTCGGCGTCACCGGCTCGGGCAAGACCTACACAATGGCGCAGGTGATCGCGCGCACGCAGCGGCCGGCGCTCGTTCTTGCGCCGAACAAGACGCTCGCCGCTCAGCTCTACGGCGAGTTCAAGAGCTTCTTCCCGAACAACGCGGTCGAATATTTCGTCAGCTACTACGACTACTACCAGCCTGAGGCCTACGTCCCGCGCACGGACACCTACATAGAGAAGGATTCATCCGTCAACGAGCAGATCGACCGCATGCGCCACGCGGCCACACGTGCGCTGCTCGAGCGCGACGACGTGATCATCGTCGCGTCCGTGTCCTGCATCTACGGCATCGGCTCGGTCGAAACCTATTCGGAGATGACGTTTGCGCTCCAGAAGGGTCAGCACCTGTCGCAGCGCGCCTTGATCGCCGACCTCGTGGCCCTCATGTACCGCCGCACCGACATGGACTTCCAGCGCGGCACGTTCCGAGTGCGCGGTGACGTGATCGATCTTTTCCCCGCGCACTACGAAGATCGAGCCTGGCGCATCCAGCTGTTCGGCGACGAGATCGAGAGCCTGCAGGAATTCGACCCGCTCACCGGCGAGAAGATCGCCGACCTCGAGTTTGTCAAGGTTTACGCGAACTCGCATTATGTGACGCCGAAGCCGACGTTGCATCAGGCCATCAACGGCATCAAGGCGGAGCTCAAACAGCGCGTCGAACAGTTGACCAGGGCGAACCGCCTGCTCGAGGCCCAGCGTCTGGAGCAACGCGCGCTGTTCGATCTGGAAATGCTCGCCGCCACCGGCTCCTGCGCCGGCATCGAGAACTACTCGCGCTATCTGACCGGCCGCAACGCCGGCGAACCGCCGCCGACGCTGTTCGAGTATCTGCCGGACAACGCACTCGTATTCGTGGACGAGTGCCACGTCACCGTTCCACAGCTCGGCGGCATGTATCGCGGCGACTTTCGGCGCAAGGCGACGCTCGCCGAGTACGGCTTCCGCTTGCCCTCCTGCCTCGACAACCGGCCGCTCCGCTTCGAGGAATGGGACCTGATGCGGCCGCAGACGGTGTGCGTTTCCGCAACACCCGGCCCCTGGGAGCTCAACCAGACTCAGGGCGTGTTTGCCGAGCAAGTAATCCGCCCGACCGGTCTCGTCGATCCCCAGGTGAGCGTCCGCCCGGCGCGCACACAAGTCGATGATCTTCTGGGTGAGGCACGCCAGACCGCAGCAAATGGTTACCGCAGCCTGGTAACGGTCCTGACCAAACGCATGGCCGAGGATCTGACCGAGTACCTGCACGAACAAGGTGTGCGCGTGCGCTACATGCACAGTGACATCGACACGATCGAGCGCATCGAGATTATCCGCGATCTGCGCCTCGGTGCGTTCGACGTGCTGGTCGGCATCAATCTCTTGCGTGAGGGTCTCGACATTCCTGAGTGTGGGCTCGTCGCAATCCTAGACGCCGACAAGGAAGGCTTCCTGCGCAGCGAGACGTCGCTGATCCAGACGATCGGCCGCGCCGCGCGCAACGTCGACGGCCGCGTGATCCTCTATGCCGATACCATTACCGGGTCTATGCAACGCGCCATTGCCGAAACCGACCGCCGCCGTGAGAAGCAGACGACCTGGAATGTAGCGAACGGAATCACGCCGGAGAGCGTCAAGCACGCCATTTCCGACATCGTGAACTCCGTGTACGAGCGCGATCGCGTTACCGTCGACACCGGCTTCGAGGACGCGATCGCCATCGGCCACAACTTCGAGGCGGTCCTTTCCGATCTCGAAACGCGCATGAAGGAGGCCGCCGGCAATCTCGAATTCGAGGAAGCGGCGCGCCTGCGCGACGAGATCAAACGCCTGCGCGGCATCGAAATGGCGGTGCTCGACGATCCCACCGCGAAAGCGCCTGCGGTGCGTTCGCCCGCGCGCATCGGCGCGGGCTCCACACCCGATTTGAACGTGACGCCCGGCATGGGCCTCCGTGCACCATCCTCGCGCGGCGGCAAGCCGGGCACGCGCACGATCAAGGGCAAGAGCCGGTAGCTAATTCCGGCACACCTCCCTACCCGATCGCCGAAAGCACTGCGGACGGGTCCAACCCGCCGCAGAAAAGACCACATGCGTCGGGATCGTGCCGCAATTGATTCTGTTGTTTCACGCGTTGATTCGTCCGGGGGCCACCTGCATGCAACAACTCGGAAGTATGTCGCTGCGCGTGATCATCATCTTCACGGCGGCAGCGCTGAACAGTGCGTGCGTCAGCAACGGTGACATCACCGGCTCTGCATCCGAACGCTCGGCGTTCGCCGCGCGTATCCAGTATCCGGTCGCGCTCAACGAATTGCGTCCCCCGCCCTCGCCCGTCGAGATCCGCGCTCAGTGCTGGATGCAGCACGAACGAGGCCCCTACGATCTCGACACCAAGACCGCGCTCACCCAGAAGTGCGTGTCCGAACGCACGGGCCGCGTCACCGAGTGAATCAACCGCAGCGGCCGTGTGAATAAGAAGGATTACGCGGGCCGCGCAGCCCGCGCATTTTCGCCACGCTTTCAGCAGAGCGCCCAATGTATCGAGCGCCGTCCTGTTGCTGAGCGACGCAGCTCCGCCAAGAATCGCCCCGATTTTGCCCCGGGTTTGGCCCCCAAGTCGCCCAACCCGCGTGCCGCTATCGATGTGTCAAGAGAATCACTCGTTTAGGAGGCGACACCTATGACCGCCGATCGATCCGAGAGTCTCGCCGAAGCCGCGCAAGTGGCCTCGGAATTCGAAGGAGAAATCCGCGACCTCATTCGCAACCGCGACGTGACGTTTCTTCGCACACCTTCGGCCAAGGGCGTCGGCGACGCGAGCAATCTCAATTCGCTGATCCATCGTGTTGCCGGGACTTCGACCCTGGAAATCGACAATCTCATCGATCAGTTGAAGGACATGCGTGAGTTTCTTCGCAGCGAGGGTACCCGCATCTCGCAGGAGATCGCCGGGTACACGCAGGCGAACCAAAGCGCGCGCTCGCAGGTGGAAATAATCTCCGATCAGCTTGCGCAGTGGCGCGCGAGCATGCAGTCCACGGCGCCCGCGATCACGCAGGAATAGGGCGTTCTGGTATAGTTGTGCCGGGCCGGCACGGGGCCGGCCCCGCCACAATCCTGTGCGGACCGGAGCCGTCATGCCCCGTGTCGTCGGCGTCGATCACATTGCCCTGAGCGTCGGCGATTTCGCGCGCTCGAGGGACTTCTACGGCAAGCTCCTCGGCTTTCTCGGCTTCAAGGTTCTTGACGAGTATCCCGAGATGATGGGCTGGACCAACCGCCGCACGCGGCTCTGGATCTCCCAGGCTGACGCCGAAGGCCGACTTCACAGGCACCGTAAGGGGGAGGTCGGCCTGCATCACTACGCTTTCGAGCTGGAAGGCCGGCGCGACGTGGACGCGTTGCAGGCGTTCCTCGAAAAGAACGGCATCGAGATTGTCGATCGCGCGGCCGAGCATTACCCGAAGTATTACGCCGTCTATTTTCTCGACCCCGATGGCATGAAGCTGGAAGGCATGAAGTACGGCCCGGCCGCGAAACCCGCCAAGGCCAAGTCCCGCAAGGCCAAGCCGCGCAAGAGGGCGCGCAGGAAATAGGCGCCGGGAATCGGCTACACTGGCGCCGTGCCGCGGGGGCGACGTGCCGCTTTCCATTCAGGCTTTGCTGTGGGGACTGCTGTCCGGGTCGGCGCTCGTCATCGGCGCGGCGCTCGCCTATTTCCCCTATATCTCCCCTCGCCTCCTCGCTTCGATCACGGCCTTCGGCGCGGGTGTACTGATCTCCGCCCTGTCGTTCGAACTGATGGACGAGGCACTCGAACGCGGCGGCCTGCTGCCGACCGCCCTGGGATTTCTCGCCGGCGCACTCATGTTCACGGTGGCAAACGTCTGGATCAACTACGCAGGGGGGCACGGCCGCTCGCGCTCCGGTCATCACCAGATGAAAGCGCACGAAGGCGGCGCGCTCGCGATCGCCGTCGGCGCGCTGCTCGACGGCATTCCGGAATCGATTGCGATCGGCGTCAGTCTGCTCGCGGAAAAGCAGATGGCTTTCGTCGCAGTTGCGGCAATCTTCCTGTCCAATCTGCCGGAGGGGCTCGCGAGCGCCACCGGCATGCGCAAGGCCGGTCGCAGCAACGTCTACATCTTCTGCGTCTGGGGTGGCATCGCGCTTGCCTGCGGCCTGGCCGCGATGCTCGGCAATCTCACGCTCTCGCACTCCGACCCCATGGCAATTGCCATCGTACTTTCCGTGGCCGCGGGCGCGATCCTTGCGCTGATCGTCGATACCATGATTCCGGAGGCCTTCGAGGTGACCCACGAGTATTCCGGCATCATCACGGTGATCGGCTTCCTCGCAGCGTTCGCGCTGAGCAAGGGACTCGGATGAACGCTTACTTCTCGATCACCGCCGCGACGACCCCGTTTACCGTATCAACCAGGACAACCCGGTTCTGGTCGACCACATACTTGAAATTCTCGATATACGGAATCTGCCCTGCCAGGTCCTTTGGTATCTCGTACAACTTCGTGCCGAGCGGGATCTCCGCGCTCGGTTCAGCGAAGATCTGCATCCCAGGACCGGACTGGGCGCCATTGCGGGCGAGTTGCGCGTAGATCGCTCGCTTCTGCTCCGCGGTCAGATCCTGACCACGATCGAGCCACCAGTGATCGTCCTTCGACGCGTTTTCGGTTGAAAACTTCGCCGGCGCTGTCTGCGGCGATGCGCCAGGGAGAGCGAGTCCGTCGCCCGTTGCTGCGACGGGCCCGGCGCTGGGCGGACCAATTACCTGATGCTGCGGCGGCGCGTCGGGCGCGCCCTGCGCGGGGCGCGTCTCCGGGCCGCCCTGTTTCTGTGCTTCTTGTTGTGCCTTGTCGGTGCCTTGCGCCAGCGCCCCGCCGCTTCCTGCGCCCAGCGCGACCAACAGTGCGAGTGCGCTGCCACCAACCAATTCGCGCATGAGTTCCTCCTGTAATTGATCATTCGTAATTGATCATTCGGCAAACGTGCGGACCGGCGGCGTGTTCCCCCGCCCCATTCCTGCCGGATTCACGCGGTGCGCTTCAGGCGCGTGGAGAGCGAGGCGGAAGACGTTCGAGCAGGGGAGGTGCTTCGATGAAGAAAATATGGATTGCATTCGTTGCCGGATCGGCACTGGTGGCTGCCACGATTGCAGCGCCGCAGCCCGCGAAAGCGGACATCTCGGGCTGGTGGTTGTTGCCGACCTTCGTGGTCGGAACATGGGTCGGCGCGGCACACGGGCCCTTCCCGTTTTTTGGCCCCTCGTGCTGGTACGAAAAGCGGAAAGTTCGCGGCAAGTACCGGACCGTCCGCGTCTGTTACTGATACTGAGCACGAACACTTCGCAATCGAATTGAAAGCCGCCGCAACTCGCGGCGGCTTTCCGCATTTTCTGCGCCTCCGTGCCGCACGAATGCCGCGTGTTGATCGGGAACGAATTTCCGACGGGGGGATTGCCGAAACGTCCCCCGAAAAACAACGGAGGTTCGTGATGAAGAGGACGTTAGTTGCCATGGCCGCTGCAGCTGCTCTCGCCGCGGGAACCATCGCGGTTCCGCAGAAGGCCGAGGCGCACGCGTGGTGGTGGATCCCGGCGGCGCTCGTCGGGGGCGTGGCGCTCGGCGCAGCCGTCGGCGCTCCGTATGCCTATGCCGCTCCGCGCGGTCAGTATATCGGGAGCGACTGCCGGATCATGCGCGAGCGTGTCCCGGGTGGATGGCGCCGCGTCGAAGTCTGCTACTGAGTACTTGACGCGGGCAAATCTAGAGGGCGGCCGGAGAGGAACGGCGCAGCTTCGAGTGAAGACGTTTCATTCGAGCTGTTGTGCCCCGGGGCAAATCCCGGAGCGCCGTCCTCTTCGGCCGCCCTGACGCAAGATCGGCGGTTTCGCGTCTCGAGGGTGCATCCGCGTGCACAACACTTGGATCTCTATCGACAGGTGGCGGTCGGGACTCCGGTCATTGTGACCCGATGACCGCGAAACCCAATCTCCCGCCGCATTAAGCCGCCCACTTAGTGCCTTTCCCCGCCTCACGAATTCCAAAGTTCCCGTCGGAACGATTCCGCATCGCGCGGATTGGCCTCCCGTACTGCAGCAAAGGAGGTGCGTAATGAAGAGAGCACTGATTGCAATGTGTGCAGCGGCGGCGATTGCGACGGCCGGAACCCTCGCGGTTCCGACCAAAGCCGAGGCGCATGTTTGGTGGTGGATTCCGGCAGCGATTGTAGGCGGTGTCGTTCTTGGTGCCGCCATCGCCGGTCCACGAGCCTATGCGGCTCCGCGCGGGTACTACGAACCCACCGCGGCGCGCGGAGAAGTTTACGGGGAGCCGCGCGGCGCAGTTGCCAAGCGTCCGGTTCGCGCGCGGAACTAAAAAGATCGGCAGTAGCCGGCTAAGAGCCCCGGGCGCTCGTTCGCCCGGGGCGTTCTTATGACGGGTTCCAGCACGGAACTCGCTTCGTTGATTTCCCCGTACCAAATTGACGCGATGCGGCGAAAGTCGATTGTCGCGAGCGACATGCTGCCGTTACACTTCGAATCCGAATCGGGGGGTTCGGGGTCGATGTTTGCCCAAGCGCTGGCGGGCTTCACGCTGCTTGTTTCCGTCTCGGCCAACCCTGGCGCGACCGCGCCGGACGCGAACGGCCTTGCCACGGACGTGACTGCGCAAGAGAAGCGCGCGATCATCCGCCCGCTCGTGAAATCTGCCACCGATTGCGTCGCGCGGACTGTCGCCGCCGATCCGCGTCTCGGCAAGGCGAACGTCACGGACCTCATTGTCGATTCATTCAAGTACTGCGGCGAGCCGGTGCGCGCGCTGATCGATGCGCACGACCGCTACTATGGCGCCGGCACGGGCGAGCAATTCTTCATGGGCCCATATCTCGACGCCTTGCCCGCCGCAGTCACGAGCATCGTCAGCGGCAAGACGGAACAGCCGCCGCGCTGACCGCACGCTCAGCGGCTACTGACGAAGAATTTCAACGATCTGCCGAGACGTCGGATCGACCAGCGCGATCTCCTCTCCGAACTTGGCGTACTTGTAGCGACCGATCGCCGGAATTTCGGTGATCATTGCCGAGGGGAGATCGAGCAACTCGATATTTTGCGGCATCGCCGCGCCTACTTTCAGATCGACGGTCACGCCGGGCGGCGGCGTCTCGCGCGCCTTGTCCGGCGCGGTCGCACCAGCGGTAATACTGC
>DATBJU010000040.1:0-29594 GCA_036556265.1 Xanthobacteraceae bacterium | reverse complement strand
TTTCGCGCTGAACCGCATGACGAGCCTGCGCCTTGCACTTCGCAATCCGGATCTGACGACCGCCAAGCGCATTGCCGGCGCCATCAATGACTACATCGGCGCGGACGCGGCCGAACCCGTCGATCGGGCCACCGTCAGCCTGACCGTGCCGACCAAGTTCCACGGCAACATCGTCGCGCTGCTTGCCGAGATCGAACCGCTCCAGATCGAGCCGGATCAGCCCGCCAAGGTCGTGATCGACGAGCGCTCCGGCATTATCGTCATGGGCCGCGACGTACGCGTTGCGACCGTCGCTGTCGCCCAGGGCAACCTTACGGTAACGATCAGCGAGGCGCCGACCGTGAGCCAGCCCGCGCCCTTCTCCGAAGGCCAGACACGCGTGGTTCCGCGCAGCCGCATCACCGTGCAGGAGGAGGGTCGCAAGCTCGGTGTCGTCAATGAAGGGGTGTCACTGCGCGAGCTTGTCGACGGCCTGAACGCACTCGGCGTCGGACCGCGCGATCTGATCTCGATCCTGCAGGCAATCAAGGCCGCCGGCGCGATCCATGCGGAAATCGAGGTGATGTGATGCCTGCTCCCCTCGCCGCCGCGCTCTCCGTTGCCGGTTCAGTCGTATCCGCGCTCGGCTCCGCATCCGAGCTGCTCAGTCCCAACCGCATCAAGGCGGTGAGCCAGGAATTCGAATCCGTTTTCTTAAGCAATATGATGGAAGAGATGTTTGCGGGCGTCGAAGAGGACGGCCCGTTCGATTCCGGTCCGGGCGGCAGCGCCTGGCGGTCGATCCGCACCGAGGAGTTCGCCCGTTCCATTGCAGCGGCCGGCGGCATCGGCCTCGCCGAGCACGTTCAAAGCCATCTGATTGCCTTGCAGGAGAAGTCTAAATGAGCGCGCAGCCGGTCAGAACGCAGATTACGACCCAGCACGATGCGGAAGCCCTGCTCATCCGCATCGGCGACAGCATGGTTGCGCTCGTCAAGATCTTCGAAGAAGAGACGAGCCTCGTGAAAGCGGGCCGGCTGAAGGACGCCTCTGCGCTTACCGAGGAGAAGGCCGCGCTCGCGAGCCAATATCTGCGCGAAATCGAGATCCTGAAGGCGAACGCACCTTATATCGGACGCGTCATGCCGGCACTCGTCGACGAGTTGCGCAAGGCCCACGCGGCTTTCCGCGACATCCTCGCCCTCAATCTGCGCGTCGTCGCCACCGCCCAGTCCGTGGCCGAAAGCGTCATGCGCGGCGCGGCGAGCGAAGCGGCACGCCGTGCCGCCCCCAAAGGCTATAGCGCCGACGGGCGCGTGACGACGAAAGTCCCGAGCCGCCCGGTCGTGATCAGCCGTTCGAGTTGACGCGGCCTCTTCATCCCTCCCCCTTCCAGGGGCAGGGAGTCTTTCTCGGCTCATCGGCGTCGCGCACTTCTTAAAGAGTGCTTTCCAAAGACCACGCGCCTTCAGTCCTCGTTCACATTTGACGCGCGCCTTCCGCCTCCGACCGGGGGTAACCCGCCGTTAGCAATGCGCGTGCGAGAACGCACCCCGACTGACCCCAGAACGGGGCGGGTCAAGCGTATCAAGCAACTCCTAGGAAGGGGCTTTCTCCCATGGCTAGCGACATCACCCTCTCAAAGGGCGTACGCCAGAACCTGCTTTCGCTGCAGGGTGTGGCGGACCTCTTGAACCGGACGCAAGAACGTCTTGCGACGGGCAAGAAGGTCAACTCCGCTCTTGATAATCCAATCAACTTCTTCACCTCGTCCGGTCTGACCAGCCGCGCCAACGACCTTGGCCGTCTGCTCGACTCGGTCGGCAATGCGATTCAGACCCTGCAAGCGGCCGACAAGGGCATCTCCTCGATCACCAAGTTGCTCGAGAGCGCCCAGGCAACCGCGAACCAGGCGAAAACTACGGCCGGTCCCGCTACCACGTACGCCCTCAACCTCGCGGGCAACGTGAACATCGGCACTGACGTCGCTGCTGCCCACACCGGCAGTGTGGACGTTTCCACGCCGGTCGATCTCGGGGCGACCTACGACACCGACACCGTGACCGTCACTGTCAACGGCACAGCCACAACGCTCACGATCAACACGACCACGCTCTCGGACAGCGACGAGCTGGTTGCGGCGATCGATGGCATCTCGGGCATCGCTGCATCCGTCGACGGCGGAACGGGCTTCATCGAGATCACTGCCGACAACAACGCTACAACGTTCGAGTTGGCATTCTCCGACGCGGGCATTGGTACCGACCTCGGCTTGACCGCGGGCACTTACGCCCCGACCAACGCGGTACTTGGTGCGCTCAACACGACGATCTCGGTGCAGGTCGGCTCGGGTCCGACTTACGTGCTCAACTTCGCCAACGCTACGGCGAACGAGATCACGAACCGTGCCGAACTCGAAGACCGCATCACCGACATCAACGCCGATCTCACGGACGTCGCACTGGATGTCGACAACACTACGGGCTTCCTCGAGGTCAACTCGACGAGCTCGGAGTCGATCACGGTCACCAACGCGACGGCGGCCCTCGGCCTCGCAGCCGGCACCTCCGCGCCGACCGCGACCGTCACGGACAGTGCGGCCCGCACGAGCTTGCAGGCGGACTTCAACGCGCTGTTGACGCAGGTGACGCAGCTGGCCGGCGATGCCTCCTTCAACGGCATCAACCTCCTGGACAGCGACAACCTCACGGTCGTGTTCAACGAGGACGGCTCCAGCAGCCTGACGATCACTGGCGTCGATTTCTCCTCGAGCGGCCTCAGCCTGACGACGGTGATCGGCACCGGCTTCCAGTCGGACACCAACATCGACGCCGCGCTGGACGAACTCGAAGCCGCAACCACGACCCTGCGCACGCAGGCGTCGAAGTTCGGTTCGAACCTCTCGATCGTGCAGACCCGTCAGGATTTCACCAAGAACCTGATCAGCGTGCTGCAGATCGGCGCGGACAACCTCGTCCTCGCCGACACGAACGAGGAAGGCGCGAACATGCTGGCCCTCAATACCCGCCAGCAGCTCTCGACCGTCGCCCTGTCGCTCGCCGCGCAGGCCGACCAGAACGTGTTGCAGTTGTTCTGATCGTACGGCAGATCTACTCGATGGAACGGCGGGGCTTCGGCCCCGCCGTTTCGTTTTGGGAATGTGTTAAGCCGGAGCACGTACGATTCGAATCGCTGACCGACCAGGGAGGGATCGTCCCATGGGTCTCAAGGTCGAGTTGAAGCCGGGCGAGCGGATCATCATCGGCGATTCAGTCATCACCAACGACGACCAGCGAACGCGTCTGGTGATCGAAGGCGAGACGCCGATCCTGCGGGAAAAGGACATCCTCACGGTCGAGAACGCCGATACGCCCTGCAAGAAGGTCTACCTGGTCGTGCAGCTGATGTATCTCGCGCGCGACCCTACCCCCCACCACGAGCTCTATTTTCAGCTGATACGGGACGTGCTCACCGCTGCGCCCAGCACCCGACCGTACTTCGACCGGATCAATAATCACATATTAACCGGCATGCTTTACAAAGCATTGAAAGAGACTCAGCGTCTGATTGAGTACGAGAAGGAATTGCTCGAACATGCAAAACGCAGCGCAGGCGTACAGCAAGACCGCGCAAAAAACCGGGCACCCGCGTGAGCTGGAGGCGCAGCTTTTGATGCGCGCCGCGGCCAAGCTTCAGGCCGCGAAGGATGGCAGCGCCGGCGAGCAGGGCGATGTTGTTTCGGCGATCCGCTACAATCGCCGTCTGTGGCTCGTATTCGCGAGCTCGATCGGCAAGCCGGAGAATCCCTTGCCGCGCGAAATCAAGCAGAACGTCGCAAACCTCGCCAACTTCATCATCAATCATTCGATGAAGCTCGAGTCCGACGCAGCACGCGCACCCAGCCGCCTCGGCGTCCTCATCAACATCAATCGCGAAATCGCGGCCGGCCTGCGCTCGAACGCGGCGTAGCCGTCCTTCGAAAAATCGTCATTCCGGGACGGTGCGCGCGAAGCGCGCGCCGGGCCCGGAATCCATGGGCACTTCGGCAGGCAACGGCGGTGTCGATGGATTCCGGGCTCGCGAGCTTCGCTCGCGCCCCGGAATGACAATAGCTAAATAAAATTCAACAGCGTGAACTGCGACACGAGCGCGGTCGTCTGCAACGTCGCCTGCATGCGCGTGTTGAGGGCGAGCAGCATTGCCCCGACTTCCTCTGGAAACGCATTTTCGATGTCGTCAAGGATGCCCTGCAGCACCGGTTTCTTGTCGTCGAGCCGCTGCTTGGCGGTACCTGCCGAAAGGTTGGCGCCGGCGATGTCCGTCTGTATTGCCTCGATGTGCTTCACGCCGTCCGGTTGATCCAGCGCGCTACCCATTCTGCCGACCAGCGCGAAGTAGCGATCTTTCGCGTCGGGATCCGTGTCGGAGAACGTCATCGCGGCGAACAGCGCGTTGTACTGCATCACCTGACGCAGGCCGTCCTCATTCGCGCGCGCGCCGTAGGCGACGGTTATTTCGTCGTCCACGCGCGCAAGGGCGGTGGAACGTGGATCGTCGGTCGCGTCATCGCCCGTGTACCAGTAGACCGTATTCGCCGTCGTTCCGTCGACCATTGCCGTCGCCGTGTCGAACGGCGGCCCGACGACACGCTGCGGCGGATTGGCCGCGTCGATTGCAAAGAATTCCTCGGAGGCCTGGACTGCAGACGCCGCGGCAAGCTCGACCCGCGCCGCGAGCTGTATTTCCGTATCGAGTGCCGCGGCGAGATTGGTGGCCGTATCGTCGACCGTGGCGCCGATCGCAAACGTTCCGGCCGGCGGCGGCACTTCGGTCGTGGCCGTGAGCTCGATGTCCTTTGTCGTTCCGTCGGGCAGGGTGAGGGTGACGCGCACCATTCCGCCCTCGGGCGGATTGACCGCGCCGAGGTCGATGTCGATCGAGGCCGGCGGGCCGCCCGGCGTGATGGTCGCGCCGAAATCAGTCGTAGCTCCCGCCAGCTTGAAACCGAACGGATGCGTGCCGTCTTCTTCCAGCGTAACGACGCTGAGCGCAGCGACTGGTGCAAGCAGTCTGCCGCGAAAATTCGGGCCAGATCCCTGATCGGCCTGGAGCCTTTCCGAAATAACTTGCCTGAGACCGGCACGCGCTCCTTCGCCGTCGAGAATGCGTGCAGTCGTGTCCGTGGCGCGCCCGTCCGTTTCGCGTCCGGAGAACAGATAGCGATCACCTGCGCGCTCGTTCATCAGGCCGATCGCCTCATCAAGACGCAACGCAGACGCCCGCTGGGCGGCCGTCTGGCCGCCGTCCACAAGCTCGTACGTCACCGGGAAGCGTGTGTCGCTGCGGAGTTCCTGGCCGATCTCGCGCATCCGGTCGAGCGAGGTGTTCATGATGCTCACGCGCAGATCCACCGCCGAGATCGATGTCTCGTAGGCAGTAATTCGCGCGAGCCGCATGCGCAAATCGACATCGAGCCCGCGGTCGATGCCGAGCCCGGTGAACGTCTCGGATTTCTTGCCGGTCGCGAGCTGACGCTGCAGATCGTCGAGCTGCGCGCGCATCTCGGTGAAGGTGCGGGCGTTGATTGCAGCGCGCGTGGCGAATCCATAAATCGTGGTCATGACGCCCTCAAATCTGCATCAGCGCTTCGAGCATTTCCTTGACCGTCGCGAGCACGCGCGCATTCGCGCCGTAAGCCGTTTGCAGCACCAGGAGATTGGCCATCTCGGTGTCCACGTTGACGCTTGCGCGTTCGTTGTAGCGAGTTTGCAGCGCGTTCAGCACGATGTCCTGGCCCTCCTTCAGACGCGACGCGCCTTCCGCGTTGGCGCCCTGCATCGAGATCGACTGCCGGATGAAATCGACGATCGACCCGGAGTAGGGTCCGGCCGTCGTGCCGACCCCGCTCGCCGGCGAGAAGAAGCGGATCGCCGCGCTCAGTTGCTGCTCGAGGTAGTTGGGCCGCGTCGGATCGCCTGCCGGCGTGCCTGCTGCATATTCGACGAGACGAGCGGGGTCGTCGCGCAGCTGCGCGTTCAGCGCAATTCGCGCGGCAAATCCTGTCTTCTGCATGCCGTCCGCGACGACGAAGTTCGTGTACAGCGTGCTCGTCCCGCCATCGACAAAGAAAGGAATCGAAGGGTCGCCCGAATTGAACGTTGACGTTGTGATCGAGGCATCGAAGCCGTCCACGTCCCAGAGGTCCGGCACACCGTCATCGACGACACTCAGCGTGTTGCCAGCAGGATTGCTGAACACGAGCCCCGTCGAGGAGAGCGCTGTATTCAGCGCCGTCACAACCGCGGCCATGCCGCCGGAGAAATCGACACCGATCACCGTATCGTTGGGATCAGGCGTAAAGTTGTCGCCAAGCGGCAGCGCGCCGGCATCGTCGACGCGCACGATGGTGACGCGCTGCTGTTGGCCGGCGACGTTGTCCGTATAGGTCAGTGTGATCGTATTGCCGCTTAGGAGCTGCGTGAGATCGAGCGAGAAGCCGTCCGGCGGACCGCTGACTGGCGTTCCCGCGACCGTCCGATTCGACAGCGCGAGCGCGAGCGAGTGCGCGATCTCGTCGAGTTGCGCCTGCGCCTCGACCAGGGTCTTGTCGCGCATTTCCAGATGCGCGGCGATCGTCCCGGATCGCAGCGATTTGTCCGCGACGAGATCGACCTGATAGCCGTTCGGGCTCGTGAGCGTGATCGTGCCGACGTTGCGTTTCGTCGGATCAGAGTCCCAGAAGGCCAAGGCATTGAGATTGTCACGGCCGTCAAACTCGAGCCGCGCCGCCTTGCGATCGAACAGGCTCACGCCGGACGTGGTGAAAATAGCAATCTGCCCGTCTGCGGCATCGACCGTCTGAATGTCGACGAGCGTCGCGAGCTCGGCGATCAGCGTGTCCCGCGTATCATGCAGCGAAGCGATCTCGGCGCTCGCCTGGTTGGCGCCGATGATGCGGTTGGATATTTCCTCGATTTGCGTGAGAATTTCATTCACGCGCTGCACCGAGCCGGCGATCGCGAACTCTGCCTCGCTGCGGAGCGCCTGGATATCCGCCGACATCGCATTCAGGTGTTGCGCGAGTACTGCCGCCTCGTTGAGCACCTGGGTTCGTCCGGATACCGATTCCGGGCTCGTTACCAGCGCCTGCAACGAGTTGGTGAAGTTGTTGAACAGCGTATCGAGCGCGTTGATGCCGCCCGGCCGGCCGTACACTTGCTCGATGCGCCCGTAGTAGCTCGAGATCTTGTCGGCATAGGACGCTCCGGAGAGCTCGGCGCGCAGCTGACGCTGCACGAAGATGTCGAGCTCGCGCTGAACGCCGACGACACGAACGCCGCCGCCGCTGCCCGCCGCTGTCGTCGTCTGGATGACCGACTTGCGGACGTAGCCCGGCGTGTCGGCGTTCGCGATGTTGTCGGCGATCAGGCCAACCCCGGTTTGCGTCGCGCGCAACCCGGAGAGCGCCGCCGAAATCGCGTTTCCGAGACTCATTCGCTGTCCCTAACCGAAGGCGCTTACGCCTCGCCTCAGCGCACCATGTTCAGTGTCTCTTGCAGCATCTGATCGCTCGTCGTGACGATGCGGGTATTGGCCGCGTAGGCCTGCTGCGTGACGATGAGCTTGGTGAACTCGTCGGCGATATCGGTGTTGGATCCCTCGAGCGCCTTGCCAATGATCTTGCCGCTGGCGCCGAACTGCGCCTGGCCCGATTCCGACGTGGCTTCGAACGAACCGCCGTCGAGGCGCTTCAACGCGTTGTCGGCGTTGAAGCTCGCAAGCACGATCTCCGCCATCTCCAGCGTGCGGCCGTTGGAGTAGCTCGCGATGATGCGGCCCTTCTCGTTCACCGAAATACCCTGCAGGTCGCCCGCCGGAAAACCGTTTTGGCGCAACAGGTTGACCTGGGCATTGCCGTTCACATCGGCGAACTGAGTAATTCCGGAGTCGCCGTGGTTGATCGTAATGTTGCCGAGCGGGATGCCGTCGATCGTGACCGCGGTAAGCGGGACGACCTCGGTCGCCGACGTCATCTGGCCGCTGGCGTTGAAGGTGTAGGTCGCCCCAGCGTTGCGCCACGCGACGTCGGTCCCCGACGCATTCGAGTTCTCGAGATAGAACAGTTCCCACGTCGCCGTGGTATTCGGGCTATAGGCCCCCGCCGCAACGCCCAGCGCCGTGCCGATGCCCGGATCCGAATACGCGATCGTGAAGTCCACGGTCGAATTGTCGCCGGTGATGACAAGCTGACCGGCACCGTCGAGCGCGGCGCCGATGCCGGCAATCGCGTCGATTGCCGCCGTCACCTCGTCCGAGTCGGACATGGTGGTCGTGTTGATCGTGATCACCGTCGGCACGCCGTCAACGGTTATGGTGATCGTGTCCGTGTCGAAGCCGGCGCCAAGATCCACCGCCGGCGTAAGGTCCGCAGTGCCTTGAGCGGTCGCCAGATCGTCACTGAGCTTCGCCCAGCGCAACTGGATGTTCACGGGAGACCCGACTGAATCGAAGATCGTGATCGCCCCGCCCGAGATCGTCTGTGCCAGGAAGGTCGGCTCGTCGTTGGCAATGACCGTGCCCGTGCCCGCGACCGTCGGGTCGACGGCGAACGCCGCCGGATTCAACCGTTCCGAGCCGGGTACGTCAGGATCGGAGTTTGCGGTGCGCGGAAAGCTCGCGAGGTTCGCGCGATATTCGATCAGCGTCGTCGGCTGCGCAGGAAGGAAGTCGTTCGAGAACTGCATCACTTCAGGAACGCTGCCGATCACATTGCCTGTCGTGCCGTCCACCTCGAGCACCTTCAGATAGTAGCCGGTGCCGTTGACGAGAAATCCATCCTTGTCGAGTTGGAAATCGCCGCGCCGCGAATACAGATCGACGCCGGTGAACACCGGGATGCCGTCCGGGAATCCGGAAGGCTTCTGCACGATGAAGTAGCCGTCGCCGTTGATGGCCATGAAGGTATCGACCGACGCGTTCTGAATGTCGCCCTGCACGTTGTTGGTGCCGCGCGAGCGCGCGATCACGCCGCCCGCGAGCTGCAACTGCGGCGACGAATCTGGCACGAGATCCGAGAAGCTCGTGTCGACGCGCTTGAAACCGGTCGTTTGCGAGTTCGCGATGTTGCCCGAGACGTTTTCCAGCGCGAATGCCTGCGCGCGCAGACCGCCCACCGCGGTCGTCATGGCACCGAAAAGACCCATTACACCCTCCATCATCGGCAGCGCCTGCGCGATCGCGCACGCTGCGGCCCGCCGCGCACTTCGCAAAGCGCGTGCCATCAGATTTATCGCGTTATTTCAGTTAGTTAGAGATCGCTGCGCCCGATTTGTCCGGCGCGCTTCTGCCTAGCTGCGGCAAGATTTGCCGGCTTCCTCGTCATCAATGGGATGACAAGTGAGCTATGCCGCCTTGAAGATCATCGCGACGCCGTTCATGCAGTAGCGCAATCCCGTCGGCGGCGGCCCGTCGCTGAACACGTGGCCGAGATGTCCGCCGCAGCGGCGGCAATGCACCTCGGTGCGCGGCACGACAAGTTTGTAGTCGGTGGACGTGCGGATCGCGTTCGGAAGCGGCCGATAGAAGCTCGGCCAGCCAGTTCCGCTTTCGAACTTCGTGTCCGAAGAGAACAAATCGAGCTCGCAGCCGGCGCACGCGAAACTCCCCTTGCGCTTTTCATCGTTAAGCGCGCTCGTGAACGGCCGCTCCGTGCCGTGTGCGCGCAGGACCTTGTATTGCGCGGACGTCAGCAGCTTGCGCCATTCCTCATCGGCTCGCGTGACCTCGAACGTCTCGGCCTGGGCTTCACCGCTCTGCCAAAACCGCCACGCGGCCAATGCGGCCGCAATCGCGGCGGCGCTCGCTGCAAGCATTGCGCGTCTCTTCATGGCCCACTCCGCTCGCTTCGATTCTAGTACGTGCGTCCCTCGTCTCGCGTTACCGGCGCCTGCTCAGCCCCTCACAATTGCGCGACCGTCCGGAAACGCCTGCGTTCCGCTGTTTCTCAAAATCGAACGCCCGGGGTATTATTTGTTGAGCACTGGGGGGCCGCGGCTTCGACCGTCGGCCGGCAGATGCCTGCCTCTGGTCGTGGCCGACATGGCCCGCACGCTGGAGGCATGACCATGGCCCGCAATACCGCGATCGCCCACTCGCCGGCCGCCGACCCCGAAATTCGTACGATCAGTCCGGCCGACCTGCTCGACGTCCTTGCGAAAGGCCTCGACGACTTCAAGGCCATGCCGAGCCACGTCGTGTTTCTCAATCTGATTTATCCCGTAGCGGGTCTGCTCTTCGGTCGCCTCGCCTTCGGTTACGAGTTGCTACCGATCCTGTTCCCGCTCGTGGCGGGCTTCGCGCTGATCGGTCCGCTTGCCGCGATCGGACTTTATGAATTGAGCCGCCGACGCGAGCTCGGACTGAGCACATCGTGGAAGGACGCATTCGGCGTACTGCGCTCGCAATCGATCCCGGCCATTGTGACGCTCGGCTCGCTGCTGATGGCGATCTTCCTGACCTGGTTGGTCACTGCGCAGTTGATTTACGGCGCGACTTTCGGCGGCGCGACGCCCACTTCGCTCATCGCATTCATCGAGGACGTGCTGACGACGCGGCAAGGTTGGACGCTGATCCTCGTCGGCAATGCGGTCGGCTTCCTCTTCGCCCTTGTCGCATTCACGATCAGCGTCGTGTCTTTCCCGCTCTTGCTCGACCGCGACGTGGGGTTCGCAGCGGCGATGGCTACATCGGCGCGCGCCGTGGCCGAGAATCCGCTCACAATGGCCCTCTGGGGCCTGATCGTTGCCGTTGCACTCGTCCTCGGCTCGATTCCGCTCTTGTTCGGGCTTGCGGTCGTCATGCCGATGCTCGGTCACTCGACCTGGCATCTCTATCGCAAGGTGGTCGAGCCGGGCACCGCGCCCCGACCCGGCTATCGCGAGCCGCCGAAAGGAAAACGTTACGCCGCCGACTTTCCGGCCGCGCTCTTCCCTTGGTCGAGGGAGGATCGGAAGTAAGCGAACGTCTCAGTCGCTGCACCCTGATTGATTGACTTCGGTCGTGCACGACGCAAAGCTCGCTTAGGATTGTGGGGGCACACCGTGCGCAAGACGACGAAGTTAGTGTTGGGCAGTATTGCGATTGTCGTCGTGGCCGCGGCGGCGGGCGGCTACATCGTCTGGTCGAAAGCCATCAACCCGCGCCATATAACGCGACCGGCGAACAGCGAGCCGTTCTCCGCCGATCGCGCGCGCCTGCTCAAGGAGGGTGTCGCGCGCCACGATGACACGAGTCTCAGCCCGATCGGACGGTCGTGCAATACCTGCCACTCCGACGAGAACAGCTACAACGAAACCTTCAACCGGCCGTTCCCGCACTATGTGCAGTCCGTGAGATTCAAGACCGGTCTCAGTCAGATCACGGCCGAAGGCATGGTCCAGTTCTGCATGATCTCGGCGATGGAAGGGCGCCCGCTTCCCTGGGATTCCGAGACACTCGCCGCGTTGACGGCTTTCGTTCTGGAGCGCAATCGCAAAGCGATCGGCGGCCTGTCATCGAAAAGCTCCATGTTGAATGAGACCTGTGCGGAGCCTCCGTTCGAGATGACCCTCGTCCCGGGGCAGCGCGCCGGCATTCAGTCGATCCAGCGCTGAACAGGTACCGCCTAGGACATTCCCCACGTCTGTCTTGCCGCGTTGCGGCACGCCCTCTATGGTCCGCCGCCCAGCCGGGAGCACGCATGCGTTTCGAAGGCACCAAGTCCTACGTCGCCGATTCCGATCTCAAGGTTGCCGTCAACGCCGCGATCGCCCTTGAGCGCCCGCTCCTGATCAAGGGCGAGCCCGGCACGGGCAAGACGGTGCTCGCCGCCGAGGTGGCAAAAGCCATCGGCGCGCCCTTGATCGAGTGGCACATCAAGTCCACGACCAAAGCCATTCACGGGCTTTACGAATATGACGCGGTCGCGCGCCTGCGCGACAGCCAGCTCGGCGACCCGCGCGTCTCCGACATCAAGAATTACATCCGTCGCGGCAAACTTTGGGACGCGTTCGCCGCGGACCAGCGGCCGGTGCTCCTCATCGATGAGATCGACAAGGCCGACATCGAATTCCCCAACGACCTGTTGCAGGAACTCGATCGCATGGAGTTCCACGTCTACGAGACGGCCGAAACCATCAAGGCGAAGCAGCGCCCGGTCGTCGTCATCACGTCGAACAACGAGAAGGAATTGCCGGACGCGTTCCTCCGCCGCTGCTTCTTCCACTACATACGCTTCCCCGACCCGGATACGATGCGCGCCATCATCGACGTGCATTTCCCCGGCATCAAGCAGCGGCTCGTCGCGGAGGCGCTCAAGCTCTTCTACGAGATCCGCGAAGTGCCGGGCCTCAAGAAGAAGCCGTCGACCTCGGAACTGCTCGACTGGTTGAAGCTCCTGATGGTCGAGGACATCGGTCCCGAAACGCTGCGCGAGCGTGATCCGAAGAAACTAATCCCGCCGCTGCACGGCGCCCTCCTGAAGAACGAACAGGATGTGCACCTGTTCGAGCGCCTCGCCTTCCTCGCGCGCCGCGAGAGCTGAGGCCTACTCACCCTCGACTTTTTTTCTCGACTTCTTTCCGGATCGCTTCGCCGACTTGTCCGCCGATAGTTGCTCCTGGTCCGGCGGGGCCAGCGCGGACTCGGATTCCGCGGCCGCCTTCGCTGGCACAGACAGCGGAACGACCTCGGCCCCGGACATCGCGCCACCGGCCGCCTCCGCTTTGCGGCGCTTCTCGTCTTCCTCCTCCAGCGCGAGCAGCCGTGCGAGCTCTTCCGACTCGCGCTTGCGTTTCGCTGCCGCGACCTCCTTGGCGACGCGCGCAGCCTCTCTGGCCGCCTCCTCGGCGGCTTTCTTCGCGGCGCGCTTCTTCGCGGCAACCGCGGCTTTCGCGCGCCCCGCCGCTCGTTCCTTGCGGCGCGCGTTCGCTTCTTCGAGTTTGTCGCGTATCTGCATGCCCCAGTAGACGAGCTGTGTGGTTCGCCGCCCCCACGCGCCTCCTGCCCAGACCAGGCCGAACGGGATGAATTGCCGCCAGCGCTCGTCGTTGTCGGCAATGCCCGTCGCGACCAAATCGCCCGCCATTGCCGTCGTATTGAGCCCGTGGCCGCCGAAGGCGCTCGCGACCCACGCGCCGGGTCGCAACATGCCGATTTGCGGCATGCGGTGAATGGCGTAGCCCATGATGCCGGACCACGCGTATTCGATCTCGACACCCTTGAGACTCGGGTAGACCAGCGCCATGTCGCGCGCGAGCCGTCGCTCCAGTCGCCGTGGCGTGTCGGTCGCCGTCGAAATTCGCCCGCCCCACATGAGCCGGTCGCCGATCACACGGTAGTAGTCTCCAGCACGGCGCGTGTCGGTAATCGCGCCTGGATAGCGGATCGCTTCCTGGAGCCGCTCGGCGACCGGCCCCGTTACACACGAGTAGCTCGCGACCGGGAGGATGGCACGTGCGAGCATCGGAAACCCATCGCCGATGAACGCGCTGCCGCAGAACACCGTTGCGTGCGCGCGCACCCGGCCGTGCGTCGTGGATATCCATTTCCACACGCCCTCAAGATCGGCGCCGGTCGCAACCGTCTGTTCGAAGATGCGGCCGCCCAACTTCTCGATCTCCGCCGCCAACGCGAGCGCGAGATTGAGCGGATGAATGGAGAAAGCGTCGGCGTCATGCAGCGCCTGGAAGTAGCGCGTGGTCTTCAGCATCTCGCGCACGCGCTCGGTCGGCCACACGACCATCTCATGACCGAAGTGCTCACCGAGAAAATCCGCCTCGCGCCGCAAGCCCTCCTCGTCGTCGTATCGCAGCACGTTCAACCGGCCCGCCGTCGGCTCGACACCGGGGATGCCGTCTGCAAGCGCGGCGCTGACGATGTCGATCCCTTGGCGCGAAAGTGCGTAGAGCGCTTTCGCCCGTTGAAGCCCCACGCGCTCGACGATGCGCAGGAGCCGCTCGGCATATCCCGCGGATACGAGTCCGCCACTCCGCCCCGACGCCTCTCCTGCGATCGTGCGGCCCTCGATCACGACCACGTCATAGCCGCGCCGCGCGAGCGCCCGCGCGGTCCAAAGGCCGGCAAAGCCCCCGCCCACGATGCAGACGCCGGTATCGATGTCCTGCGTGAGCCGAGGCCGCGGAGCATTCGGAATCGCGGTCGCCGCGTAATAGGTCTCCGCCGATTGGCTCGTCATCGTCTGGTTGCGTCCGTTGCCCGGCTGGGTTCTGATTTGATCGATAGCGCCGAAACGCGGCCGAATCTGCCCCTAATGTAGCCGCCGCCCCTCTCCCGAGCGAACGCCATGCGCCAGTTGATGCTATTGCGCCACGCCAAGGCTGTCCCGCAAGGACGCATGGCGGACGAGGAACGGCCGCTGGCCGAACGCGGTCGCCGCGACCTGCCGGTGGTGGCGCAGTTCGCCGCCTCGCGCGGCCTCACCCCCGATCTCGCGCTTGTGTCGCCTTCGCAACGTACGCGCGAAACCTGGGAGCTCTTTGCGGCCGCATTGCGTGTGCCGCCGCCGCATCGCCTCGAGCCACGCCTCTATTCCGCGCCGGCCGAACGCATCCTGGAGGTTGTGCGCGTGACGCCGGAGACCGTGCAGACACTCCTGCTGATCGGCCACAACCCGGGTTTCGAAGATGCCGCACGGACCCTGATCGGCGCGGGCGAGACCGACGCGCTCATCCGCTTCGGCGGTTCGATGCCGACGTCGAGCCTCGCACTAATCGAACTTGCAGGCGACTGGGCGACGATCGAACCGCGCGCCGGCCGCCTCGAACTGTTCGTAACTCCGAAGAGCCTCGGCTCCGAGGCCGACTAGCGGCCCCCGCCCGGCAATACCTCCTCGGGTATCTGGTTCGGACTGTAGCGTCGCGGACGATTGCGCAGGATCAGCGGCGCCATTTGCCACGCGAGCAGCCCGAGCAGTCCCAGAACCAGCACGCTCGCGGTAAGGTCACCGCCTGCGATTGCCCGAACCAGGATAATTCCGAATGCCACGAGCGTCGCAATTGCGACCGTGACCATTGGCCACCACCGCCAAGCGGCAAATCCCGACTCGAAGCGGCATTCTCCTCCCGCGGTTGCGATGCGCCGGTGCAGCTCGCGAATGAACGCGTTGTAGGCCGGCCCATGGTCCTCCATGGCGACCATCGAGCGATTGGATGCCGAAGCGACTTCGATCCGCGGACCATTGCGCGGCCAGATCTCGGCGATGAAGCGCTGCGTTCCGAAATTCGAAGGACGAAAGCCGAGCCGCACTCGTGCGATCATCGGGTACGCGGCGCGGCCGGCATGACCCGCGACATTCCATTCAAGCGAGTCCGGCGTCAGCCGGAACACGTGGTCCGAGCCGATCATCCGCGGCCGGAATTGATAGACGGCAACTTCCGGCTGATCGCTCACGCGCGTCTCCCGCCCCTTCCGGCAGACATCCACCACAGGGCAGCACGGTCGTCACCCCATAAAAGAAAACGCGCCCCGAATTCCAGGGCGCGTTCCACTCGGTCGTGCGACGCCGGTCAATAGTAGTAGAAATGGCGCCGATGACGAGGGTACGCGTAATAGGGGTAGGGAGCGTACGCGTAAGGCGGCGGATAGCCATAGTAGTAGTGGCGCTTGCGATAGCGCTTGTACTGCTGGTGGGCGATCACCGCGCTGACCACACCCAGAGCGAGCGCCGCAAAGGCCGCTCCGCTGTGATAGCGACGTCGATGGACATTGATCACGTCGCTCGTCGCGGCGTCCTTCACGGCGAGCTGATTTGCCGCCAGTGGCGCGGCACTGGCCGAGCCCGGCACCCCGCTCACGATGGCGCCTCCCAACGCGATCGCCGCCGCAAGTCCGATGGCGATCGGCTTTCTCGAAATCGATTTCATGGCTCGTCCCTTTCTCCTTTGCATTCGATTGCGCTCGCGTCGATGAACCTGCGATGAATAGAGCTACACGCGTGCGCCTTTCGGAGCGAAACGCGCCCAGCATGACCGAGTTCCGGTCCGGCGAAAGACGGAGGCGCGCGAACTCCCCCGAAATGGGGCGAGCAATCGCGGTGCGCTGGCTACCGCGATTTGACAGGCGCGCGCCGCCCCGACAAACCAATGCGCCGCGCCGAACGCGGCGCCACGGGAAATGCCATGCAGCCGCACGAACGCCTCGAATTCTCGCCGATCGTAAACCGCCCGCCGCTTCGCATGCCGGACGGCATCCGCCTCGTAGTGTGGCCGGTCATGTCACTGGAAGTCTGGGATATTTCGCGGCCGATGGCGCGCATCGTGATTACACCGCCGCAGGGCCAACCGCTTCAGCCGGATCATCCCAACTGGAGCTGGCACGAATACGGCATGCGGGTTGGATTCTGGCGGCTGAAACGCGTGCTCGAGCAGTTGCGTGTTACGCCCACGGTCACCATCAATGCCCGCACCTGCGAAGTCTATCCGCAGGTCGTAAGGGCCTGTCTCGACAACAACTGGGAGATCAACGCGCACAGCTACGAGCAAATCCCGATGCACAAGCTCGACGACCAGCGCGCGATCATCAAAAAGACCGTGCAGAGCATCGAAAAATTCTGCGGTCGACGCCCGCGCGGCTGGTTCGGCCCCGGACTCACCCAAACGCTCGACACGATCGACTATCTCGCCGAAGCCGGCCTCGAGTATATCGGCGACTGGGTACTGGACGACGAACCTGTCACTCTGAAGACAACCTCGAAACCGATTGTCGCGCTTCCCTATAACTTCGAGCTGCACGACATCGTCATGATGTCATTGCAGAGTCAGCCATCCGAGATGCTCTATCGGCGCACGATGGACCATTTCGACTGGTTGTACCGGGAGTCTGCCGAACGAGCGAAGATCATGGCCATCGCCGTGCACCCGTATCTCTCGGGCGTCGCGCACCGCATCGGGCATGTGCAGCGCACCTTCGAGGAGATCCTCTCGAAGCCGGGCGTTGCCTGCTGGGATGGCGTGAAGATCCTCGACTGGTATCTCGGGCAGAGGAAAGCTTAGCCGCCATGCCGATCGCGCGACCTGCCGGCTCGTTCTTCGTCCCGCACGACATCGATGCGCCGATCGCAGGCGCACACGGCGGACCGCTCGCCGGTCTGACCGCCGCGGTCAAGGACATGTACAACATCATCGGCGCGCGTACCGGCGGGGGCAGTCCCGAATGGCTGGCCGCGCAGAAGCCCGCGACGGTGCACGCGGCAGCCGTCGCCAACATACTCGACGCCGGCGCGACGATCGTCGGCAAGACCGTGTGCGACGAATTCTTTTACAGCGTCACCGGCGAGAATGCGCACTATGGAACGCCGACCAACGTGCGCGCACCGGGACGTGTCCCGGGCGGCTCTTCGGCCGGCTCGGCCGCTGCCACCGCCGCGGGGGTTTGTGATTTCGCGCTCGGCAGCGATACCGGTGGGTCGATCCGTGTGCCCGCGTCCTTCTGCGGCCTCTACGGGCTGCGCCCGACGCACGGCCGCATCGATCTCTCGGGCGCGATGCCGATGTCTCCCTCCTACGATACCAGCGGCTGGTTCGCGGCGAGCCCCGGGGTATTCCGCAAGGTAGGTGACGTGCTCCTGGAAGGCGCGGGCTCGGCCGCACCGATCCGCGAAGTGCTGTTCGCCGACGACGCATTCGCCGAGGCTGATTCCGAAGTGACTGCCGTGCTCACCGAGGTACTCGCGCGCGCGGCCAAAACGCTGCCGGCGGCGAGGCGCGTACGGGCAGCCCCCGACGGCCTCGATTCGTGGCGCGAAGTCTTCCGCATCCAACAGGCGTGGGAAATTTGGCAGGTCTACGGAGAATTCGTGAAGCGACACAGACCGAATCTCGGCCCCGGCATCCGCGAGCGCATGGCATTCGCCGCGAACGTGAAAAGAACCGACGCCGACGCCGCGCGAGAAAAGCGTACCGCGATACGCGAACGGGTTCACACGCTTGTGCCGGCCGGAACGATCCTCGCGCTGCCAGCCGCACCGACGATCGCGCCGCGACGGCAGACGCCTGCGGCCGAGCTGGACGCGTTCCGCCTGCGTACCATTCGCCTCACCTGCATTTCCGGTCTCTCCGGGCTTCCGCAGGTGACGATTCCGGCGGGCACGGTGTCCGGCTGCCCGGTGGGCCTCTCCTTCATCGGATGGGATCGTTCGGACGAAGCGCTCCTCGACCTCGCCGTGCGCCTGGCACCCTTTGTCGGTGTCGCTGGAGGTGCCTGACGCGGGTGCGGCGCACGGTTGCCTCGCGAGTCATCCTGCGTCAGGATTCAGCCGGGGATTCGGACCCTGAACGATCAGAGACGTCGGGCGACCGCGGCAAGCTTGGGGAGAACGTCAGTGTCCGAGCAAAAAGACGCGCCCCCATCCAGCCAACGAAAGTCCGCAGAGCCCGCCCAACTCGCGCTGGGTCTGGAACGCGTCGGCCTGTTTCCGCTCTGGTACCCCATCCTCGCCGCGATCGTCGTCGTTGCACTGTCCGTGCTCGCCGCATTCGGCATCGCCCGGATCAAGGTCGACGACTCGCTCAGCCAGCTGTTTCGCTCGGATACGGCTGAATTCAGACAGTATGAGGCGCTGACCCGCCGCTTCCCATCCAGCGAGTTCGACGTGCTGGTGGTAGTCGAAGGCAAGAAGCTGCTCGAGCGTTCGTCACTCGAGCAGCTGCGCAATCTCGTTACCGACCTTCAGTTGATCGACGGAGTGAACGGACTGATCTCGCTCTTCTCCGCGCGTCAACCCCCCGAGCAGGGGCGACTGCCGCCGCCGCTGTTTCCGGAAAAGCTCCCGGAGGGAGCGGACTTCAGCGCCCTCATCAAGCGCGTCAAGGCGAACGAGATCATTCGCGGCAAGTTGCTGTCGGAAGACGGCGAGCTTGCGCTTGTCGTGATCTCGCTCGACCAGGCCGTCGTGGAGGACAAGGGCCTGCGCGACGTAGTCGGCGAGCTTCGCAAGGTAGCGCAGGAGGATATGGAGGGCTCCGGCTTGACCGTCCAGCTCTCCGGCGCGCCCGTGATGCAGCTCGAAATCCGCAACGCGGTCGAGCGCGACCGGCTGATTTACAACGCCATTGGCTTCGGCGCCGGATGTCTCATCGCCGTCCTCTTCTTCCGCGGCATCTCGTTCATGCTGATGGCCGCGGCTCCGCCACTGATCGCGATCCTCTGGTCGCTCGGCTTCCTTGGCTGGCTCGATTTCCGGCTCAATATGTTCCTCAACGTGATGACGCCGCTCATCATGGTGATGGGCTTCTCCGACTCGATGCAGATCACGTTCGCCGCGCGCGACCGTCTGCTTGCCGGCGAAAGCAAGTTCGACGCGTTGCGCAACGCGGTACTCGTTGTGGGCCCGGCCGTGGTCATCACCGACGCCACGGCGGCCCTTTCCTTCGTCGCGCTGCAATTCTCCGACTCGCACCTGATCCGCACATTCGGCATGGCCGGCGCCTTGTCCTGTCTGATCGCATATGTCGCAGTGGTAACGCTCGTGCCCCTTTTCGGCATGCTTTTCGTGCGCAAGGAGGCCGTGTTCGCTACCCGCGTAGCCGGCTCCGACACGGCCGTGGACATGTTGCGGTTCTTGTGCGGCTGGATCGCCGATCGAATGGCGCATCGCCCCGCGTCATACAGTTTGATCAGTCTGTTGGTCGTGGGCGGCCTCACTTACGTCTACGGCAATCTCGAGCCGCGCTACCGCCTCGCCGACCAGGTGCCCGATCGCGAACAGGCGGTCGCCGCGAGCGGCCGCCTCGATGCGAAGCTGACCGGCGCCAATCCGATCCATGTCCTCGTCGAGTTCCCGCGCGGTCAGACCCTCTACGACCCGTCGACACTCGACACGATCGCCAAGACCCACGCCGCGGTCGAGCAGCAGGCGGGCGTCGGCAACGTCTGGTCGATCGAAACGCTGCGCCGTTGGCTCCGGGAAAAGGCCAACGTAACGGATATCGCCATCCTGAAGCAGTACGTCGACCTCCTGCCCGGGCATCTCACCAAGCGTTTCATCTCCACTCAGCAGGATGCCGTCGTCGTTACCGGTCGCATTCCGGACGTCGACGCGAGCCAATTGCTGCCGGTGGTCGCGCAGCTCGACAAGCAGCTTGAGCCGATCCGCGCCGCGCACCCCGACTACTCGATTTCCGTCACCGGGCTCTCCGCGATCGCCGCGCGCAACAGCGCAAACATGATCAACGAGCTGAACGACGGCCTCGTGATCGAAATGCTGTTCGTCGCGGCGCTGATCGGGATCGCCTTCCGATCGGTGTTCGTCATGGCAGTGGCGTTCCTGCCGGGACTATTCCCGATCGTGATTTCCGGCGCGGTGTTGTGGTGGTTCGACGAAGGACTGCAATTCGCGAGCATTGTCGCGCTGACGGTCGCCTTCGGACTGGGACTTGACGCGACGATTCATTATCTGAACCGCTTGCGGCTCGAATACGTCCCCGGTGAGGACGCCGCAGTCGGCGTCAAGCGGGCGACCGTGCTCGTCGGTCCTGCACTCATTCTCACGTCTCTCGTCCTCGCTTGCGGCCTTGGCGTAACCATCCTCTCCGATCTGCCCTCACTGCGACTGTTCGGCTGGCTCAGCGCTTTCACGTTGATTGCCGCGTTGATCGGCGATCTGCTGATCCTGCCGTCGACGGTCATGTGGCTGCGCACGACGCTGCGCCGCCTGCGTGCCGGGCGCCGCTGATCGCTACTTCCCGGTCCGCCGGAGTGTAATCATGACTTCGGCGACCTCGGAGGACTTGGATTCGATTCGTACCGCCTGCTGATCGCCGCGCGTCGTCATGGTGAAGAACGCGGCGAACCCTGACGTCTCGGCAAGTGCCTCGATGCTCCCGGGCCGGACACGCCCGGAGATCGTCCCGCTCGTTCGTTGGGTGCGCTCGCTCCAGCGTCCGGTCACGTATCCGTTCACGTGAGTGATGTCGGCGTTCAGCTCGAACTTGTAGCTGTCGCTCGCGCAGCGCAGATCCTGCTCGACCCGGTTCGCCCCCTCACTCACCGCGTAAGTGACGCGGCAGCGGATGCGTTCCTTCTCGCCGCTGCCGAGGGTGACGCTGCCGGTGCCGGTCCAGGTACCGGCCATGCCTTCAAACGGCCTGACCAGCACGTCGGCCGGCTGCGCGCCGATGCTATGACCGCCGAGCAGGATGACGAGCGCGGTCCCCGCCAGGACGCGAGCCGCGATTTTGGTCGGCTGAAACACCACGGATTCCGGCCCGCTTGGGCGATTCACTTCCCCATTTACTCTAGCGTGGCGATCGATCCGATGACAAACCGGCGCATTGCCGAACGTGTCCCGGCTGTTAGCCGGCACGGGCTGCGAGCGCGCGACCGAGCGCGGCTGCGAGCTCCTCCACGCGATAGGGCTTTTGCAATACCGGGTACTCGCGCCAGCGCACGTTGATACCGCCGAGCCCGTAACCCGTGGAGAAAACCATCGGTATTTTGCGCGCGACCAGCACCTCCGCGATCGGGTCCACCGGCTCGCCATTGATGTTGACATCAAGAACGGCGGCGTCGAATTCACCGGCCCGAGCGAGCTTGATTGCCTCGGATATCCGCGACGCCGTGCCCGCAAGCACGCAGCCGAGCTCCATCAGCATGTCCTCGACGAGGAGGAGGACCGCGAATTCATCCTCCACGATGAGCACGCGCAGTCCGGTAAGGCCGCCCGGGTCGCTCACGGCTATTCCGCCGCCTGCTGCGCTTCTATGTTGCGGGGGAAGCGGATCACAAACTCGGTCCCGGGCTCGAGCCGGTTGATCGAGAACACACCGCCGAACCGGCGCACCGTCGAAGTAATCACCTTGAAGCCGAGCGAGGTCGGCGCCTCGAGGTCGACATCTTCAGGCATCCCCCGTCCCCGGTCTGCGACACGGAACTCGACTTTTCCGCGTTTGGTGCGCTTCAGGCTGATCAGGATCGGCCCCATCTCGGTCTCCGGATAGGCATGCTTGAGCGCATTTGTGATCAGCTCATGCATGAGCACTGCGAGCGAAGTCGCGGTGCCGCCTGGCACGAACAACGGCTCCGCGTCGCACGTGATGGTCGCTTTGCTCGTGCCGGCATATGCGCGCTCGCTCTCCGCGCAGATGAGCCGCAGGAACTCGCCGAATTCCACCGGGCCGACCTGCTCGGTCCGGTAAAGATGCCGGTACACGGTCCCCATCGAAAGCACGCGCTCGCGCGCCTGCTTGAGTTGCTCCTGCGTTGCCGGATCCGACGCGTGCCGGCTCTGCATCAGCAGCAGACTCGATAGAATCTGCAAACTGTTCATCACCCGATGCTGCAGCTCGCGCAGCAGGAATTCCTTCTGCTCGAGCAATCCGTCCACTTTCGCCGACATATCAGCGAGCGCGTTACTGAGGATACCCAGCTCCGAGCCGCGCGACAGCCGCGGAAACTGCGCCGTGTTGTCGCCGGCTTCGCGCCGGCGCGCAGTCTCGAGCAAGGCGAGCACCGGACGTTGAAAGAGGTACGCCGCGGCAAGCGTCGTCCCGAGCAACGCGAGGAGTATCGCCATCAAGGCGAGCACCGTGCTGCGCCACGCCGTGTCCCACAGCGGCGCCAGTGCCACATCGAGATCGATGCTGACCGCGACGAACAGCCCCTGCGGATCTTCGTCAAGCCCGACGAAACCGACGATCGCGTCCGTTCCATCCTGTTCGCGTACGATCAAGGTCCGCGACGACTCGCGATAGTAGGTGCGCTCGAACGCCTCGCGGCTGATTGCGCGCGCCGCTACCTCCTCCGTCGGCGGAACCGTGAAAACGAGCGAGCCCTGCCGGTCGAGCACGCTCAGCCTGTGGTTCGGCGGCCACGCACGCGCTGCAAATTCGCTCGCGACGCGGTCCGGGTTTAGGATGAACACGATCACGCCGTCGAAGCGCTTGTCCGGTGTCTGGAACGGCATCGACACGTGCAGGGAGCGCTCGCCGGTGACCCGCCCCGTTGTGATCGTGCCGATGGTCAACTTCCCCGTCCGCAGCGGTTCGGTGAAATACACGCGATCGCGGACGTCGAGGGTCGGCGGGATCGCAATCGACGAGCAACGGAAGCGTCCCTCGCGGTCGATCAGTGCCGCTTCGCGGTAGATCGGCAGATTCTGCAGCACCGCCCGGAAGTGCGCCGAACAGGCCGCCTCGTCGTCGGGGACGGCCGGATTGCGCGTGACCGTCAGCATCAAGTGGCGTGTGCCTTCGATGAGCTGCGTGAGCTCGGCCGAGATCAAGCGCGCGGATGCAAGCGCCTCCTCGCCTGCCTGGCGTTCGAGAAAACCGCGCCACTCCATCGTGTTGTAGGCGACGAGCGCGAGCGAAGGCGCCGCGGCAATGGCGACAAGAACGGACAGTCGCGAGCGGAGGCTCATTCGCAATGCGGGTGTAAACGGCGGCCCGACTCTCTTAGCACGAAACGGCCTTGCGATCAGCCCTTTGCGTACTGCTCATGCGGCCTTGGGCGCGCGCAGTCCGAAATCCGCCATGATCCGTTCCGCGGAACGCCGCAGCATCGCCATTTTCCCCGGCAGTCCCTCCACGAGAAGCTTCCCGTTTCGCTTCATCACGCGGCCCGCAACAAGAACCGTATCGACGTTCGTAAGGCCCCCCTGTGTCACCACCGACGAAACCGGATCGTGCACCGGAAAAATCGTGAGATCGTCAGCGCGCAGGAGCACGATGTCGGCTTGCTTGCCGGGCGCGAGCGAACCGATGCGATGATCCTGGTGGATCATCTTCGCGCCGTTGACCGTCGCCCACTCCAGCGCTTGCCGGCAAGTCACCGAGACCATATCCGGTGCCGCATCGTGCGCGTGCCAATGCTCGACGTTGTCGAGATTGCGCTGCGTCTGCAGCGTGACGCGCATGCAATAGAACATGTCCGCGCGCGCCGAGACTTCTACGTCCGTGCCGATGGACACCGGTGCTCCGAGCCGCATCAGCTTGCCCGTGAGCGGATTGCAGAACCCCATCTGCATCTCGACGTCGGCGGTGACGGTATATTGCACACCCCGGTCGACCGTGAGCTCGATCACTTGGTCGCTGAGATTGTTGCCGTGGACGATGTTGGTTCTGTCGGTCAGGAGCTTTTCCTTCGCGAGCCGTTCGAACCCGTCCGCGACGATCGGCGCGCCGCCGCCAACGTGCATGCTGACGATCAGGTCAAGCTCCTTTGCGAGCCTCATGTCCTGCTGCGTGACCTCCCAGACCGAGTAGGTCGGTCCGAGAATTGCGAGGCCGAGCGAGATCATCCCGTCACGGCGCGCAAGCCTGCCCCTTCTGAGCCGTTCGATCTCGCCGCGCGGCATCGGCAGGTAGCTGAAATGTTTCTCCCCGGGCTTTGGATTGGGCTTGGGCGAGCCATGCAGGAACGCCGCGCGAATCCCGGATTCCTCAAGACCGTCGATCGCCGCATCCGTATGCTCGGGCGTCGGATTGTTGTGGCACCAGTCGACAAGTGTCGTAATGCCCGAGTTGAGACTCGTGAGCGCGCCCATAAGGTTCGCGATGTAGATATCCTCCGGGCGGAAATGGGTCGCGAGCCCGCGGTGCATGTTGCTCATGTACTGCGGCACCGACCAGTCGCCTCCGATCCCGCGCAAGCCGGATTGCCAGGTGTGAAGGTGCGCGTTCACAAACCCGGGCAACACGATCATGTCGGACGCGTCGATCACTTCTGCGCCCTTCGGCGCGTCGATGTCGCGAGCGACCTCAACGATCTTGTCGTTCTCGATAAGCACGTCGCCCTTGGGCAGATCGCGCGCCCGCCGGTCCATGCGGATGACGGTCCCGCCCTTGATCAGAATCCGCGACATCGCTGCACCCCTTCGGCTGATTCCAGAAGCGGATCTATTCGCTCCATGACGGCAAGGCAATTTTGCGGAGCAGCAACCCGTCGCTTGCGCCTGCTGCCGACCGCCTCGTCAAATCCACGGAAAGGACGTAGCCTACCACTTTCGGTGGTACCGCGAACTCTCGAGACCCTTCGCCGATGACGAGCGAAACCTCGCAAGCGGACGTTACGCGCCCCGCGCGCGAACACGCTCGTCCGCCCGGCCCGGGGGGCCAGTTCCTTCTTGGCAATCTGGTTCCGCTCGCCCGCGACGCGTTCGGCTACCTCCTGCGCTGCGCGCAGGAGCACGGCGACATGGTCAGCCTCCGGCTCGCCGGCTGGCCCACGATCTTTCTGAACAGCCCGGCCGCGATCGAGGAGATGCTGATCAAGCAGCACGAGAAGTTCATCAAGCACCGATTTTACTGGCGTCACGTGCGTGCTGTTTTCGGCCAGGGTCTGTTCCTGAGCGAGGGCGCTTTCTGGCAGCGTCAGCGCCGCCTCGCCGCTCCCGCCTTCACGCCGCGCCGCGTTGCAAGCTACGGTGAGAGCATGGTCCGCCACGCGGGCGAGATGGCGGATTCCTGGACGCCGGGCGAGCGGCGCGACCTCCACGCCGACATGATGGCGCTCACGCTGATCATCGCCTGCGACACCTTCTTCCGCGTCGAGCTGAAGAGCGATATTGCGGAGATCGGCGCCGCCGTGAACGCGATCGCCGACGAGATGGCGCTACGCCGCCGCCGCCTGTTCGCCGTGCCCGACTGGGTCCCGCTCGCGCGCCACCGACGCTATCGCCGCGCGATCCGTACGATCGAGCGCATGGTCTACGCGATCATTCGGGAGCGCCAGCGCGATGGCGAAGATCGCGGCGATCTCCTCTCCGTGCTCGTGAGCGCACGCGACGAGGCAGGGCGGCCGATGCCGGACCGCCAACTGCGCGACGAGGTGGTGACGTTGCTGCTCGCCGGGCAGGAGACCACCGCGCTCGTGCTCACCTGGATGTTCTATCTCCTCGGCACGCACCCGGAAGCCGACGCGAAGCTCGCGGCCGAACTTGCCGAAGTGCTCAATGGCCGGCCGCCGACTGCCGAGGACTTGCCCAAGCTTCCTTTCACCGAGCACGTCGCGCTCGAGGCCATGCGGCTCTATCCGCCTGTCTGGGTGTTCGGCCGCGAGGCGACCGCTGACTGCGTGATCGGCGGCTATTCGGTGCCGGCCGGAACCACGCTCCTGATCAGCCCCTGGGTCACGCATCGCGACCCGCGTCTGTACGACGATCCGCTTTCCTTCCGGCCCGAGCGTTGGAACGACGGATTCGCCCGTAAGCTCCCTCGTCTCGGCTATTTTCCATTCTCCGGCGGCCCACGCATATGCCTTGGCGCGCAATTCGCGACGCAGGAACTCACACTCGCGCTCGCGACCATCGCCCAGCGCTACCGGCTGAAAGTGACGAACGAGACGCCCGTCGAGCCCTCGCCTTCGATCACGCTTCGGCCGAAGCGCACGATCTGGGTGGAGCCGGTGGCGCGGGCATAATGGCAGCCACGCCTTAACGTTCTGCTCCCTCATGCCCGGGCTTGACCCGGGCATCCAGAGCGACGCGCCACGGCAAGTGCCGTCTGGATTGCCGGGTCGAGCCCGGCAATGAGGGTCCGGAGACTGCACCGTCGGCGCCAGCCTCTTGAATCCCCCTCACCCGCTCCCGACATACCATCGCCCATCCCGATGGAACTGCGAGTGATGTTGGACGTAGCGGGCACCTTCGAACATGACCTTGAGACGACCGCGCCGGGGGAAACACCGGACGGCACGAATTTACTCGACGCCTATTCGCGCGCTGTCGCGGGCGCAGTCGACCGCGTGTCGCCTGCGGTCGTGCATCTTCAGGCAAAACGCCGCGGGGCGAACGGTCCACAGGACGCGGGCGATCTTCCTGCGGGCGCGGGCTCCGGCGTGATCTTCACGCCGGACGGCTTCGTGCTCACGAACAGCCACGTCGTGCACGGCGCGTCCACGATCGAAGCGACGCTCACCGACGGCCGCACTCTTCCCGCCTATCTCGTCGGCGACGATCCCGACACCGACCTCGCGCTCCTGCAGCTGCACGGCGACAACCTCGCGCATGCGGAGCTCGGCGATTCGGCGCAGATCCGCACGGGTCAACTCGTCGTCGCGATCGGCAATCCGTTCGGCTTCCAGACGACGGTAACGGCCGGCGTTGTCAGCGCGCTCGGCCGCAGCTTGCGATCACGCACCGGCCGCCTGATCGACGACATCGTGCAGACCGACGCCGCGCTCAATCCCGGCAATTCCGGCGGGCCTCTCGTCACGGCAAAGGGCGAGATCGTCGGCATCAACACCGCGATCATCCCGTTCGCGCAGGGCATCTGCTTCGCCATCGCGAGCAACACCGCGCGTTTCGTGGTGAGCGAGCTGCTGCGCCACGGCAGGGTCCGACGCAGCTACATCGGCGTCGCCGGCCAGACCGTGCCGCTGCCGCGCCGCGTCGTGCGCCACCATGAGCTCACGACTGAGAGCGGCGCGCGCGTTATATCGGTTGAGCCGGCGAGCCCCGCGGCAAAGGCCGGGCTCACCTCGGGCGACGTCATTGTCGGACTTGGCGGTGAGCCAATCACCGGTGTCGATGCGTTGCATCGCCTGATGACGGCGGAGAAAATCGGTGCGCGGTTGCCGCTCGACGTGCTGCGCCTTACGCGCAAGCTGACGCTGGAAATCGTGCCGGCGCCTCGCCCGAGCGCGCGCTGATCAGCCCCGCCGCTCGAGCTGACTTTCCTGGGCCACGCGCTCGTGCACCTCGCCGATACCTTTGATGCGATAGCGCTGCTCACCGGACTCGAGCGGGAGCACGCGCACCACGGTGTAATCGCCCGCCGTGCGCGAGCGGCCCAATGTGTCGGACGTGAAACGCACGCTCTCACCAACATGAAATTTGGTGTGGTTCACGACAATCTCCTGAAACGGCGGCAGGCACGGCTCGAAACTTGCGACATTCATGAAGATTAACACAAAATAATCGTCGCGTTCGTCCGGAAAATACCTCCGCGGCGGCCTTGATCCGAACTCATTTGATCCCTATGTTGCAACATCGAAGTTTTGGGCCGAATGACTTGGCCTTGCGCGGTTTATATCCCGCGCCCCGCTGACGACCTCTTCCTGAACATCGATGAAAACCGGGCACGCGCGGTGCGCGCGCCTTTACACACACTTACTCCAAGGAAAACGATCCCATGAGCACGGGAACAGTGAAGTGGTTCAATGCGCAAAAGGGCTTCGGCTTCATTCAGCCGGACCAGGGCGGCAAGGACGTATTCGTCCATATCAGCGCCGTCGAGCGCGCAGGCCTCTTCAATCTGAGCGAAGGCCAGAAGGTGACGTACGAAGTCGTACGCAGCCAGAAAACCGGCAAGGAATCTGCTGACAATCTCAGCGTAGCCTGAACCGATGAGCCGGGCCGGCGCCGCACCGATAGGTAGCGCGCCGGCCTGCGCAGCGCCCGACCACGGATGTACTGGCGGGCGTACTGCTTGTTTTTCCCTGATTTCCTTCGCGTAGCGGCTTGTCCCGACGAGTGGAACAAAGCCCCGCGAAATTCGTTATCTCTCTGATCTCCCACAAAAATCAGGAGCCACCGGTGGCAAACAACCCGATGGACAAGGCCGCAGCCGCGTTCAAGAAGGAAGAACGGCAGCGCGAAGGCGCGAAAGCCATGACCGAATACAGGGCCGCGCAGATTGCGGAGGAGCAGAAGACGGCGCGGCTGCGAGCATTGCGCCTGGCGCGGGAGGCTGCCGGGCCCGAGGCGCAGCCGACAGCGAGTCCTTCGGCCGCCCAACCGGCCGCCGCGAAGCTTACGACCAAGCGCCGCAGACAAAAACCCCGCTAGAAAATCCGCCTAACCTCACGTTATTTCGATTTCGGCGAGCTTACGCTCCACGGCGTGAGCCGCGGAATCCAGCGCGGCACGTTCGCGCGGAAGCGCTCGTACTCCGCGCCGAACGTGCGTGCGAGCGTGGGCTCCTCATACGCCACCACGAATATGTGGCAGGCGAGCCAGAAGAGCGCGCCGTAGATCGGGAGCCGCAGATCGCCGAACAAGAGCGCCTGCCCGAAGATCACGGCGACGACAGCGACGTACATCGGATTTCGCACGTAGCGATAGAGTCCGGTGACGACGAGATGTTGCGTCGGCGCGATCGGCGCCGGCGTCCCCAACCCCTTCAACGCGAACTGTGCGAACGAATCCACGAGGCCGGGCACGCCCGCGGCGATCAAGAGCACACCGATCACGCGCGTGAGCTCGAGGCCGAGCAACGGCGGCTGAAACTGCCAGCGCGTCATCCACCACGGCACCACGCCCGCGAGCACGAGCGGCACGAGCACGAAGAAGATCGCGGAGCCGAGAATGGCGGCGGGTCGTTGCATCAGTGTTCGCTCCGGCTGACAAGTCCGCTAGCGTCCTTCAGGTGCCTGTATGCGGCGGACATCAAACGGCCGATATAGGTCGCGCCTCACGCACCGAAGCAGCCTCTACGCGCTCGGAATCATTATCCTAGCAGCCGGCTTGGCTTTCGTATTCGATTTTACGACATTCTTCGGCGGCGCGACGCCGTAAATAGACGCCGATGTATGGCAACGAGCCTTGCGGCCTATCGTGTTCCGAACGCGATACGGAGCGACGCGGGACGCGGTACCAAAGTTCCGCCAAATGGTGCTACGAT
>DATBJU010000039.1:0-3680 GCA_036556265.1 Xanthobacteraceae bacterium | reverse complement strand
GCAGGGTGGGTTCGGCGCGGTGCGCGGTAACCCACCGTGGGACTCGCAACAGATTCAACCGGTGGGTTACGCGCCGGGCCCGCGCCCGGACGGCGCGAAGCGCCGATCCGGGTGGCGCTAACCCACCCTACGCTCGTCGCTGCCGAGGCTCGGTTGCGAAGACGCGCGCCCGCGCTCCTCATTCTTCACCGCGCTCGCCCGCGCCTCGGGCCGACATCTACTCCACGATTTTCCAGTATGAGTCCTTGCGGATCACCTTGCCGTCACGAAACGTGTAGAAGTCACAACCCTGGACTTCTTTTCTTGTCCCCTCGCGGGTGGTGCCGGTGAGGGTCCATTTCGAGATGCCGGTGTTGGCGCTCGAATCCACGAAATGCTCATCGTTGCCGTAGTGGACGTCGGGCAAACCTTCAAAGCGCGTTGCCAGCGCTTCGCGTACCTTCCGTCTGCCCTCGAAGCGAGAACCCCAGGGCTTGCTTCCCCGCGGCATCTCCAGGACGCAATCGTCGGAAAAGAACGCCATGATGCGATCGAGATCGTGCGCGTTGAAGGCCGCGCACAGCTCGATCAGCGTCGATCGAATCTCCATTCGTCCCGCCTCCATCCATTGAACTCACCGCGCTCACCCGCGCACCAGGAGTTGCGCGGCAACGGTTGTGCACCGCCAGTGCCATTGCCCTCGTCACGTGCGGTACTAGCATCAGTTCAGGAAGTTGGCGGGGCAAATCATGCGTGTATCAAGTGGGGCGGGAACATTCAGCTTGCTCGCGTTGGTGACATGCGCGGGCGTAGCGCTCGGCGCGAGCCAGGCGGACTGGGACGACTGCAAGCAGGACAAGGACAAGGACCGCACCGTCGCTGGCTGCACGCGCGTGATTCAGGATCGGTCCGAGAGCGCCGGCAACCGCGCGATCGCTCATCGCAACCGCGGCACGGCGTATAGCGGCATGGGCGCCCGCGATCGCGCCCTCTCCGACTTCGAGGAAGCGATCAAGCTCGATCCGAAATACGCCGCCGCCTATTTCGGCCGTGGCCTGGCGCGTAGCTGGGAAGGGGAAGACCTTGACCGGAGGATCGCAGACTTCACCGAGGCGATAAAACTGGACCCGAAATTCGTCGAAGCCTGGGAGCACCGGGGCACTGCATATTTCAACAAGAAGGACTACGACCGCGCCATCGCCGAGTACAGCGAGTCAATCAAGATAAACCCGCAACGCCGGCTCCCATACCAGCTCCGCGGCTACACGAATTTCACGAAGAAGGACTACGATCGCGCCATCGCCGATTACAACGAAGCGATCCGCCTGGAGTCGATTGCCTTCCTTTACGGCCTGCGCGGACAAGTATACCGCGCCAAAAAGGACTACGACCGCGCCATCGCGGACTACAGCGAGGCGATCAAGGTCGATCCGAAAGATGCGTTTCGTTACGGCGACCGCGCCAACTTCTATCTCGAGAGGAAGGACTACGACCGCGCCCTCGCCGACTATAGCGAAGCGATCAAGCTCGATCCGAAAAGCTCCTATCGGTACAGCGACCGTGCCGGCGCATATGAGAAGAAGAAGGACTACGACCGCGCCATCGCCGACTACAGCGAGGCTATCAAGCTCGATCCGAAAGGCGCGCTCGGCTACAACAGCCGCGGCAACGCGCACATGGGAAAGAAGAACTACGACAGCGCCATCGCCGATTACAGCGAGGCGATCAAGCTCGCCCCGAAAAGTGCGGTCGTTTACGGCAACCGCGGCGTCGCGTTCCACTTCAAGAAAAACTACGATCGCGCCATCGCCGACTACGGCGAAGCGATCAAGCTCGACCCCGACAACGCTCAATATCGAAAGAACCGCGAAACCGCGCAGCAGGCCAAGCGCGCTGCCGCGGCTCCTCCGCAGGAATCGAAGCCGCGGCAACCGGAGCACTATTTGCTCAACCTGACACCGGTGCGGTTCGACATCATCGATAACGGCAAGACCGTCTGCTCGCTTGCGCCGCGGCAGAGTTGCTGGTGGCCCGCGCCGGCGGGACAACACAGGATCGAGTTGAGGCGGCCGGATGGTAAGTCCATCAACAAGACCGTATCGATCAGCGGCAGCGGCTACTCCGGCGTCCTGCATCAAGTCATTTGCCCGAGTGACTTCGGAACGGCCGAATACTCGGACGCGCCGGCATGCAAGTGAGGGGGCGCGCAACTAGGCGCGGATCGCGGCTGCCGCTCGCGTGTTCGCCGCGACGAGGCGGAGGTCGGAGTCGCCTCTCGTGAATTGCAGCGACGTTGTCGGTTTGAATTACGGCTTCGCGACCGTAAAGGTTTGCGAAGACAATTTGCGGTCGCCCTGCCAGATTTCAAAAGTCCAAACGCCCGGCACGATCTCCCAAGTGTCGTCAAAACCGTAGTCGCGGTAGTGTTCCTGACCTATCGTCCTCTCGCGAGAATATTCACCGCGCACGATTGTATTTCCTGATTTTGGGTCTCGTATGCCCGGGGAAGGAATAAGAGTGATCATCCTCAGCGTGACCCGAGCGCCGCGGGGAGCACCAATAATCCTGTATCGATAACCGAATCGTATTCCGAGCTGCCCGGGAATCGCGTTTGTTGTTCGAACGTGCTGGATATCGCTCAGATTACTAACTTGCCCAGTAGCCGTGCCGGGAGCGGCCGCCGTCCCCGTTTCTTTCGCTTTGAAGATCCCGGTTTGGAAAATCTCGATGCGGTCGATCTTCGGAGCCTGAGCGCGGCCGTTGGTCGTGAGCGCAAGGAACACCAAGAAGGCAATTGTGAAACGCAAGGGCGGTCTCCTCGGAATTCGTTCGGCTGCGTAGAGCCGATTGAAAACGTAGCCCCAGCTTCCCACTCCTCGAAGGCCTTAACAATCTTCTCAGTTCCCTTTCCGCTCAGTCAGCTTGAACGCCGCCGCCGCGCGTCGGATCGCGGCCACGAGCCGCAAGTCGGAATCATTCTTCACCGCGCTCACCCGCGCCTCGGGCAGCATCGGGAACGTCACCACCGAGATCTCCCACAGGTCGACACGCGAGAGCTTGCGCACGCCGGACTTCGGATCGGTGCGGCCCTCGACCGTGCGGAATCCGATCGAGAGTCCGTCGAGCGCGCCGGCGCGCATCAGCGCGAGCACCTCGCGGCCGCGCTCCACCTCGGGGAGAATGCGTCCGCGCGCGTAAAGTCCGTGCGCGTCCTCGCGCACTTCGAGCCAGACGCCGATCGGCTCCGCCGGATCGTGCTGGAACAGCATCTTGATGCCGCGCGGCCCGCGCCGCGCGATGCTTTCCCTGAAGGCGCCGGGCAGCACCAGGTCGCGGCCGAGATCGACGACGTTGAAGCGGCTCGCGTAGCCCGAGAAGCTGCCGTCGGCGTCGACCGTCTTCAGGTCGCAGGCGACGGATTTGGTTTCGTGGGTATTCGAGCTCATTGCATGCGTTTCCATCTCGCCCTCCCCCTCACCCGCTCGCCCCGCAGGCAGGGAGGAAAAAGGAGCGGGGCGGATTCATTGCGGACGTCTCCCGGCGAATGCCGCATGGCCTTGCCCAAGCACGGGCTTTCGTCCGCCGCCGATTTCTGTGCCGTGTGGCCCTATTGCACTAGCGCCCGCCCAAGCGGAGTGCCCTGCTACCACCTAGACGATCCGTCCTTCGCGATTCCGCGGGGAGAAGGTGATGAAGCGCAT
>DATBJU010000038.1:0-49045 GCA_036556265.1 Xanthobacteraceae bacterium | reverse complement strand
TCTGGTTCTCATACCGGACATGTCAAAAGCTGGTAAGGTTCTTCGCGTTGCTTCGAATTGAACCACATGCTCCACCGCTTGTGCGGGCCCCCGTCAATTCCTTTGAGTTTTAATCTTGCGACCGTACTCCCCAGGCGGGATGCTTAATGCGTTAGCTGCGCCACTGATGAGCAAGCTCACCAACGGCTAGCATCCATCGTTTACGGCGTGGACTACCAGGGTATCTAATCCTGTTTGCTCCCCACGCTTTCGCACCTCAGTGTCAGTACCGGGCCAGTGAGCCGCCTTCGCCACTGGTGTTCTTGCGAATATCTACGAATTTCACCTCTACACTCGCAGTTCCACCCACCTCTCCCGGACTCCAAGGTCGCCAGTATCGAAGGCAGTTCTGGAGTTGAGCTCCAGGATTTCACCCCCGACTTAGCGATCCACCTACGTGCGCTTTACGCCCAGTGATTCCGAGCAACGCTAGCCCCCTTCGTATTACCGCGGCTGCTGGCACGAAGTTAGCCGGGGCTTTTTCTGCGGGTACCGTCATTATCGTCCCCGCTAAAAGAGCTTTACAACCCTAAGGCCTTCATCACTCACGCGGCATGGCTGGATCAGGCTTGCGCCCATTGTCCAATATTCCCCACTGCTGCCTCCCGTAGGAGTCTGGGCCGTGTCTCAGTCCCAGTGTGGCTGATCGTCCTCTCAGACCAGCTACGGATCATCGCCTTGGTGAGCCGTTACCTCACCAACTAGCTAATCCGACGCGGGCCGATCCTTCGGCGATAAATCTTTCTCCTTACGGACGTATCCGGTATTAGCCCGAGTTTCCCCGGGTTATTCCGAACCGAAGGGCACGTTCCCACGCGTTACTCACCCGTCTGCCACTCACCTTGCGGTGCGTTCGACTTGCATGTGTTAGGCCTGCCGCCAGCGTTCGCTCTGAGCCAGGATCAAACTCTCAAGTTTGAGATCTGATCGGCTCGGTCACTACATTTCATTGACGAGTCCCAAGCACGCCGATCTTGCGATCGAGCGGCTTGAACTTATCGAAACGTAGGACCGCCGAAGTCTCGTACTGGCCTTCTCCCGCACGTGCTTGCGCCCGCCAGGTGGAAGGCCCGCAAGGACCCCGCCGCCTACGTTTCTCTTTCTTCCCGATTCACAGCTTCAAACAGCTGGGCTTTCGCCCCCGTCTCTCCGGACCGGAGAGCCGTCGAAACTCCCCGATTCCGGCATGCGCCAGAACCGAGCGACCAGAGGTCGTTGAAGGAGCTTGACCGGCGCGCCATCCCGCCGAGACGGCGGCGAACCGGAACGGCTATATAGGCCGCGCCGATTTTCGTTGTCAACCGGCCGCAACAATTCCGGCCGGAGGTACTTTCGGCACTGCATATAGTCATGATCCCGCCATTTTGACAGGGCGACCTGCGCATTAAGACCCTCGGCCGACGCCGTGGGACGGGCAATTCTGGCGCGATTCATTTCCCACGCGGGGGTTCCGGCGGGGGACACGGGGAGCGGAAGCGCTTGGAAAGCGGGCGACGGCCGACGGCGGGGCGCCACACCCCGCCCCCACCCATCGAACTCGGCAACGAGCCCCCGCTCGGCCTCGACGGCGACGTCGAAGAGCCGATTGATCGCCGCCGCGTTTCCATCCGTTGGCTCGCCGCAACCGTGCTCGCCGCCATCTTCGGCGCCGGCCTGATGGGCGGAGCCGTCTGGGCCGCGCTCGACGGCGAATATCGCTTCGCGCAGTTGCCCGAGATTGCACGCATCGCCCTACGCCAGATCGGTGAGCGCGCTTCGAACATTGCCCGCAAAGCCGACCGCATGACGCTGCTCGCCGACCATTCGAGCGCACGCCAGACATTGCGCGTCTCGACGACGATCCGCTCCGGCGATCGCGAGATCGTACGCGTGCGACCGTTCATTCGCGTCGCGAGCAACCTCGCCGTCAGTCCTTCGGACTTCGCCGCGAGCGTCCCGCAGTTCAACCCCGTGAAGCTCATGGCCGAGGAAGAGCAACGCGGCGAGGACGCGCCGCAGATCGAGCCGACTGGTGAGCTATCCATCGTGATGCGCGACCTGCTGCAGACGCCCGCCACCGCCCGCATCGCCGCTTCCGTGCGGAACGACGACGTGCAGTACGCCGTACGTCAGGCGATCCTTTCCGGCATCAACGGCGAGCCGCTGCGCCCGACGATCACCGCGAGCATCGGCGGCCCGACTCTCGGCTACGCCATCGAAGGCGCTGGACGCGCCGACGGCCAGCTGCCCGCGATCGCCGAGAACATGAATTTGGTGCCAAAGACCACGAACGAAGTGACTGGCGGAAATACCTGGACCGAGCGAACAGTCGTCGCGAAAAAGGGCGAAGGCCTGACCGCGATCCTCAAGACGCTCGGGGCAGCACCGCAGGCTTCCACCGCGCTTATCGCCGCGTTCGGCTCGCGCGGACGCGACGGCGGCATCAAGGAAGGCCATCGCGTGCGCGTCCTGCTCGATACGATGCCGGACGGAAAGACGCTGCCGCTGCGAGTCAGCATCTTCAGTGACACCGGTCACGAAGCAAGCTGCGCGCTTGCCGATAACGGCCGTTACGTCGCCGTGGAGGAGTCACGTCAGATCGACGTTGCCTCGCTTGGCTCGGACGACGAGAGCGAGGAAGGCGCCGGCATCCGGCTCTATCAGAGCATCTACGAGACGGCGCTCCGCCATGAGATCCCGCGGCCGATGATCGAGAACATGATCCGCACGTTCTCGTTTGATGTCGATCTGCAACGCCGCGTCCGCGCCGGCGACTCGATCGAGATCCTGTATGCCGGCGACGAGGTCGAAGGCCACGCCGACGTGATGTTTGCCGCGCTCACGTTCGGCGAGGAGTCACGCCGGTTCTATCGCTTTACGACGAACGACGACGGCATCGTCGACTTCTACGACGAGGCCGGAAAGAGCGCGAAGAAGTTTCTCGTCCGTAAGCCGATGGCCGGCGGCGTATTCCGCTCCGGCTTCGGGCCGCGCAAGCATCCGATCCTCGGCTATGTCCGCATGCACACCGGCATCGACTGGGCCGAGGACACCGGCGCTCCCGTGTTCGCCGCCGGCAACGGCACCGTCATCAAGGCCGAGTGGGATCGCGGCGGATACGGACGCCGCATCGAAGTCCAGCATCTCAACGGCTACATGACCGCTTATTCGCACTTGTCCGGCTTCGCACGCGGCATCCAGCCGGGGGGCAAGGTGCGCCAAGGTCAGGTCCTCGGCTATGTCGGCAGCACCGGTCTGTCGACCGGCCCGCATCTGCACTATGAAGTGCTGATCAACGGCAATTTCGTCGATCCGATGCGCATCAAACTGCCGCGCGGCCGCGAGCTCGAGGGCCGCATCCTCGCGGAGTTCGAACGCGAACGCGCGCGCATCGATAGCATTCTGGAGCGCGGCGCCGCGATGCCGCGCGTCGCGGCGAATTGACCGTCGTCCCGGCCGAGCCGCGTCAGCGGCGAGAGCCGGGACCGTCAAACCACGTGATTGCCGATTGCGGTCCCGGATCGCGGCGGAGTTTATCCTTGGGCGCGCCGGAGGCGCGACCCGAGGGCCGCGTCCGGGACAACGAAGACGTCCTCACGCCGCCTTCGCCGCCTTGCCCTTCGCCTCGAAGGTAAGCCCGTCGCCCTTAGCGCCGATCCGCACCTTGTCGCCGTCCTTGATGGCGCCGGCCAGCAGTTTTTCCGCCAGCGGATCCTGCACCTGCTTCTGGATCACGCGCTTGAGCGGGCGCGCCCCGAACGCCGGGTCAAAGCCCTTGTCGGCGAGCCAGCTGCGCGCCTCCGGCGACAGCTCGACTGCGACCTTGCGCTCGTCGAGGAGCTTCTGCATACGCGCCATCTGGATGTCGACGATCGCGCCCATCTGCTCGCGCTTGAGGCGGTGGAACAGGATGATTTCGTCGACACGGTTGAGAAATTCGGGGCGGAAGTTCGCCCGCACCACGGCCATAACCTGGTCACGCACAGCATCCACGTCTTGATTTTCTGCCAGCGAAACCAGGAATTCCGCGCCCAGGTTCGACGTCATCACGATCAGCGTATTGCGAAAGTCCACCGTGCGCCCGTGCCCGTCCGTGAGGCGTCCGTCGTCGAGCACCTGCAGCAGCACGTTGAACACGTCCGGGTGCGCCTTTTCGATCTCATCGAACAGGATCACCTGGTACGGCCGCCGCCGCACGGCTTCGGTCAACGCACCGCCCTCGTCGTAGCCGACATAGCCGGGCGGCGCGCCGATCAGCCGCGCAACCGAGTGCTTCTCCATATACTCGGACATATCGATGCGGATCAGCGCCTGCGCGTCATCGAACAAAAAGGCTGCGAGCGCTTTCGTAAGCTCCGTCTTGCCGACACCTGTCGGTCCGAGAAACATGAACGAACCGATCGGCCGGTTCGGATCCTGCAGGCCGGCCCGCGCCCGGCGCACGGCGGTGGAAACCGCCTTGACCGCCTCGTCCTGGCCCACGACGCGCTTGGCGAGCGCCTCCTCCATCCGCAGAAGCTTCTCTTTCTCGCCCTCGAGCATGCGATCGACCGGAACACCGGTCCAGCGCGAAACTACCTGCGCCACATGGTTTGGCGTGACCGCTTCCTCGACCATCGCGGTTGAGGTTTTGTCTTCGATCGCCTTGAGCTTCTTCTCCAATTCGGGAATGTGCCCGTAGGCAAGCTCGCCTGCACGCTGATATTCGCCGCGACGCTGTGCCTGTGCGAGCTCCGCGCGCGCGTGATCAAGCTCAGTCTTGAGCTTCTGTTCGTCGCCGAGTTTCTGCTTCTCGGCCTGCCAACGCGACGTGAGCGCCGCCGACTGCTCTTCCAGGCCCGCAATTTCCTTGGTGATTTTCTTGAGCCGCTCCTTCGAGCCCGGATCGCTCTCCTTCTTCAGCGCCTCCTGCTCGATCTTCAGCTGCATCAGCCGCCGGTCGACTTCGTCGAGCTCTTCCGGCTTGGAATCGACCTGCATGCGCAGCCGCGCCGCCGCCTCATCCACGAGATCGATTGCCTTGTCGGGAAGAAAGCGGTCCGTGATGTAGCGGTTCGAGAGCGTCGCTGCGGCCACGAGCGCCGCATCCTGCACGCGCACACCGTGGTGCAATTCGTACTTTTCCTTCAGCCCGCGCAGGATCGAGATTGTATCCTCGACCGTCGGCTCGCCCACGAACACAGGCTGGAAGCGTCGGGCAAGTGCCGCGTCCTTCTCCACGTGCTTGCGATACTCGTCGAGCGTGGTGGCGCCAACACAATGCAGCTCGCCGCGCGCGAGCGCCGGCTTCAGAAGATTCGATGCATCCATCGCGCCGTCCGCTTTGCCGGCGCCAACCAGCGTATGCATCTCGTCGATGAACAGGATAATGCCGCCTTCGGCCGCTGTGATTTCCGTAAGCACGGCCTTCAGGCGCTCTTCGAACTCACCGCGGTATTTTGCTCCGGCGATCAGCGCGCCGAGGTCGAGCGCGAGCAGGCGCTTGTCCTTGAGACTCTCGGGCACGTCACCGTTGATGATGCGCGACGCAAGGCCTTCGACGATCGCGGTCTTGCCGACCCCTGGCTCGCCGATTAGCACCGGATTGTTTTTGGTGCGGCGGGAGAGCACCTGAATCGTGCGCCGGATTTCTTCCTCGCGCCCGATCACGGGATCGAGCTTGCCGGTGCGTGCAGCCTCCGTGAGGTCGCGCGCATACCGCTTGAGCGCATCGTAGGCGCTTTCTGCTGAGGCGGAGTCCGCCTTGCGTCCCTTGCGCAAATCCTCAACGGCAGCGTTCAGCTTCTGCGGCGTGACGCCGGCACGTGCGAGCGCCTTGCCCGCCTCACTCTCCTTCTCGACCGCGAGCGCGATCAGGAGCCGCTCGACTGTGACGTAAGAGTCGCCCGCTTTCTCTGAAGCCTTTTCCGCGGTGTCGAACACACGCGCGAGTGCTGGCGCTAGATAGAGCTGACCGGCCCCGCTGCCCTCGACTTTCGGCATCTTGCGGAGCGCGCTTTCAATTGTCTTCAGCACTTCACGTGAATTGCCGCCCGAGCGATCGATCAGACCGGCCGCTAGGCCTTCCGAATCATCCAACAGAACCTTGAGCAAATGCTCGGTGGCGAACTGCTGATGCCCTTCACGCAGGGCGAGCGACTGCGCCGATTGCACGAATCCCCGCGCGCGCTCGGTATACTTTTCGAAGTTCATCGCCCTCTCCTCAGCCTGCCCCCGCCGTCCCGGAGGCCCGGTTGAGGCAGCCGGAAGAGAGATAAGAGCGCCCCCCGGATCGTGGAAGGGGTGCTCGCGCGCGGCATTGCGATTTTTTCGCCCATCCGCTGGACGATCCGGCGGCAATCGTTAAGAAACCTGCATGGGCCCAGAAATTCGCGTCCGCGCACTGTACCGCTATCCGTTAAAGGGGCTCTCGGGCGAACAGTTGGATTCGGTGGCGTTGAGCCCGGGTGCAACCTTCCCCATGGACCGCGCTTTCGCCCTGGAGAACGGGCCATCCGGCTTTGATCCTTCCGCTCCATCCTGGCAGCCTAAAATCAAGTTCCTCTGCCTGATGCGCAACGCTGTCATCGCCGCGCTCACCACGCGCTACGACGACGCAAGCGCCACGCTCACAGTCACAAGAGACGGACGCACGCTAATCGAGGCGACGTTGTCGGACACCGCCGGCCGCGCCACGCTCGAACAATTCTTTCAGGAGTACATGGGTCACGAGGCGCGCGGAAAGATCCGCCTGCTCGAGGCGCCGGGCCATAGTTTCTCCGATGTCGCAAAGAAGGTCGTCTCGATCATCAACCTCGACAGCGTCGCCGCGTTGGAACGCTCGATCGGACTTAGGGTGCACCCGTTGCGTTTCCGAGGAAACGTCTACGTCGAGGGATTGCCCGCTTGGTCGGAAAGCGAACTTGTGAACCGCTTGATCGAGCTCGGCAGTGTCCACCTACAGGTGGTGAAGACGATCCAGCGTTGCGCCGCAACGCAAGTCGATCCCGAGACGGCCACGCGCGACATCGACATACCCAACGCGCTCTTTCGCCTGACCGGCGAGGAAGACTGCGGGATTTATGCCGAGGTCGTGCGCGCCGGCAGCATCGCTCCCGGGGATCGCTTGACCCTTATCGATTGAAATTCACTCGCCGGTTTTTGGCGGCGAAAACTCGCCGCTCGGCTGCACATCGCCGGGCGTATTGGGCGTGTTCTGCCCCTGCACCTCGCCACCGCCTTGCACGCGCTGCGGATCGTAGTCGTTGCGCCCGCCACGATGGAAACGGCGATTGCGGCCGCCGCGGTGGAAGCGGCGGTTATCCCGGTCGCCGCCTTGCTCGTTGTCGTACCCGTTGCCCTGCGATGGACCCTGCCCGCCGCCGCCGGTGATAAAGGCCGGGAGACCCGGATCGCGCGGCTCGTCATGGCGCGGCTGTTGCTGCTGATAGCCCTGGAAATTCGGTTGCGGCTGATGTTGCGGCCGCGGCTGCTGCATAGGCTGCTGCTGGACCGGCGCACTCGGATACGGCTGACCGTGCTGATCCGCGCCCGCAGAGTCGTCGCCGTCATCTTCGAAGTCATCGCGCGGCTCGACATCCGGCCGCTGATACGGCTGCTGCGGTTGATTGGGATTGTGCTGCTGGTGTTGCGGCGCGAATTGCGCCTGCGCTGCCGCGATCATCCGAAAATAGTGTTCGGCATGCTGCAAATATCCTTCGGCCGCGACCGGGTCGCCGGACGTCTGCGCATCGCGAGCAAGCTGAAGATATTTTTCGGCGATATGGTGGGCGGTGCCTCGGATCTTCACGTCCGGCCCGTTTGATTCGTACACTCGCGTCAGTGGATTGTGACCGCGGCGATTGCGGCCGCGCATGCGCTTGTTTTGCCCGTTTCTCATTTCCTGCGTCTCTCTCCTACGCGGCTTCGCCGCCTCACTGCACTCCACCGCCTCGAGAAGGGCGGCAAACACACAATTCCATTTCGCAGCCGTCCGTCACGCCTGCTGAGCAGCGCCGTTCGGCGCAGCGGCTATGTCCGTTAGGTAGCGAATCTAGAGATCCACTCCGCGTTCGACGCGGATCCTTGCCCCTTGGCTTCGCGTTGCGGTCTTCCGCACGCGAAAATCGGTGAAGCGTCTAACCCGGAAATCCTCGCGGCGCGATCTCTCGCGGCCTGCCGGCTGAGCCGCTGTTCCGCGGCCGATGCGTACGATCGCCCTGCGGCTGAATACGCGTTCCGGATCGAATCCCAAATGGACACTAATGCGGTTCGGCTCCGCTTCCAAGCGTTTTTTTGCGCTCAACCGCGCGAACGACAAGTGCTCGCGGCCGGCCCGAAAGATCGCAGCGTGCGGGTTCGTTAACCAGCAGATGGGCTCTGCGCGCAAGCGCCGCAACCTCCCCCTCCTGCCCTGCGCCAAGCTCCAGTATCGCGACACCGCCCGGGACGAGCAGTCGCGCCAATTCGGGAACGATCGCCCGATACGCGGCGAGGCCATCGACGCCGCCGTCAAGCGCCTGGACCGGATCATGCTCGCGCACCTCGCGCGACAACGCAGCGATTTCTCCGCTCGTCACATATGGCGGATTGGCGACGACGAGATCGAATGCCGCTCCAAGCGCCGCGCTCCAATCGCCGAGAACGAGGCTTGCTCGCAACCCAAGACCGAGCGCTTCGAAATTTGCCCGCGCGATCTTCAGGGCACCCGCGCTGCGATCAACGCCAACGCCGTGCGCCTGTGGAAGTTCCAACAGCACGGCCGCGAGTAACGCTCCCGACCCCACGCCGAGATCGAGCACACGCAGGGCCGCATCGCGGTTGGGAAGTGCCTGTAACGCCGCCTCGACCACCGTCTCCGTTTCCGGTCGCGGAACCAGGACGTCGGGCGACACGGAGAAGACGCGGCTCCAGAATTCCTTCACGCCAACGATGCGCGCGACCGGCTCGCCCGCGGCGCGCCGCGCGACCGCGTCGGCAAACCGGGAGCGCGCCTTCGCCCCGACCGGCTCCTCCGATGCAGCGAGCACGCGCGCCGGCTCCCACTGCAGTGCGTGCGCGAGCAACACGCGGACATCCAGCTCGGCGCTCTCGATGCCTGCCGACCGGAGCCGGCGGATGGCGTCTTGCCGCAGCGTTCGAAGGTTCATCGAACTCATCCGGTTTCCGCGGCGGCTAACAGTTCCGCCTGATGGTGCGCGACAAGCGCGTCGATGATTTCGCCGAGCGCGGCGCCCTCCAGCACCTGTGGCAGCTTGTGCAGCGTCAGATTGATGCGGTGGTCCGTGACGCGGCCCTGCGGAAAATTATAGGTCCGGATGCGCTGCGAGCGATCGCCGGACCCGACCAGTCCCCGCCGCTCCGCTGCACGTGCTGTATCGAGCTTCTGGCGTTCCATGTCGTAGAGCTTTGTCCGCAACAGTTCCATCGCCCGCGCCTTGTTCTTGTGCTGCGAGCGCTCATCCTGCACCGAAACGACGATCCCGCTCGGCAGATGCGTAATACGTACGGCAGACTCGGTCTTGTTCACATGCTGGCCGCCTGCGCCCGAGGCGCGGAACACGTCGATGCGTAGATCCGCGTCATTGATCGCCACATCCACGTCCTCCGCCTCGGGCAATACCGCCACCGTCGCGGCGGACGTGTGAATGCGGCCCGACGTCTCCGTGTCGGGCACGCGCTGGACGCGATGCACGCCCGACTCGAACTTCAATTTCGCGTAGACGCCGCGGCCTCGCACTTCAGCGATGATCTCCTTGTATCCTCCCACCGCCCCCTCGCTTGCAGAGATCACCTCAACCTTCCAGCCTTGGCCGGCTGCGTAACGCTCGTACATGCGGAACAGATCGCCGGCGAAAAGGGCGGCCTCGTCGCCTCCGGTGCCCGCGCGTACCTCCAGGATCACGTCGCGTTCGTCGGCCGCGTCCTTCGGCAGCAGCGCGATGCGCAGTTCGTTTTCCAGCGCGACGATGCGTCTCTCGATCGACGCCTTTTCGTCGGCGGCGAGGCGCGTCATCTCCGAGTCGGTGGACGGGTCGTCGATCAGCGCCTTCACGCCCGCGAGATCGGCTTGCGCGCGGCGCAAGGCATTCGCGGCTTCCACGACCGGCCGCAGCTCCGCATGTTCACGCGAGAGCTTCACGAAGTTGTCGCGCCCGGGGTTAGCGGAGAGTTCCGCTTCCACTGCGGCAAGGCGGGCAACGATCGCGTCGATGCGGTGTGTGGGCAACATCGGATTGCTCAAAGCGGTACGCCGGCCCCGGCGGCAAACGATTGCAGCCGCTCACGGATCGACTGCGAGCCCGTCTTCTCGGTCAGCATTGGCTCAAGCGCTTTCCGCGCCGCGCCGATGTCGAGCGCGAGCAGCATCGCTTTGACCGGGCCGATTGCGGGAGCCGACACGGAAAGCGCGCGGTATCCGATCGCGGCGAGCGCAAGCGCCTCCAACGGCCGCGATGCGAGTTCGCCGCAAAGCGTCACCGGCTTGCCGTGCGCCTTTCCGGCGTCGACCACCGACTTCAGCGCGCGCAGCACCGGTGCCGACAGCGGATCGAAGCGGCCGGACACTCGCGCATTGCCGCGATCGGCCGCAAACAGGAACTGTACGAGATCATTCGACCCAACCGAGAGGAAATCGGCCCGCTGTAGAATTTCGTCAAGCACGAACAGCAGCGATGGCACTTCCACCATCACACCGATTTGCACCTGCTCCGGCAAGCGATGCCCGTGCCGGCGCAGATGCGTCAGCTCCCGCTCCACGAGCGTGCGCGCGCTGTCGAACTCCTCAATCGCGGACACCATCGGGAACATGAGTCGTAGGTTGCGTCCCGCAGCCGCGTGCAAGAGAGCGCGCAGCTGGATGCGTAGCAGCGCCGGCCGATCGAGCCCAAGCCGGATCGCGCGCCAGCCGAGCGCCGGATTTTCCTCCTCCACGGCGCGCATGTAGGGCAGTACCTTGTCACCGCCGATATCGAGCGTACGGAAGGTCACCGGCTTGCCGTCGGCGGCGTCGAGGACGGAGCGATAAAGGCGCAGCTGCTCGCTGGTGCGCGGCAACGTTGCGGCGACCATGAATTGCAGCTCGGTGCGGAACAAGCCAATGCCGTCCGCGCCCGTTTCCGCAAGATGCGGCAGATCGACGAGGAGTCCCGCGTTGATCATGAGCTGCAGCCGTTCGCCGTCCTTGCTCACGGCCGGCTGGTCGCGCAGCACCGCGTATTGCGCCTGCTTGCGCGCGCGCAGGCGCACCTTCTCCGCGTAGGCGGCCTCGAGCCCTTCCGGCGGCCGCAGGTGCACCTCGCCCGTATCGCCGTCGACGATGATCGCGTCGCCCGGATCGGCGAGGCTTGCCGCATTCTCGATCTGTCCGACCGTGGCGACGCCGAGTGCCCGCGCGACGATCACCACATGGCTCGTTGCCGCGCCTTCCTCCAGCACGAGTCCGCGCAGGCGCGAGCGGTCGAAATCAAGCAGTGCCGCCGGGCTCATGTTGCGCGCGACGATGATCGCGTTGTCCGGCAGTTCCTCTTTGCGCGGTGCGTGATTCGCACCAAGCAGCTCGCGCAGCAACCGGTTGGCAAGATCATCAAGATCATGCAGCCGTTCGCGCAGGTAGGGATCGGTTTGCCGCATCATGCGTGCACGCGTATCCGACTGCACGCGTTCGACTGCGGCCTCCGCGGTCAGGCCGGTGAGAATCGCTTCGCGCAACTTGTGCAGCCAACCGCGGTCGTGCGCGAACATGCGGTAGGCTTCGAGCACGTCCCGATGCTCGCCGGCGCGCGCGATCCCCTCTTCCTCCAGCATCACGTCGATCGACGCGCGCAACGTATCGATCGCCTGATCCAGACGCCGGATTTCCTTCTGCGGATCGTCAGCGATGAAATTCTTCACGACCACACGCGGCTCGTGCAGGACCACACGGCCGAGCCCGATGCCATCGGAAAGCGGAAGGCCCTTCGCCTGCACCGGCCGCCGCACCGCGGGCTCGGCGCCGGGTCGCGCAAGCGCCAGGAGCTCGCCCGACGCGACCATCTCGGCGAGTACCATTGAAGTCGTTTGCAGCGCCTCGACTTCTTCCTCGCTGTAGGTGCGATGCGCGCGGTTCTGCACGACGAGCACACCAAGCATGTTGCCGGCACGCAGGATCGGAACACCGAGAAACGAGTGATAGATCTCTTCGCCGGTTTCCGGCTTGTACGAGAAGGCCGGATGCGCCTGAGCGTTCGGGAGATTGAGCGGCTGCGCTTCCGCTGCGACGAGGCCGACGAGACCTTCGCCGGCGCGCAGCACGGTCATGTGCACCGCATCGCGACTGAGACCTTCCGTGGCATAGAGCTCGAGACCCCCGTCCACGCGCAAAACGTAGACCGAGCAGACCTCCGCAACCATGTTGGCGGCGATCATCACCACGATCTTGTCGAGCCGTTCCTGCGCGCTGACCGGCTCCGCCATCACCTCGCGAAGCCGACGCAACAAAACGCGCGGACCACCCAGCGCGCCACGCATGGGCTTGTTTCCTGTTCGAGCGCCGCGCCGCCCGATGTTGGCTGAAAGAACCTCGCGCGGGAGTCGAGCCCGCGCTCTCGCTAGAGCCGGTGCCCGCGTGCCGCCTTCTTAGTCGACGATCCGTTACGCACGTTTGTCACCGAAATGAGCCGGCACTGTACCCGCTGCCAGTCGCCCCAAAGGCCCGACTACCGGTCGAGCCCGTATACAGAATGCAAAGTCCGTACTGCAAGTTCGGTATACGCGGCGTCGATCAGGACCGAAATCTTGATCTCCGAGGTCGAGATCGCCCGGATATTGATGCCCCGGTCCGCCAAGGCCTTGAACGCCGTTGCTGCAACGCCCGCGTGGCTGCGCATGCCTACTCCGATGATCGACACCTTCACTACATCGGCCGCACCTTCGATCGCCGCGAATCCGACCTTATCCTTGATCTTCGCGAGTGTCTGCTGCGCCCGCTCATAGTCTGCGACCGGCACGGTGAACGTGATGTCGGTGCGGCCATCGGCCGAGGTGTTTTGGACGATCATGTCTACGTTGATATTTGCGTCGGCGAGCGGCCCGAACAGCGAGGCCGCCACGCCCGGCTTGTCCGCCACCCGGCGGATCGAAATCTGCGCTTCGTCCCTGGAGAAGGCGATGCCGGTTACGACTTGGCTTTCCACGATCTCCTCCTCATCGCAAATGAGTGTTCCGTTCGGTACCCGGTGCGGGTCGATGTCTTCCGGCTTCTCGAAGCTCGAACGCACGAACACGCGCACGCGCTTTTGCATCGCGAGCTCTACGGAACGCACCTGCATGACCTTGGCGCCGAGCGACGCCATTTCCAGCATTTCCTCGTAGGCCACCTTGTCGAGCCGACGGGCCCTTTCGACTATGTTCGGATCGGTCGTATAGACGCCGTCCACATCGGTATAGATATCGCAACGATCGGCGCGGATCGCCGCAGCGACGGCAACTGCGCTTGTATCCGACCCGCCGCGTCCAAGGGTTGTGATCCGTCCGGTCTCCTTGTGCACACCCTGGAAGCCGGAAATGACGGCGACCTGACCGTGCTCGCGAAATCGTTTGATCAGCTCGGCGCCGTTGATTTGAAGAATGCGCGCGGCGCCGTGTGCGTTGTCGGTCAGGATCGGAAGCTGCCAGCCTTGCCACGAGCGCGCCGGCACGCCGATGTCCTCGAGAACAATCGCGAGCAACCCGGAGGTCACTTGCTCGCCGGACCCGACAACCGCGTCATACTCGCGCGCATCGTGGAGCGCCGCCGCCTCCCGCGCCAGCGCGACGAGTTCGTTGGTCTTGCCGGCCATTGCGGAGACCACAACCGCGACCTCATTACCTGCCTTCACCTCGCGCTCCACGTGGCGCGCGACGTTGCGAATCCGGTCGAGGTCGGCCACCGAGGTGCCGCCGAACTTCATGACGAGACGGGCCATGGCGGCGGCACTTCCTCGTGATTGGGAAATCGATGTTTTCGACGGTCGGAACCGGGCGTATTGATACAGTCGGCAGCATCGGCCCGCAACGGCGCGCAGCCGAGGGAAGTCCAAATGGCTAACGCCGGGAAACGGAAGACCACCATCGACGCCGCCGAGGTCGCCCGCTTCGCGGCCATGGCCGACGAGTGGTGGAATCCGCACGGAAAGATGCGCCCTCTGCACAAGTTCAACCCGGTGCGGCTGGCTTTCATTCGCGACAGCGCCTGCGCACACTACGGGTCCGATTCGAAACAGCTCGACTGCTTGTCCGGCCTCAGCATCCTCGACGTCGGCTGCGGCGGCGGCATTCTCGCCGAGCCGCTGGCGCGCCTCGGTGCCAAAGTCACCGGAATCGACCCGGCCGAGGAGAATATCGCCGCCGCGCGCATTCACGCCGAAAAGATCGGCCTCAAGATCGACTACCGGGCCGAGACCATCGAAGCTGTCGCCGAAACCGGCAAGCGCTTCGACGTCGTGATCGCATCGGAGGTCGTCGAGCACGTGGCCGACCTTCCGCTATTCGTCCACCACTGCGGGGAGTGCGTGAAACCGGGTGGGCTCATGGTCGTGACTACGATCAACCGCACGCTCAAGAGCTTCGCCCTCGCGATCGTCGGCGCCGAATACATCCTGCGCTGGCTTCCCGTCGGCACCCACCGCTGGGACAAGCTCGTAACGCCCGAGGAGCTGGAAGCAGCGCTCGTTGCCGCCGGACTCGAGATCATGGACGAAGGAGGTATCGTCTACAGTCCGCTCGCTGACCAGTGGCAGCGCCACAACGATATGGACGTCAACTACATGACGCTTGCGCACAAGCGCATCGTGCTCGCCTGACCGTCGCGGAAGTTCCCATGCTCCAGGAAGACTGGCTCTGGGCGGCGTTCACCGTCGCTGCCGCGCTTGCCCAGACGCTGCGCAACGCGACCCAGCGCGGCCTGACCGGAACGCTCGGCACGGTCGGCGCGACGCATGTGCGCTTCCTGTTCGGATTTCCGTTTGCGATCCTGTTTCTCGCCGTGGTCACCTTCGCGGCCGGTGCGGACCTGCCCGCGCCATCCCCGATCTATTGGCCGTGGATCTTGCTCGGCACGCTCGCCCAGATCCTTGCGACCGCGCTCATGCTGAGCGCGATGAACGAGCGCTCGTTCGTTGTCGCGATTGCCTACATCAAGACCGAGCCGGTGCAGGTCGCACTGTTCGGCCTTGTCTTTCTCGGCGACCGGCTCACGCCGCTGATGGGCGCAGCGATCCTGATTGCTACGGCCGGCGTGATGTTGATGTCACTGCGTCCTGGCGCACCCACGGACGGACCGCGACCGATGATCCTCGGGATCGCCGCCGGCGCCATGTTCGCGCTTTCTGCCGTCGGCTATCGCGGCGCGATCCTCAGCCTCGAACTGCCGAACTACGTGATGGCTGCGACGTTCACGCTCACCGTCGGCCTTGTCCTCCAGGCCGCGCTGTTGTCACTCTATCTTGCGCTACGCGAGCCTGCGGCGCTGCGCGCCATAGTCCGCTCCTGGCGGCCGTCGCTCGCTGCCGGCTTCCTCGGCGCCCTTGCCTCGCAATTCTGGTTTCTCGCGTTTGCGCTCGCGACCGCCGCCAGCGTGCGCACGCTCGCGCTCATCGAGGTCCTGTTCGCGCAGATCGTCGCGCGGCGCCTGTTCGATGAGCGTACGACGCTCCGCGAAGCTCTCGGAATCGTTTGCACCGTCGCCGGCATTGCGCTGCTGCTCTGGGCACACCGCTAACTCGGCTGCAGGCCGACTATTTCCAGACTCGCCGTCGATTTTTTCCGATCCGGTTGCATTGCGGACACCGCCTGCGGCCAGGGGAGGTTTACACGACCGGCCTCCACAACTAGCCTTGCATCAATGAGCGCTCACAATAGCGCTCCGAACAATACAAATGGTCCTGGGAGGGACGCGATGTTGCACAACAAGTGGACGACTGTTTGCGGCGTTGCCGGCGCATTGTTGCTCGGCGGGGCGGTGCTCATAGGCGGCGCGCAGCAATCGAGCGCGCAGAAGAAGGAATTCGCCTGGCCGAAATTTTTCAATGTGATTACGCCGGCCGTCGGCACCGCGAACCATTCGCTCGCATTGGCATGGACGCCTGAATTCAACAACGCCACTGGTTCGCGCGCCCGCGTGCTGCCGGCTCCGAACGGCTACGCCCGCACCGAATGGCTGAACTCGGGCGAAGGCCGTCTCTCGCTCTATCAGCCGTCCGACTACTTCGATCAGCTCGACGCCATCGAAGGCTATGCCTCACGCATCGGCGGGCCGTCCGACACGCGCCTCATCAACATGAATCTGGTGACGGCCTGGGGGTACATGGTCCGCGGGGACTCCTCGATCAAGACGATCGACGACATCAAGCCCGGCACGAAAGTCGCCCTCGCCGCAACTTCATCCTTCCTGGTGGCAGGTGTCGACGCGCTGCTTGCCTATCGCGGCCTTAAGCGATCGGACGTGCAGCTGGTCGAGGTCGGCAGCTACGGCGCCAACACGAGCGTCGTTGCCGAAGGCCGCGCGGACGTAACCTTCACCTCGCCGATCTCCGGCCCGAGCTATCAGGCCGAGGCGGGACCGAACGGCATCCGCTGGCTGGAGCTCCCGTCACGCGACAAGAATCCGGAGGCTTTCGACCGCTATCGCAAGCTCCAGCCGGGCTACATCGTGAAGAAGACGACAGCCGGCGTGAAATCGTCGATCGGCATTCAGATGGACCACGCCTATCAATCCAACCACGTGCTGGCGAGCGAAGATCCGGAATTCGTATACCAGCTCGTGAAGTGGATGGATGAGAACCACGCTAAGTTCAAAGACAAGTTCACCCACGCGAACATGATGACGATCGCAAACCTCGTCGAATTTCTCGAGGCGGGAGCCCTCGAGCCGCTGCACGAGGGCACGGTCCGCTACTTGAAGGAAAAGAATCTCTGGAAGCCGCAGTACCAGGCCCGCCAGGACAAACTAGTTGAGCTCGCGAAGAAGCGCGTCGCCGTCTACAAGGACGCGCTCGAGGCCGCAACGGAAAAGGGCATCTCGACGGCACCCGGAAACAAGGACTGGCTCGCTCTATGGGCCGAGTTCAGAAAGAAGAACGGCATGGAGCAGCCGTTCGGCCTTCAGGTCCTCGCGATAAAGTAATGCGACGACGGTGCGGTGCGGTTCGCTTGCCCGCGCCGCCCGCGCGACCGTCGCTGCCGGCGCGCGCCCGCAGCTGAGATGACGAGGGCATCATGAGTGGCATCGAGGAAAAGATCGGAGCGGACATTCAAGCGAAGGTCCCCGAAGCGTTTGCCGATCGCACGCTTGATCGATACCGCTCATTGCCGCTTGTCATCCGGCTCTACATTCTCGCGACTTCGGCCGCCGGCATCGCGATCTCTGTCAATTACATCTTCAGCATCTATCCGATGCTGGACCTCACCTACTATTTCCTCCTGATGCTGATGTTCCTGCCGGTCGTATTTCTGCTCACGCCGGCGCACCGCAAGGAGCGGAACGTCGGCTGGCTAAGCTACGGTCCCGCGGTCCTCACGTTGGGGATTTTTGTATTCCTGACGTACATGAGCCGCGAGCTCGCCTTCCAGACCTGGATTCCAGCCAATAGTTGGCAGCTCGCCGTCGCCATCACCGTCTTCCTGATCGTGATGGAAGCGGCTCGCCGGACCGGCGGCATAATCTTTCTGATCATCGTCGCGATCTTCGCGCTCTATCCCGTCTATGCGGAGTATCTGCCCGGCGTCCTGTGGGGGCCGCCGATGTCGTTCGGCCGTACGATTGCGTTCAACGTCTATTCGAGCGATGCACTGCTTGGAGTGGTCACGCGCGTCGTCGGCGAGACCTTGATCGGATTCCTGATCCTTGCCGCGCTGCTAGGCCCCACCGGCGCGGCTGACTTCTTTCTCAAGCTCGCGATGGCACTGATGGGCACCGCCCGTGGTGGGCCGGCAAAGGTCGCAGTACTCTCCAGCGGGTTCTTCGGCAGCCTGAGCGGCAGCATCTTCGCCAACGTCGTCAGCACCGGCGCGATCACCATCCCGAGCATGCGTCGCGCCGGCTTCCCCAACTATTATGCGGGCGCGCTGGAAGCCTGCGCCTCCACCGGCGGCATGCTGATGCCGCCGGTGATGGGCGCCGTCGCCTTCATCATGGCGGACTTCACCAACACCGAGTACGGCGTCATCGTCGTCGCCGCGGCGTTGCCGAGTATCCTCTATTATTTCGGCCTCTACTGTCACGTCGACGCCTATTCGGCGAAGGCGGGGCTCGCCGGATTGCCGCGCGCCGAATTGCCGACCCTCTCGCAGACCCTCAAGGATGGTTGGCCGTTCCTCGCCGTGCTTGGCTTCCTCGTCTGGGGCCTCGTTTTCATGCGTTGGGAGCGGCTCGCACCATTCTACGCCTGTGCGCTTCTGCTCGCACTGTCCTTCGTGAAAAAGAGTTTGCGCCTGCGTCTCGAGAAGATTCCCGAGATCCTGCTCGAGATCAGCAAGTTGCTGAGCCAAACCATGGCGCTCCTGCTGCCGACGAGCTTCATTCTCGGCGGCCTGATGGCGACGGGCGTCGCGCCCAACATCGCCTCCGAGCTGGTGCGCCTCGGCGGAGAGAATGTCGCCCTCGTCCTCATCATCGGCGTCGGCATCTGCCTGCTGTTCGGCATGCTGGGCATGATCGTGGCCGCCTACCTCATGCTGGCACTGACCCTCGCGCCGGCGCTCGAGCAGATCGGCGGGTTCAATACACTCGCGATCCACCTCTTCATCGCCTACTACTCGATGCTCGCTGCCATCACACCACCGGTGGCGCTTGCCGCCTTCATCGCCTCTCGCATCAGCGATTCCGACCCGATGCTGACGAGCTGGCACGCCTGCCGGCTCGGCATTGTCCTCTACTTCATCCCGGTGTTCTTCCTGTTCCAGCCGGCGCTGATCTTGCAGGGCTCGTGGCTCGACACGGCGATCTGGCTGCCGATCAACGTCGTTGCAATCATGCTGATCGCCGCGGCTTCCGAGGGCCGGCTGTGGCGCTTCGGACTGCTGCGCATGTGGTCGCGCGTCGTGCTGTTCGTGGGCGCTTTGTTGATCGGCTTTCCAAGCTGGCAATCGACGCTGGCAGGAACTGTGATCTGCCTGGCGGTGATCCTGCTTGGCAATCTGTCACGCTTGCCGGCCCCGGCGCCCATGCTCGCCGCGTCGACGGCCGGTATGCGGTCGACCTCCGGCGACGCCTAGGTCGCGCCACGCGCCGGTTCTGCGGGCAGGATTAGTTCCGATCCTCCGGCAAGACCGGAAGCGGCTGCACCGCGACACCTTCGTCGAGCAGCTCGCGCACTTCGTCGGGCTTCGCTTCGCCGTAGATCGAGCGCTGCTCGATCTCTTCATAGTGCATCTGCCGGGCAAGCTCCGGAAATTTCTCACCCACGTAGTCGGCACTCTTCGTGACGTGGTCGCGCAGCTCCTTGAGCTTCTTCCGGAATTCCTGCTCCTGCGGCGACATCATCGCGACAGGGGCCTTCTCCGCGGCGGCCGGCTGCTCCTTTCGCGCTGCGGGCACATCACGGCGGGCGACCGACGGGCGCATAATCTGCTTCTCGATCGAGGCGGAGCCGCATGTTGGGCAGGCAACGAGGCTCTTCTTCCGTTGCGCGTCATAGTCGGCGGACGAGCGGAACCAACTTTCGAAGTTATGGCCTGCTTCACAGACGAGTGCGTACCGGATCAAGATGCTTTACCCACCAGATGCAGCCGCCCGCCGTCCTTCGGCGGGGCGACGACTTCGAAACGCCGCCCGTGCTCGAGCGCCGGAATTTTGCTGCGTGCGTCCGCGACGAGTGCAAGGTCGATATCGGCGATGGTCACGCCGGGCTCGATACCCGCCTCGGCGAACACGCGGCCCCAGGGATCAATCGCCACACTGTGCCCGAACGTGTCGCGCCCGTTCTCGTGCCGGCCGCCCTGCGCGGCTGCCAATACGAAGCAGCCGGTCTCGACCGCGCGCGCGCGCAACAACAGGTGCCAATGGGCCTCGCCCGTCTGCTTGGTGAACGCGGCTGGAACGGCAATCATTTCCGCGCCCGCCTCGGCGAGCGCCCGATACAGCGCCGGGAAGCGCACGTCGTAGCAGATCGACAATCCAACCTTGCAGAATGGCAGCGCCACGACCACGGCCGTATCGCCGGGCCGATAGGTGTTCGATTCGCGATAGCTCTCGCCGTTCGGCAGATTCACATCGAACATGTGGATCTTGTCGTAGCGCGCGATGATCTCACCATTCGGGCCGATGAAGAACGTGCGGTTCGCCGCCTTGTCCGGCGACACTCTCACCGCCAGCGAACCGATATGAACGTAAATCTTGAGCTCGCGAGCGAGCTGCTGGAACGCCGCAAGCGCGGGGTCGTGCTCTTCCTCGACGATGTGCCCGAACAACGACTTGCGATCGAGCTCCATGAGCGAAGTCTGCTCGGGCGTCTGCACGTATTCCGCGCCGAGTGACTTTGCTTCGCGCACCAACTTCGCGGCCGCGTCGATATTGGCGATCACGTCGCGACCGGCGCGCAACTGCACGAGCGCCGCCCGGAATGTTCTTGGCTCGCTCAAGGAAACCTCCTGTCGTCCCGCCGCATCATATGGCGTTTCATTCGTAGCCGACAACCCGCGCCAGCACCAGCACGTCGACCCGGCTCGCGCCCGCGCGCCGCAACACGTTCGCGCACGCTTCGACGGTCGCTCCGGAAGTTAACACGTCATCGATAACGACAAGTTTCCGCCCTTTTACATCGATGCGCGCTGCCCTCGGTACGGCGAACGCGCCTTGCACGTTGCGCGCGCGCTCACTCCGAGCGAGTCCGATTTGCGGCGCGGTCGCTCGCGTGCGCGCGAGAATGTGATCGGCGACAGGAACGCCAGCCGCCGAGGCGATCGCGCGCGCAAGCATCGCTGACTGATTGAAGCGCCGTTGCCACAGCCGCGTCCAATGCAACGGCACGGGCACGAGGGCGTCGGCGTCGGCGAGCACTTCCGCGCCGGCGCGCGCCATCCATCGTCCCAGCGGAGCCGCGAGATCAAGCCGATCGCCGTACTTCAACAGGTGGACGAGTTCGCGTGCGGCATCGCCATAACGCGCGGCCGCACGGGCCCGATCGAACGCCGGCGGGTTGGCGATCGCCGCAGGCGATAGAAGCGAACCGCCGGTGTCGTGGGGAAATGGCGTGCCGAGTCGTTCGCAGTACGGCCGCTCAATGAACCCCATCTTGATCCAGCAGGACGGGCAAAGCCCGCCAGCCGCGCCCACGGGCTTGCGGCAGGCGAGGCAAGTGGGTGGGAGCACGAGATCCACTGCGGTTCGAGCCGCCGCCCGAAAGAACCGGCGAAGGCTCCCGTCGGGCCGGGAGTGCTCGATCTCCGCCTGCGCCGGTTCGCCTGTCATGGCGCGAGGCTAGCGCCGAATGCACGGCGATGCCACGTTGGGGCGGCGACCGCGTGAGAATTTGCCATGGACAACCCTCCCCGCCTGTTCGATCGCGCGCTCTTGCGCGCACGGCGGCGACGTGCGGCGATCGGCAGCACGGAGAACTTCCTCCTCGAGCGCGCGGCGAAAGATCTTGCCGAGCGCCTCTCGACGGTCACGCGCCGGTTCTCGTTCGCGCTCGATCTCGGCACACCGGGGGAAGCACTGCGCGAATCCCTCCAAGAAAACGTTGCAGAGATCGTTGCCTGCGAGCCGCTTGCCCATTTGCGTACCCACACGCTCGGACCGCGTGTGGCTGCAGACGAAGAGCTGCTCCCCTTCGCCGATGGGACTTTCGACGTCATCGTCTCGGCGCTTGCGTTGCATTGGGCAAACGACCTGCCGGGCACACTTGTCCAAGTGCGGCGGGCGTTGAAGCCGGACGGGCTGTTCCTTGCGGTGCTTGTCGGTGGAGAGACGCTGACCGAATTGCGCCAATGCCTCGCCGCCGCCGAATCCGAGATCGAAGGCGGCGCCTCACCGCGCGTCGCACCGTTCGTCGACGTGCGCGCGCTCGGCTCGCTCCTGCAGCGCGCGGGGCTTGCCCTTCCGGTGACGGATCTCGATCGCGTGACCGTCCGCTACTCGAATCTCGCCAGGCTGTTTGCCGATCTGCGCGCCATGGGCGCGACCAACATCCTCACCGAGCGCCGCCGCGCGCCGCTGTTACGCGCGACGCTCGCACGTACCGCGGAGATCTACGCGCAGCGTTTCTCCGATCCGGACGGACGCCTGCGCGCAACCTTCGATCTGTTGTCCATTTCCGCGTGGGCGCCACACGAGAGTCAGCAGCAACCGCTGCGCCCAGGGTCGGCAAAGATGCGCTTGGCGGACGCGCTCGGCACGCATGAACGCCGGACCGGTGATCCGGCCCGCCCGGCGCGCAAACCCGGACCTGCGGACTAGCCGCCGGTGGCGGCGTTGAGGCTGTCCCCGACCTTGTCGAAGACGGTGTTGAGCGAGGTGCCGACTGCGGTCGCGGCGGCAACGATCGTGATCGAGATGCACATTGCGATCAACGCGTACTCGATTGCGGTCGCACCACTTTCGTTTTCGTAAAGTCGCTTCAGATCAAACAGTAGGCTGGTGGCTGTCTGCTTCATCGTCCGCTCTCATTGGCCCGCGTTCCGGGCACAGTAAGTAGTTCGACCAAGTGCGGGATCAATGGTTCGTCGGCGGGCGGCATCGGATATTCCCGGAGCCGCTGCGGCCGCACCCACACGATCTGTTGCCCTTCCTGTGCCGTCACAATTCCCTCCCAACGCCGGCATATCCAGAGCGGCATCAGGAGATGGAAATCGGCATAGGCATGGCTCGCGAAAGTGAGCGGCGCGAGACACGCGTTGGAAACCTCGATCCCGAGCTCCTCCTTCAATTCCCGGATCAGCGTCTGCTCCGGCAGCTCGCCCGCCTCGACCTTCCCGCCGGGAAATTCCCACAAGCCCGCCAATGTCTTTCCTTCAGGACGGCGGGTCAGCAGCACCCGTCCGTCGACATCGACGAGCGCGCAGGCGGCGACAAGTACAAGCCTCACGCGCGAACCTGCCGACAAGCGTAGGCGCCGCCCGTTAACGGCTTCCTAGCGCGCGGCCGCGTATTGGCGGCATTTGCCATTCGCTCAGGACCGGTAGTCGCCGTTGATGGCGACGTATTCCTTGGTCAGATCGCACGTAAGAACCCGATCGCTCGCGCGTCCGAGCCTTAAATCAACAGTCAAATCGATCACGTCACGTTTCATGTAAACGGATACTTTCTTTTCATCATAGTCCGGATCGCGCGCTCCGGCGGACGCCACCCGAATATCACCGAAATAGATCGACAGCTTATCGCGGTCCGCGGGTTCACCGGCCTTGCCGACCGCCATTACCACGCGGCCCCAATTGGCGTCCTCTCCTGCGATCGCCGTTTTCACGAGCGGCGAGTTCGCGATCGAAAGCGCGATCTTGCGGGCGGACGCCTTAGACACCGCACCCTTCACGGTGACGCGCACGAGCTTGCGGGCGCCTTCGCCGTCGCGCGCGATCTGTTCCGACAGATCGGCAAACACCGCCCGCAACGCACGCCGGAATTCCTCGAGGCGCTTGTCGCCCCTACTCCTGATGGCGGGCGCGCCACGCGCCGCCGCACCTCCCGTCGCGAACACGAGCAGCGTGTCGGACGTGGAAGTGTCGCCGTCCACGGTGATCGCGTTGAACGTATCGACCACTTCCTGCCGTACGAGCGTTCGCAGCACCGGCGCCGCGATTGGCGCGTCCGTGAACACGAAGGAAAGCATCGTCGCCATGTCCGGCGCGATCATGCCAGAGCCCTTCGCGATACCGTTGATGCGAACGTCCGTTTGGCCAAGGCGCGCTGTCGCCGAGGAGAGTTTTGCAAACGTGTCGGTTGTCATAATCGCGCGCGCCGCGGCCTTCCAGTTCTCCGGCCGCGCGGCCAAGGCTGCCCCGCGCAACACGCGGCCGATCGTCGATGCGTCGAGCGGTTCGCCGATGACCCCCGTTGACGCGATGAGCACTTCGTTCGACTTGCAGCCGACCGCTTCGGCCGCGAGCGCTGCGGTTCGCTTCACCGCGGCGAGGCCTTTCTCGCCGGTGAAGGCGTTGGCGTTGCCAGCGTTGGCGACGAGCGCCCGCGCGCGCCCCGTTCCGAGCCGCGCTTTGCACCACTCGACCGGTGCCGATGGGCATTTCGATCGGGTCAAGACGCCAGCAACCGCGGTGCCCTTGTCCAGCACCGCGAGAAGAACGTCCGTCCGGCCTTCGTAGCGGATACCTGCCGATGCTGTGGCGAGCCTTACGCCCGCGATCGGCGGCAACTCGGCAATCGAGGCCGGCGCCAGCGGCGATACGTTACCCATGCCCCCAAATAGATATTACTTTGGACTGCCCGCCGGCGGCGTCGCCGGCGCAGCGTCCGTCTTCTGCGGAATTCGCTCGACCTTAGCGCCCTCGCGCAGCTTGCCGACGAGCTCGGCCTGCGCGCGGCGCGCGAGATAGGACTCTATTTGACCCTTCACCGCGTCGAAAGCCGGTACCGGCTTCGTGCGCTTGTCCTCGACTTTGATCACATGCCAGCCGAACTGCGTCTTCACGGGAGCAGACAGGGCGCCCTTCTCGAGCTTGAACGCCGCTTCGGCGAATTCGGACACCATCTGGTCCTTCGTGAAGTAGCCGAGATCGCCCCCTTCCGCTGCACCTGGGTCCTTCGATTCTGTTTTGGCGAGCGCCGCGAAATCTCCGCCGGCGTTGAGCTTGCCGAGCACTTCCTTCGCTTTTTCTTCAGTCTCGACCAGAATATGTCGGGCACGCACTTCCTCATCCGGCTTCGTGCGTGCGACGGAATCGTCGTAGAGCTTTTTCATCGTTGATTCATTTACCGCCGCCTTCATTTCCTGATCGAGCAACGTCTCCATCAGAACCTTTTGCCGAGCGAACGCGACACGGCGCTCGAATCCGGGCGCCTGCGGCAGCTTCTTCGCTTCGGCGGCGTTGGCGATGATCGTGATGTCGATGAGATACGTCAACAAAGCTTCCCGCCGCGCCTCGGGTGCGGCCGCCGGCAAGCTTGATCCGATGTCCGCCTCGGCGATAGCCAGGTCGCTCTGGTGAATTTCCTTGCCGTCCACCCGCGCAATCACCGGATCCGCGCCCTGCGCCACGGCCGAGACGGCTCCCGCGAGCGAAACGCCGGCAGCGAGCGCGACGGCAAAGGCGGCTGATTTCATGATGAATCCTAACGGCGCGATGCCGGATGGCGTCAAAGGGAGGGTGACGCAACCACGCATGCGAAGCAAGGCCGAGCCCGCGGGGCCTCGTCGTCGCGCGCGGAACCGCCAATTGACAAGGCCCGGGGCCATTCATATCTCTGCGTCGGCGCGCCGGAATCCCGCTCCGACGCAAGCTTTCGTGACCACGCGGCAATCATCCCAATTGTGCCGCAGTCTCCCGCCTCCGTCGGGCGACCGCCTCTGATCCCCGCGCCCTGAGCGTCGGGCGAGAAGGAAAGACCTCGCGATGATCGGCTCGCTCGCACGCAAGATTTTCGGTTCCGCCAATGACCGGCGCCTGCGTGCGTACCATCCGAAAGTCGCGGCGATAAATGCACTTGAGCCCGAGCTCGAAGCGCTCTCCGACGACGCGCTGCGCGCCCGCACCGATGAATTCCGTAAGCAGGTCGCCGACGGCGCTTCTCTCGACGATCTTCTGGTGCCCGCCTTCGCCACCGTGCGCGAGGCCGCCAAGCGCACACTCGGCCAACGCCACTTCGACGTTCAGCTGATCGGCGGCATGGTGCTGCACGAAGGCGCGATCGCAGAGATGAAAACCGGCGAAGGCAAGACGCTGGTCGCGACGCTGCCCGTCTATCTCAATTCACTGACCGGCGAGGGCGTTCACGTGGTCACCGTGAACGACTACCTCGCCAAGCGCGACGCCGAGTGGATGGGCCAAATCTACAAGTTCCTCGGCCTCAAGGTCGGCGTCATCGTGCACGGACTCGACGACGAACAACGCCAGGCGGCCTATGCGTGCCACGTCACCTACGGCACCAACAATGAGCTCGGGTTCGACTATCTGCGTGACAACATGAAGTACGAGCTGCCGCAGATGGTTCAGCGCCGCCATGTGTACGCGATTGTCGACGAGGTCGACAGCATCCTGGTCGACGAGGCACGCACCCCCTTGATCATCTCCGGCCCGCTCGACGACCGTTCCGAGTTCTACAACACCATCGACAAGTTCATCCCGACGCTCGACAAGGCGCATTACGATGTCGACGAGAAGCTGCGCACCGTTACGCTGACCGAAGGCGGAATGGAGTTTCTCGAGGGAAAGCTGCGCGAGGCCGGACTCGTGAAAGGCGAGTCGCTCTACGCCATCGAGAACGTCTCGGTCGTGCATCACGTCAATCAGGCGCTCCGCGCACACAAAATGTTTCAGCGCGATCGCGACTACATCGTGAAAAACGACGAGGTCATCATCATCGACGAGTTCACCGGTCGCATGATGCCTGGCCGCCGCTACTCCGAAGGCCTGCACCAGGCACTCGAAGCAAAGGAGCGCGTGACCGTCCAGCCCGAGAACCAGACGCTCGCCTCGATCACCTTCCAGAATTATTTCCGCCTTTACAACAAGCTGGCCGGCATGACCGGCACCGCCTCAACCGAGGCGGATGAGTTCGCGGACATTTACCGGCTTGAGGTCGTCGAAATTCCGACCAACATGCCGATGATCCGCGACGACCAGGATGACGAAGTCTATCGGACTGCGGCGGAGAAATACCGGGCGATCGTGACACTCATCAAGGATTGCAAGGATCGCGGCCAGCCCGTGCTCGTCGGCACCACTTCAATCGAGAAGTCGGAGATGCTCGCCGAGACGCTCACCAAGGAAGGCTGGGAGCAGCACGACTTCTCCGACGTGAATGCGTTTTCCAAGCTTTACAGCGGGGACGAGGGCGCGAAGAAGGCGCGCGTATTCGCGGTGCTGAACGCCCGCTACCACGAACAGGAAGCCTACATCATCGCCCAGGCCGGCGTACCCGGCGCGGTAACGATCGCAACCAACATGGCCGGCCGCGGCACCGATATTCAGCTCGGTGGTAACGCCGACATGCGCATCCGACAGGAAGTCGGCGACATCCCCGCCGGCCCGGATCGCGCCGCCAAGGAGCAAAAGATCCGCGAGGAAGTGGCCCGCCTGAAGGAGAAGGCGCTCGCCGCAGGCGGCCTGTTCGTACTCGGCACCGAGCGTCACGAAGCGCGTCGCATCGACAATCAGTTGCGCGGCCGTTCCGGCCGCCAGGGTGACCCCGGCACCTCCAAGTTCTTCCTCTCGCTCGAGGACGACCTGATGCGCATCTTCGGGTCGGACCAGCTCGGCGGTATGCTGACCAAGCTCGGCCTCCAGGAGAACGAGGCGATCGTCCATCCGTGGATCAACAAGGCTCTCGAGAAGGCGCAGCAGAAGGTCGAGGCACGCAACTTCGACATTCGCAAGAACCTGCTGAAATTCGACGACGTGATGAACGACCAGCGCAAGGTCATCTTCGAGCAGCGCATTGAATTGATGCGCGACCAAGACGTCTCGGAAACCGTCGCGGACATGCGCCGATCGGTCGTGAGTGAACTCGTGTCACGTCACATTCCCGAGAATGCCTACCCCGAGCAGTGGGGAACGCCGGCGCTGAAGGAAGCAGTGCAGAACGTGCTCGGCCTTTCACTCCCGGTTGACGAGTGGGCGAAGGAAGAGGGCATCGCCGACGAAGAAGTGCGTGAGCGCATAACCCGCGCCGCCGACGAGCTAATGGCCGCCAAGGTCGCGAAGTACAGCGCCGAGATCATGCGCTATGTCGAGAAATCGGTGCTCTTGCAGACGCTCGATCACCTGTGGCGCGAGCACCTTGTGATGCTCGACCACCTGCGCCAAGTGATCGGATTCCGCGGTTATGCCCAGCGCGATCCGCTGAACGAGTACAAGTCAGAAGCCTTCCAGCTGTTCGACACGCTGCTCAACCGCCTGCGCGAGGGCGTCACCGCCCAGCTCATGCGCATCGAGATTGTTACCGCGCCTCCGGCCCAGAGCGAGCTTCCACCCATGGAGGCACACCACATCAACCCCGTCACCGGCGAGGATGAGATGGCGCTTGCCACCGCTTCCGCCGCGAACGGCGGACGCGTCTCGGCTGCCGCGCGCAAGTCCGACGACCCGTCGACCTGGGGCAAGGTCGGGCGCAACGAGGCCTGCCCCTGCGGTTCCGGCAAGAAGTACAAGCACTGCCACGGCCGCTTCGCCTGAAGGCGAGCGACTCGACTACTCGTCAGTCAAATCAGCGGTAAGAGAACCCGCCCGAGGAACGGATCGGCGTCGCGCCCGGCAATGCCGGCGGTGCGCTGAATTGGTCCTGCGCCGGCTGCACGGCGGGCTCGTCCTGAGCGGGCTTCTCGCGGGGGGTCGTCCGGCGCGGCGTGCCATTTGTCAACGAGGCGCGCGCCGAACCCGACGCACTTGCAGCGGTCGAAGTGCCGCCCCGCCGCGGATCACCAGGCGGTGTCGGAACGCCCGCTGTTGAAGTGCCTGTCGAGCCGGTCACTGAGTCGCTTTTCGATCCGCTCGAGGCCAGGTTCCGGCCATCGTCGATGGCGGCCGGCACTGCGGTGTTCACCGGCCGATTGACGCCGCCCGCGAATGCCTGATGCGTGTCGCCGTCGCGGCCGGTGACGATCGGCGCAGCCGGCAGCAGCCGCGCGAGCACCGCAGTTTCGCGATCATCCGCCTGCCGCTTTGCGGTGACGGCGCTCGCGATCTCGGTCGGCACGTCGTAGATCGGGCACTGCCCCTTCGGATCGAACAGTTGCGATGGATCGGCCAGATGTGCGTTGAAGACATAGCGCTTCTCGCACACGTCGATCTTCGGCTGGGTCCTGGTCAGTTCGAAATGATCGCTGCCTTCCTTCAGCATGCGCCAGAACGCCATGTACGGATTTTTCCGATGGCGCGCCATGTTCTTCGCGGTCATGCGGAACGGAAACGCCTGCACCTGGAACGCGAGCTGCCCGCCGTCGAACGAATCCCGCGCGAGCGCGAAAATGTCCTGGATCTGCTCGTCGGTCATCGCGTAGCAGCCGCGCGACGAGCAGTCGCCGTGCACCATAAGATGCGCGCCGGTACGGCCGTAAGCACGATCGAATTCGTTGGGATAACCGAGATTGAAGGCGAGATAGTAGCTCGAGCGCGGATTCATCAACTCGGGCGTGATGAAGTAGAAGCCTACCGGCGCCTGCCGGTCGCCTTCCTTGATCTTCGGACCGAGCTCGCCGGACCAGCGGCAGATCGGGTACGTTTTCAGAAGCGCAAACTTGCCTTCGCGGTTCTGTTTCCAGATTTCGACCTCCGATTCTTCTTTGAAGATGCGGAGCAGGATCGGGGAATTCTTGTCCATGCCCTTCTGATCGAACAGGGCCATGGTCTGCATCGAAACCGGTTGAAGATGCTTTGGGCCGAAGGTCGGAAGCGAGCCGCCCTCGGGAACGCAGCCAGCAAGCGCAACCGCACCAGCCGCCGCAAGCACGAGGCTACGGGTTCGAACAAAGGAACGGCTCAACGCTGCACCCCTGAGATCGCACGAATTAGCGACGATCATTGGCTAAACCGTTACCCTTGACGAGCGGTTACCGCAAGCGCGGGCCGCAGGGACACCTTGATTTATCAATGATTTCTGCCCCCGCCCCCCGCCGGAATCGAGCCTTAGCTCTAAAGATTACGGCCAATTGCGAGGAATTTTTGTTGTCGCCGCGACCGGATCTCGTCGGGGGAAAAGCCTCGCAGACCGGTCAGGGCCGCATCGATTGCCTCGCCCGTGGCGGCAATTGTGACCTCGGGCTGACGGTGCGCGCCGCCGGGGGGCTCGGGAACCACCTGATCGACCACCCCGAGCCGCTCAAGGTCGCGTGCTGTGATCTTCATGTTGGTGGCGGCTTCCTGTGCCTTCGACGTGTCGCGCCACAGGATTGACGCCGCCCCCTCCGGCGAGATCACGCTGTAGATCGCGTGCTCCAGCATGATAACGATATTCGCGGTCGCGATTGCGATTGCACCGCCCGATCCGCCTTCCCCGATGATCACCGCGATGTTGGGCACGCCAAGCGAAAGGCATGCCTCGGTCGAACGCGCGATCGCCTCCGCCTGGCCGCGCGCCTCGGCATCGATTCCGGGATACGCACCAGCCGTATCGACGAGCGAGATCACGGGAAGTCCGAACCGGTCGGCAAGCTCCATGAGGCGAACGGCCTTTCGATAGCCCTCGGGCCGCGCCATGCCGAAATTGTGCTTGATGCGCGCTTCGGTGGTCGAGCCCTTCTCATGCCCGATCACGCAGACGCTCTCTCCCTGGAAGCGGGCAAAGCCACCAAGGATCGCCTCGTCCTCACCGAACTTGCGATCGCCCGCAAGCGGAGTGAAGTCGGTGAACAGCTTGGCGACATAATCGGAAAAATGCGGGCGCTGCGGATGGCGCGCGACCTGCGTCTTTTGCCACGGCGTCAAATTTGCGTAGATCTCGCGCAGCGCTTGAGCGGCCTTAGCCTCGAGACGGCCGATTTCGTCTCCGATCGCGACCGCGTCGCCTCCCGCCGCCAACGTGCGCAGCTCCTCGAGCTTCGACTCAAGCTCCGCCACCGGCTTTTCAAAATCGAGGTAGGTGCGCATCCAAATACGGGGCGTCGCGGATCAGGCGGCGCGAAGCTGCCCGCCGGGTCCGGGCGAGTCAAGGGAAGGCCCATAACTGCATGGATTCTTCACTCGTCAGCCAACGGATGCAGATCGCGCACCATGCTTTTCAGGCGCTCGTCGAGAACGTGGGTATAGATCTGCGTGGTCGAGACATCGGCGTGACCGAGCAGCGCCTGCACGATGCGCAGGTCTGCGCCATTGGCGAGCAGGTGACTGGCGAACGCGTGACGCAGTACGTGCGGACTCATTTTGCGAGGCTCGATGCCGGCCGACGAGGCAAGCGCCTTCAGCTCGCGCGCGACATGTTGGCGGCTCACATGACCGCTGTCGCCGAATGATGGAAACAGCCAGCGCGAGCTCGCCGCACCGGCCTCTTCGCGCAAGGAAAGATACTGTTGCATCGCGCGCCGCGCCGCCTGCCCGAGCGGGACAAGCCGCTCCTTGCCGCCCTTGCCGCGCACGATGATCACCTCACCCTCGGCACGCGCCGCAGCCGCCGGCAAGGCGATCAGCTCAGAGATACGCAGACCCGTCGCGTACAGCACTTCAAGAACACAGACGAGACACTTGGCGCGTATGCGTGTCGCCTTCGTTGCTGCGCTCGAGTCCGCCCGTGCGTGCGCCGTCACGAGCAGCTTCGTCACCTCATCGACACTGAGTATCTTCGGCAGCGGCCTGCCACGCCGCGGCCCCTCGAGCACCGCAGCGGGATCATCCCTGCGCAGCCCTTCCGCATAGAGGAAGCGATGCAGCTGGCGCACCGCGGACAATCGCCGCGCGATTGAAGCCGACGCAAGACGACGGCGCGACAGTGCGGCGAGGTAAGCGCGCACGTCCTCCGTGTCCGCGCTGTTGATGCCCTTTTTCTTCCCGCCGAGGAACGCTGCGTAGTCGTCGATGTCGCGACGATACGCATCCAGCGTGTTGCGGCTTGCGCCGCGCTCCGTCGCCATCATATCGAGAAACAGACCGACCTGCCGGCTCGGCCGCCTGTCCTCGCCGCCACGCACGCTCATCGGCCGATCCTATCCTGCGGAATCGTGACGCTCATTTCGCGCGGCTGCGGCTCGACAAGATTGGCAAGCGTCCACAAGCCGGCAAACGCGAGTCCGGCGAGCACCGCGACGGCGGCAATAAATCGGATCAGGCTCGGCATGCTGCTTCGTCGCCGATTCGGCCGTTCGGAATGTGCCCGGATTAGCCGATTGCCCGCCGTTGGCAAGCGTTCACCGTCCTCATCGTCCTCTTTTGCGACCGTGGCCCGGAAGCGGCTATCATGTAGCCTCCTCCGCAACCCCGAATTTCGAGCCCGGAACCCATGAGCGAGGCCGCGCAAGACGAGTCAAACGAGCGAACCGCCGCAGCCTTGCGCGCGCGGCTCGGCGCGCGCTCGATCGTGCTCGTCGGCATGCCCGGCTCCGGCAAGAGCTCAATCGGCCGTCGCCTCGCGCCACGGCTCGGCCTTCCGTTCGTCGATGCGGACGCCGAGATTGAAAAGGCGGCGGGCATGCCGATCTCCGAGATCTTCGCCAAGCATGGCGAGCCCTATTTTCGCGACGGCGAGGCTCGCGTGATCGCGCGGCTTCTCGACGACGGTCCGGCCGTCATCGCGACCGGCGGCGGCGCGTTGATGAACGCGAGTACCCGCGCGCTCGTGCGCGAGCGAGCGATCGCGGTTTGGCTGAAGGCGGAAATCCCGGTGCTGATGCGCCGGGTCCGTCGCAAGACCGACCGGCCGCTCCTCAAGGACAAGGATCCGGAGGCGACGTTGCAGCAACTGCTGACCGAGCGTGAGCCGATTTACGCCGAGGCCGATATCGTTGTGACCTCACGCGAGGGACCGCACGAAGTCGTGGTCGACGCGATCATGGCTGAGCTCACGCAACGGCTGGAGGCCCGGCAATGAGCGGCACCACGGAAAAGGTGTCCGCCCGGGCAGCGGTGATCAACGTGCCGGTTGCTCTCGGTGAGCGCGGCTACGACATTGTCATCGGAGAGGGTCTGCTCGACGAAGCGGGGCAACGCATCGCTCGGCTTCGCCCCGGCGCCGCGGCCGCGATTGTCACGGACGAAACCGTTGCCGCACTGCACCTGCCGCGCCTCGAACGGGCGCTGGCGGGCGCTGACATCCGGACTACCAGGATCGTCATTCCGGCCGGCGAAGCTTCGAAGAACTATCGTTCATTGGAAACGATTGTCGACGCCATCCTCGACGCCAGGATCGAACGCGGCGATCTCGTGATCGCGATGGGCGGCGGCGTCGTCGGCGACTTGGCAGGCTTTGCGGCGGCGATTGCGCGCCGCGGCATCGACTTCGTGCAAATTCCGACGACGCTCCTTGCGCAGGTCGACTCCTCGGTCGGCGGTAAGACTGGGGTCAACACGCGGCACGGGAAAAATCTTGTCGGCGCGTTTCACCAGCCGGTGCTGGTGCTTGCCGATACGGCGTTGCTCAACACCTTGCCGCCGCGCGAATTCCGCGCCGGGTACGCCGAGGTCGTCAAGTACGGGCTTATCGCTGACGCGCCGTTCTTCTCGTGGCTCGAACAAAAGCGCGCAGAAGTGTTCGCCGGTGGCGCCGCCCGAGCCGAAGCGATTGCCACGAGCTGCCGCCACAAGGCGGCAATCGTCGGCCGTGACGAGCACGAAGCGGGGGAGCGCGCACTCCTGAACTTCGGCCATACCTTCGGGCACGCGCTTGAGTCCGCGACCGGCTATTCCGATCGCCTGCTGCACGGCGAGGCGATTGCGATCGGCATGGTGCTCGCTTTCGATTTTGCCTCCCGACGCGGACTGTCGCCGATCGAACACACTCGCCGCGTCGCAGCGCATCTCAAGGAAGCCGGCTTGCCGACCGCAATCGCAGACATCCCGGGCGAGCGGCTCACCGCCGAGATGCTGATCGCACACATCGGTCAGGACAAGAAGGTCACGCGCGGCAAGCTGAACTTCATACTGACGCGAGGCATCGGCGGGGCATTCGTTGCCGCCGACATACCGCCGACGCAGGTGTCCGAATTTCTGGAAGAGAAGATCGCCGCATGAGCGCAACCGCTCTCAACGTACTCCTCGCCGTCTTCCTCCTTGCAGCCAACGGATTCTACGTCGCTGCCGAGTTCGCGCTGGTCAAGTCGAGAGGATTCCGCATCGATGCAATGGTCGATGACGGACGCTTTGGCGCGCGTCTCACCCAGCGAATACTGAAGAGCATCGAAGCCTACCTCGCCTGCTGCCAGCTCGGCATCACCATGGCTTCGCTTGGACTCGGCTGGGTCGGCGAGCCGACGGTGTCCGCACTGCTGACGCCGCTACTCACCCCCCTCGGCATGCCGGACCAAGCGTTGCATCTGACTTCGTTTCTTGTCGGTTTCCTCGTGTTCTCGTCGCTGCATATCGTCGTCGGTGAGCAGGTGCCGAAGACACTTGCGATTCGCGAGCCGGAACCCGTCTCGCTGTGGATCGCCTACCCGCTGCACTTTTCGTTCCTCGTCTTCTATCCGCTGAACTGGGCGCTCAACAACGCCTCGCGCGCGATCCTCCGCCTGCTAAGCGTCAAGGAGGCGACGAATCAGGAAATTCTCACCTACGGCGAGCTTGAGGGTCTCGTTAACGTGTCGGCGAAGTATGGCAACGTCGAAAAAACTCAGGCCGAGCTCATCCGGAACCTTTTCCGCTTCGGCGAGCTCGAGGTCGGCGACATCATGATTCACCGCACCAACATGGTCGCCGTCGATGCAGACCAGCCGCCGGGGGAAATCGTCGAGGAGGTGCTCGCTGCACCCTTTACGCGTCTCCCGCTCTGGCGCGGCAGCCCGGAGAACATCGTAGGGCTGCTGCACGTAAAGGATCTTCTGCGCGCTCTCGCGGCCGCCGGCGGAAACCCAGCCAATATCGACATCGGATCGCTCGCACTCCCGCCCTGGTTCGTCCCCGACAGCCGTCCCCTCACCGACCAGCTTCGGGCATTTCTGCGCCGCAAGACGCATTTTGCTCTCGTGGTCGACGAATACGGAGAGGTAATGGGTCTTGTGACGCTCGAGGACCTTCTTGAGGAGATCGTCGGCGACATCGCCGATGAGCACGACATTTCGGTGAGCGGCGTCCGCCCGCACGGAGACGGCTCCGTTACGGTCGACGGTGCCGTACCGATCCGCGACCTCAACCGCGCAATGGACTGGAACCTGCCCGACGAGGAGGCCACCACGGTCGCTGGTCTCGTGATCCACGAGGCGCGGCAGATCCCTGAAGTCGGTCAGACATTCACTTTTCACGGCTACAGATTCCAAGTGCTGCGCAAGGCGCGCAACCGCGTCACCTCTCTCCGCGTCATCCCGCTCGCACGCAAGGACGCGACAACGCCCGGCCGGGCGGCTTGATCACTCGCCGGGAGCCCGCGCATCGATCGCGAGCGCGTGCAGCCCCGCGGCGATCTCGTTCTTCAGCAACTCGTTGACCGCGCGGTGACGCTCGACCCGACTCTTGCCGCGGAATGCCTCCGCTTCGACGACCACACGCACATGAGTGATCTTGCCGGGCACGGCGCCGGAGTGGCCGACGTGCATCCCACTTTCGTCGATCACGTCGAGCCGCGCGGGCGTGAGCGCCGCCGCAAGGCTATTCCGGATTCGGTCGATCGTACCCATATCTGTTCGCCTGACACGCAGGGTGAAGCGCGTCAACGCGGCGGCAATCTTGCAGTGATAACGTCACAGCAGCTTCCTTGTGCCGCCGCAAAGTCCCGATCATAATCCAATGATGAAGTTCGACTCGCCCCTCTTTGATCGCATCCGTGTCCGGCGCACACCGGAGCGCCCCGCGGCCGCAACGCAGCGAGCCTGCGAATGGCCCGGCTGCGACCGCCGCGGCACCCACCGGGCGCCCAAAGGACGCGGCCGCGAGGGCGAGTATTGGCGCTACTGCCTCGACCACGTGCGCGCCTACAACGCCTCCTACAATTACTTCGCCGGCCTCTCCGACGACGACGTGATCGCCTACCAGAAGGAAGCGCTCACCGGCCATCGACCTACCTGGCGCATGGGCATGAACGCCTCGCGCCGCGCCGGCGGCACGGCGGAACCGTCCGGACACGGTCCCGGCTTCACGTGGCAAGACCCATTCGGATTCGTTGACGGTGTGAACGGCGGCGTGCGTCCCAACCCGGACCAGGACGTACGCCCGATCCGCAATGCCGAACGCAAAGCATTCGAAGTGCTGGGTCTGGAATTCAGCGCGACCGCCCCTGAGATCAAGGCGCGCTTCAAGGAACTCGTGAAACGCCACCACCCTGACAGTCATGGCGGCGACCGCTCCTTCGAGGAGCGTCTGCGCGCGGTAATCCAGGCGTACAATTATTTGAAGAGCGCCGGCCTCTGCTGATCGAGGCCCGCCGATCTATTGCAACAAGCCGAGCGTGCGCGGCAGCCACAGCGCAATTTCCGGGAACACGATCGTCAACACCAGTCCCACGACCTGCAGCAGATCCTCAAGCCCGCTGAGGAATTCAGCGCCGCCGACTACGACTCGGTCATGGCGACAAACATGCGCAGCGTATTCTTTGCCTGCACCAAGGTCGGTCGTCTCATGCTGGCTCGCAGGCATGGCTCGATCATTACGATCGGTTCCATGGCGGCGCATCGCGGATGGCCGCGCGCGGCGGTTTACGCCGTCAGCAAGCACGGCATCATTGGCCTGACGAAAACGCTCGCGGTCGAATGGGCCGAGCGGGGCGTGCGCGTGAACGCGATCTCGCCTGGCTTTTTCCCGACCGAATTGACCAAGGCAGCCTTGAGCCCCGAGCGGCGCGACCGTGCGCTCCGGCGGACCCCTATGGCTCGTTTCGGCGAGCTCGACGAACTTGTGGGAGCGGCCGTGTTCCTTGCTTCGCCCGCCGCAAAGATCATCACCGGAACCGTCATCAACGTGGACGGCGGGTATCTGGCGGGCGGAATCTGAACCGAAGCGGCCGCACCGCAACAATTCCCTGCATTCCCAATTGATTAGCCAAATTCGCGGGCGGCTATCGCGCGAACCACGGTGTTTCTGCTAATTTTTGCCCTATATCCAATCCGGCCAGCCCGTTTAGCCTAGCCCGAACGAATCAGCCTCGGTCCACCGGGGCCACGGAGAATCAATGACCACGGCCATCCCGCAAGTCGCCGGCCTCCCCGACATGAAGGTGTCGGTGCGGCAGGTATTTGGCCTCGATGTCGATATGGACGTTCCCGCCTATTCGCAGACCGAGGAGCACGTTCCCGATCTCGATCCGGATTACGTCTTCGACCGCGACACGACGCTCGCGATCCTGGCCGGATTCGCCCACAACCGCCGCGTTCTGATCGCCGGCTATCACGGCACCGGCAAGTCGACCCACGTCGAGCAGGTCGCTGCCCGGCTAAACTGGCCCTGTGTGCGCGTGAACCTCGACAGCCACATCAGCCGGATCGATCTCGTCGGCAAGGACGCGATCGTCCTGAAGGACGGTTTGCAGGTTACCGAGTTCCGGGACGGGATCCTGCCGTGGGCGCTCCAGCGCAACGTCGCGCTCTGCTTCGATGAGTACGACGCAGGCCGCCCGGACGTCATGTTCGTTATCCAGCGCGTGCTGGAACTCTCCGGCAAGTTCACGCTGCTCGACCAAAATAAGGTGATCCGTCCGCATCCGGCGTTCCGCATGTTCGCGACGGCGAACACTGTCGGCCTCGGCGACACGACCGGCCTCTATCACGGCACGCAGCAGATCAACCAGGGCCAGATGGACCGCTGGTCGATCGTGACCACGCTCAACTATCTACCGCACGACAAGGAAGTGGACATCGTGCTGGCGAAGTCGCCGAAGTATCGGACGACGGAAGGGCGTGACACGATCTCCAAGATGGTACGCGTTGCCGATCTCACGCGCTCGGCCTTCGTCAACGGCGATTTGTCGACTGTCATGAGCCCGCGTACCGTCATTACCTGGGCCGACAACGCGGAGATCTTTGGCGACCTCGGCTTCGCGTTCCGCGTCACGTTCCTGAACAAGTGCGATGAGCTCGAGCGGCCGCTCGTTGCCGAGTTCTATCAGCGTAGCTTTGGGCGCGAACTTCCCGAATCGACGGTGAACGTCGCGCTGTCCTGATCGATGTCGATCTCGAACACTGGCAAGAGCAAATCCTCGGAAGCCCCAGCCGAACCCTTCAAGCGGGCGATTGCCGGTTGCGTGCGTGCGATCGCCGGCAAGGCGGAACTCGACGTTGCTTTCGCCGCCGAGAAGCCGGCGCTCACACCCGATCGCGTTCGGCTTCCGGAACCGCCGCGCCGCATGACGCGAAGCGACGCGGCGATCCTGCGCGGTCACGCGGACTCCATGGCGCTGCGGCTCGCTTGCCACAACCCGACAATCCACAAGCGCATGCTGCCGGAGGGCGGCCCGGCGCGCGCGGTGTTCGAGGCGATCGAGCAGGCGCGCGTCGAGGCGATCGGCTCGCGCCGGATGAAGGGCGTGGCCGGCAACCTGACCGCGATGCTCGAGGACCGCTACCATCGTGGCAATTTCTCCGACATCGCTGACCGCGCTGACGCCCCGCTCGAGGACGCCCTCGCCATGATGGTACGCGAACGGCTGACCGGGCTCGAGCCGCCGCCCGCCGCGCGCAAGCTCGTCGGCCTCTGGCGCGAATATATCGAGCGCCGCTCCGATCGCGAGCTCGACCGCTTGGTCGAGGAGATCGACGATCAGCGCGGCTTTGCCGAAGCGTTGCACGAGTTGCTTACCTCCCTCGACATGGGGGAGGAGCAGTTTTCCGACCGCGACGAGGACGGCAGCGAAGACGAGGACGAGCAGAAGCCCGAGCAGGCGAACGAAAAGAACGCCGCGGAAGGCCAGGATTCCGAGGAAGGAACTTCGCCGGACGAGGCCAAGCTCGCCGCGGACGACACCTCCGAGACGGCGACCGAGGCCGACAAAGCCCCGTCTACCGACCGGCCCGAGGATTTCGATTCCGCCGACTCACGCGATGCCTCCGAGCCCTGGCGCCCGCGCCAGAGCGGCCAGAACGAGCCGCGCGGCCCCGACTATCGCTGTTTCACAACGCGCTTCGACGAGACCGTCGGCGCGGAAGAGCTGTGCGATCCGGAGGAGCTGTCGCGGCTGCGCTCCTACCTCGACAAGCAGCTCCAGCACCTGCAGGGCATCGTCGCGCGCCTCGCGAACCGTCTCCAGCGGCGCCTGCTTGCCAAGCAAAACCGCGCCTGGGAGTTCGATCTCGAGGAAGGGATGCTTGATCCTGCGCGGCTCTCGCGGGTGATCATCGATCCGTTCCAGCCGCTTTCGTTCAAGCGCGAGCGCGATACCGACTTCCGCGACACGGTCGTTACGTTGCTTCTCGACAACTCCGGCTCGATGCGCGGCCGCCCGATCACCGTCGCAGCGACCTGCGCCGATATCCTCGCTCGGACGCTCGAGCGCTGTGGCGTAAAGGTCGAGATTCTCGGTTTCACCACCCGCGCCTGGAAGGGTGGGCAGTCGCGCGAGGCATGGCTCGCCGCGAACAAGCCCGCGAACCCGGGCCGGCTCAACGACCTGCGCCACATCATCTACAAGTCCGCCGACGCGCCCTGGCGCCGAGCACGCAAGAACCTCGGCCTGATGATGCGCGAAGGCCTGCTCAAGGAGAACATAGACGGCGAGGCCCTCGACTGGGCGCACAGGCGGCTATTGGCACGGCCGGAGTCGCGCAAGATCCTGATGATGATCTCGGACGGCGCGCCGGTCGACGATTCCACACTCTCGGTCAATCCGGGGAACTACCTCGAGCGGCACCTGCGATACGTGATCGAGGACATCGAAACCCGCTCGCCCGTTGAACTGATCGCGATCGGCATTGGCCACGACGTCACGCGCTACTATCGCCGCGCTGTCACGATCGTGGACGCCGAGGAACTCGGCGGCGCGATGACCGAGAAGCTCGCCGAATTGTTCGACGATCAGGCGATACCAGAGCCGGCGCCCCGCCGCGTGCGAACGCGCGCCGGGGCGCGCCGATGACGGCGGGCCTTCGCCCGCTCCCAGCAGTTCTCGCTCTACTGCTCGCACTGGCGATCGGGCCGTCCGCGCCGCTCGCCCAATCGGGCGCGGTGGCGCCGCTTCGGGTCACGGTGAATGCGACGCCAATCGTCGCCTTCAGCCGCAGCGAACCGGAACGGCGGCGCTTTGGGCAACTCGAATTTCGCGGCGGTCTCGCGCTCACCGCGAACTCCGATCGGTTCGGCGGCATCTCGGGCATTCGCCTCGAGGCGGACGGGCGAAATTTTCTGGCACTCACCGACCGCGCCTATTGGCTGCGCGGACGGATCCTCGCCGAGGGCGACCGTCCAACCGGCATCGCCGACACGGAAATCGCGCCGATGCTCGGTGCGAACGGTCGGCCACTCATCGAGACCAAAGGATACGACACCGAGTCCCTCGCGCGCGCCGACGGCATGCTCTTCGTCAGCATTGAACGGGTGCAGCGGCTCGTTCGTTTCGACTACGCCAAGGATGGGTTCGCAGCCCGTGCCCAGCCGGTGACGTCGCCGCCGGGACTGCGCGACTTACCGAGCAACCAGGGGATCGAAGCGCTGGTGTTCGTGCCAAAATCTTTGCCGCTCGGTGGGACATTGATTGCAATTTCCGAGCGTGGTCTCGACGGCGGCGGGAACATCCGGGGATTTCTTGTCGGCGGCCCCTCGCCCGGTGCCTTCAGCGTACGACGCAGCAACGACTTCGACGTGACTGACGCAGCACTGACCCCGTCGGGCGACCTGTTTATTCTTGAACGCCACTTTTCCTTCACGCGTGGCGGCGGCATGCGCATCCGTCGTGTACCGCTCACTGACATCAAGCCCGGCGCGTTAATCGGCGGGACCGTTCTGATCGAGGCCGACAACGCCAATCAGATCGACAACATGGAGGCGCTTGACGTGCACAGGAACGCGGCCGGCGAGACGATCCTGACCGTCATGTCCGATGACAACTTCAGTCCACTGCAACGGACGCTGCTGTTGCGCTTCGCCCTGATCGAGGATTGAGGGTCAGCCGGCCGCGACAGCCTTGACGATCTGGCGCTTGAGTTCGAGGGCCTTCGGCGAAAGTTCGCCGTCCCGCGCCTTCAGCAGGAACGCATCGAGCCCACCCCGATGATCGATCGATTTCAACGCGTTTGCGCTCACCCGCATACGTACGGAGCGCCCAAGTACGTCGCTCTGCAGCGTGACGCTGCACAGATTGGGCAGGAAGCGGCGTTTGGTCTTGATGTTCGAGTGGCTCACCTTGTGGCCGACGAGAACACCCTTGCCGGTCAACTCGCAACGCCGCGACATATCGATTTCCTTTTGCGCAATGCCGGGAACCAGCGGCCTTGCCGCCTCGCTCGCCGCATTATTCGGGGGCGCGCACTCATAGTCAGCCTACACCGGAGCGTCAAGCAGGCCGCACCAGGGCCACAGTTCTGGCTCATTCACCAACGACGCGGGTTTCTTGGCTTCGCACCGCGATCCAACCGCATAGAAACGATGTATTGTGTGGATGCGAAGCGCCAGGGTGACAAGCGCCAATGACGAGACTGATAGTCACGATCGCCTCGCTGGCGAGCGCGTTGGCTGCGGCTGAGACCGCATTTGCGGGCGGAGCGCTCGAGGCGCGTTATTCGGTGAGCTTCACCGGCGTCACGATTGGGCAAGGGGCGCTCGTCGCGGAAGTGACCGACGACGCCTATTCGGCCGCCGGAAGCGCTGCGGTCGCCGGGCTCCTGAAGGTCGTGACCCCCGGCAAAGGCACGGCCGCCGCAAGGGGTAATTTCGCCGGCGGCAAGGTTACGCCGGTCAGCTACTCGGTGAGTTCGGAGAGCCGAGACCGCACGGAAGAGGTGCGCCTGGCGGGCGCTTCCGGCGTCATCCGGGACCTTTTGGTGCTGCCCGTGCGCTCCGGGCCTGACGACCGCGTGCCGATCACTGACACGCATCGCGTCGGTGTCGTCGACCCAATGAGCGCCGCACTCATGCCGGTTTCCGGCAGCGGAGACCTCACCGGTCCCGACGCCTGCAACCGCACAATCCCGATCTACGACGGCCGACAGCGCTACGACTTGGTCTTGAACTATGAGCGCACCGAGATGGTGAAGGACGTGAAAGGCTACGCCGGACCGGCCGCGCGCTGCCGCGTCGACTATCGTCCGGTCGCCGGCCATCGCCCCAACCGCAAGCAGGTGAAGGAGTTGAGCGAGAACAAGGAGATCTTCGTGTGGCTGGCGCCGATCGCCGGCACGCGCGTGTTGGCGCCATTGAAGGTGAATTTCGGCACCAAGCTCGGCGTCTTCACCGTGCAGGCAACGCACTTCCTGAGCGAACCGCGGCCGAGCGCGGCGGACGCCCCGGCCGCTCGCTAGATCGGTGCGGGAAGCGAACGTCAATTCGTCCGTTTTGCGAGCGAAGAGGCGATTCGTTAAGCCTGCAGCGAGCGCTCGGCGCGTCGATGCCAATGCGAACATAGCGTTCGTGGCAGCGATCGCCCCGGCCGCAACATCTAGCCGTGAACGAATCTCGAAATAGGGTACGTCAGCGATTCGGGCGCGTTTCGTTCCAAGCGCGTTCCATTTCTTTCTCGCCGACGGCCAAACGGTGCGCAACCGTCGCAATATGATACAGAGGGCAAACCAGTACCTCCCGTGCCTGTGTCTTTGACGTCTTCGAGCACCCATTCTGCCGGCGCGCATCGTCGCGCGCGTGGCGTCACCGCCGTGCTCGGCCCCACGAACACCGGCAAGACGCACCTCGCGATCGAGCGCATGCTCGCGCACTCGAGCGGGCTCATCGGCCTGCCGCTACGGCTCCTCGCCCGCGAAGTCTACAACCGCGCGGTCGAGCGCGTCGGCGTCGCCGCCGTCGCCCTCATCACCGGCGAGGAGAAGATCAAGCCGGCCAATCCACGCTTCTGGGTATCCACCGTGGAGGCGATGCCGCGCGATCTCGACGTCGCCTTCGTCGCCGTCGATGAAATCCAATTGGCTGCCGATTTCGAGCGCGGTCACGTCTTCACGGACCGCATGCTGCGTATGCGCGGACGCGAAGAGACCCTTCTGTTGGGCGCAGCTACGATGCGGCCGCTCGTGGAAAAGCTCTTGCCCGGCGTGGACATCGTCCAGCGCCCGCGGCTCTCGCAACTCGGCTTTGTCGGCGAGAAGAAGATGACCCGACTGCCGCGGCGCTCGGCCATCGTCGCCTTCTCCGCGGAGGAGGTTTACGCAATTGCCGAGCTGATCCGCCGCCAGCGCGGCGGCGCCGCTGTCGTGCTCGGCGCGCTTAGCCCGCGCACGCGTAACGCCCAGGTCGATCTCTATCAGTCCGGCGACGTCGACTACCTCGTCGCCACCGACGCGATCGGCATGGGACTCAACCTCGACGTCGATCACATTGCGTTCGCCGCCGACCGCAAGTTCGACGGTTATCAGCACCGCCGGCTCACGCCCGCCGAGCTTGCTCAGATAGCAGGGCGCGCCGGCCGCGCGACGCGTGACGGAACATTCGGCACGACCGGCCGTTGTCCGGCACTTGAGCCGGAAGTGATCGAGCGGCTCGAGGGTCACAATTTCGACGCGGTACGCGTGCTGCAATGGCGCAACAGCAAGCTCGACTTCCGTTCGCTCGGCGCGCTGATCGAAAGCCTCGCTCGCGCGCCGGAGGAGGAAGGGCTAACCCGCGCCCCCGCCGCCGATGACGTACGCGTGCTCGAACGCGCAGCGAAAGACGACGAGGTGGCGCGCCTCGCCGCGTCCGCACCGGCTGTCGAGCGGTTGTGGGACGTGTGCCAGGTCCCGGATTACCGGAAAATCGCCCTCGCCGCCCATTCGGAGCTGGTTTTCACCCTCTATGGATTCCTCATGCGGGAGGGTAGGATTTCCACCGATTGGTTCGCACGCCAAGTCGCGCTCGCGGATCGGACCGAAGGCGACATCGACACCCTTTCCAACCGAATTGCGCAGGTACGTACGTGGACGTTCGTGGCCAACCGCGAGGACTGGCTCGCGGATCCGGAGCACTGGCAGGGTGTCACCCGCAGCATCGAGGACAAGCTTTCCGATGCGCTGCATGAGCGGCTTGCCCAGCGTTTCGTGGACCGGCGCACCAGCGTCTTGATGCGGCGGCTGCGGGAAAACGCGATGCTCGAGACGGAGATCAGCAAGACCGGTGACGTGACCGTCGAGGGGCACGTCATCGGCCGCTTGCATGGCTTCGAGTTCGCCCCTGATGCGTCCGGCACCGGTTCCGACGCAAAGGCCTTGCGCGCGGCGGCGCAGAAAGCCCTTGCCGGCGAAATCGAGGCGCGCGCGCAGCGCCTCTCGCGAGCGGCGGACGATCAGTTCCTGCTCGCAAACGACGGCGCCATTCGCTGGGTCGGCGAGCCGGTGGCGCGGCTCGTTCCGGGCGAGAACGTGCTCGAACCGCGGCTTCGCGTTCTTGCGGACGAGCAACTGAACGGACCGGCAAAAGAGTCCGTCGAGGCGCGGCTCACACTCTGGGTCAAGGCGCACGTCGACAAGCTGCTCGGGCCGCTCAACGCGCTTGCCAAGGCAGAGGACATCACCGGAATCGCCCGCGGAGTCGCATTCCAACTGGTCGAAGCACTGGGCGTGCTCGAGCGCACGAAGGTCGCAGACGAGGTCAAGGGCCTCGACCAGGCGACACGGGCGGTCCTGCGAAAATACGGCGTACGCTTTGGCGCGTATCACATCTATGTGCCCGCCCTGCTCAAGCCGGCCCCGCGCACCCTCGGCCTGCACCTATGGGCACTGAAGAACGACGGTCTCGACCAGAACGGTCTCGACGACTTGCCGGCGCTTGCCGCGAGCGGCCGGACTTCGATTCCGATCGATCCGGCGATCTCCAAGGCGCTCTACCGCATGGTCGGCTATCGCGTATGCGGCGTACGCGCGATCCGTGTCGATATTCTCGAACGCCTGGCCGATTTGATCCGCCCCGCGTTGTCCTGGCGTCCCGGTTCGCCCGCCGACAAGCCCGCGGGCGCCTTCGATGGCCGCGGCTTCACCGTCACGGTCGCCATGACTTCGCTCGCCGGCTGTTCCGGCGAAGACTTCGCATCCATTCTGCGTTCGCTGGGCTATCGGCTCGACCGTCGTCCGCCGCTCCCGCAAGCGGACGCCGCCACATCGCACGGATCGGAGCCCGTCGCGGAAGTAATACCGCCGGTTGAGCGCGACGGGCAGACCGAGGCCGCGCCCACGCTCGCACCCGACGTCGTCCCCGCAGCGGCGAGCCCTGAGGAACAGTCTTTGCCGGCGAACGCTCCAGTCGAGTTGGGGCTCGGCGGCGTCGATCCCTCGGAGCCCCTCGAGACTGCACCCGGCACATCGCCCGAATCCCCGCCAACCCTCGTCGACGTATGGCGGCCCGGCCGCCCTGAAGGCGCCCGTCGTCCGCCGCGCCGTCAGCGAGCACCGCGCGAGCGGTCGCCGCGGCCGGTCGAGGCCACACCGCAAGCCGCGCCTGCCGAGGCGACCGCGCAAGAGCGGAAGCCGAACGAAACCCGGCGTCGCGACGGTCCGCGTCGCAAGCAACGCAATTTCGACGGCATCAGCGCTGAACGTCAGGAACAGCGCCCGCCGCGTGGCAATCGCCCGCGTCAGGATCGTCCGCGGCCGGAACGCCCGCGAGAGAAGCCGATCGATCCCAACTCTCCCTTCGCCGCTCTGCTCGAACTCAAGGCCAGGCTTGAGGCGGAGCAGAAGGAGAAGGGCTGAACGTCGTTGTTGCAGGACGATCGCCAGCGCGTCGATCGGTGGCTTTGGCACGCTCGTATCGTCCGCACACGCGTGCTCGCAGCGGCCCTCGCCTCTTCCGGACACGTGCGGCTGAACGGCCGACGCGTAACCGCAGCCGGCCGCGCGGTCCGAATCGGTGATGTGCTCACGATTGCGCTACCGACAGCGATTAGGGTGCTGCGCATTCTCGGCTTCGCGCATCGTCGCGGCGGCGCCGGCCAGGCGAAAGGCCTCTATGACGACCTGAGCCCTCTGCCCGAGCGGGCAACCCTCGCCACGGCTTCGCCGCAGCGTGATCCCGGCACCGGCCGCCCGACCAAACGCGACCGCCGCGCATTGGAACGCCTGCGGCAACGTAGCGTCGGGCAGGATCGCTGAAGGCTGGCTCCCGTGCCGCTTCGCATCTAAATAGTGCTGTATAATTCTCGATTATCCGGTTTGGATCTGTGCAATGACGTATGTCGTCAACGACGCCTGCATTCGCTGCAAGCTGATGGATTGTGTCGAGGTTTGCCCCGTCGACTGCTTCTATGAAGGCGAGAACATGCTCGTCATCCATCCGGACGAGTGCATCGATTGCGGCGTCTGCGAACCGGAATGCCCGGTCGAAGCGATCAAGCCGGACACGGTTCCCGGCCTCGAGAAGTGGCTCGCCCTCAACGCCGAGTACTCGAAGATCTGGCCGAACATCACGGTGAAGCGCGACCCGCCGGCGGATCACAAGGAGTGGGAGGGCAAGCCCGGGAAGGAGGCACATTTTTCGCCGAACCCCGGCGAGGGTGATTGATTGATTTCGTTGCGAATTGGGCCGGAAGCGATGGTGGGCCACTAACCATGCCGCCTCTGCGGCACCGTCGCGCTGCGGCAAGGCTTTGATTTTTGGCCAAATTGTGCTATATAAACAACAACGTCGAGCGTTTCCGCCATGCCACGGGCTCCTTCGGGAGCTGTTTCTTTCGAAGTTTGGGACTTCGCGATCGCTTTGGGGCGCGTTCGCTGCGCTCTTGGCGGGTAGAACGTATCGTCTGTAAGCACCGGTTGCAGACTTCGTGCCTTGACCGGGTCGAACGCCCCGAGGGTGCCGTCCGGAAACTCCGGACAAAGGAGCCGAGTAACAAATGCCGAGCAAGAAGACCGCGCCGACCCGACAGAGTCACAGCCGCCAAGGCTTCCGGACGCACGAGCGCATCGTGTATCCGGCGCACGGCGTCGGCCAAATCGTGCGTATCGAAGAGCAGGAAGTAGCGGGCTTCAAGCTCGAGCTGTTCGTCATCAATTTCGCCAAAGACAAGATGACGCTTCGCGTGCCGACCTCCAAGGCCGCGGCGGTGGGCATGCGCAAGCTTGCGCCACCGGAGACGGTCAAGAAGGCCCTCGATACGCTCAAGGGCCGTGCGCGCGTCAAGCGAACCATGTGGAGCCGCCGCGCCCAGGAATACGAGGCGAAGATCAACTCCGGCAACCTGATCGCGATCGCTGAGGTGGTGCGCGACCTGTTCCGTTCGGAGAGTCAGCCCGAGCAGTCCTACAGCGAGCGCCAGCTTTACGAGGCGGCGCTCGACCGGATGGTGCGCGAGCTCGCAGCCGTCGAGGACGTGACCGAGACCGAAGCGGCGAAGCAGATCGAGACCAATCTGCTCAAGGGTCCGCGCCGTACGCCGAAGGGCGCCGATGAGGATGCACGCGAAGAGGCGGCCTGAACGTTTCGCACTCTGAAAGCAAGAGGCCCGGCTCATGCCGGGCCTTTTTGCTTGTCGGCGGCTGACTACTCCACGACCAACTTCACGCGCTCGCCGAGCTTGAGCTTCGCATCCTTCTCGATCCCGTTGAGGATCAGGAACCGTTCGAGCTTGCGGTCCGGTACGGCCATCTTTGCGGCGAGCCGCTCGGCCGTGTCGCGCAGTCCCACGCGCACGACGGAAATGCGGAGCGGCGTCGCACGCTTCGCCTCGTCCGCCGGCACGCGGCGAAATGTCTCCGCGGAGGTCCGAAAGCCGGCATCGACTGCGGGCGAAAGGTCGCGCGCCGCGAAGGCAAGCCGGTACACATCGGTGCCGAAGCGGATCGCAAACAGCCGGAACGACCATTGCTCGCCGCGCGCCACCGCCGTTGCCGCGGTGAACCCGTTGATCGTAAGTGACTGAATCGAGCCCGCTTCGATGCCGTCGATCCATCCGGAGGAAAGATAATTCGTAAGCGCCTGCTCAGCCGGCACCCTTACTGCATCGAGCCGCAGGGCCTCCTTACCCGACGCCGTCGCCCCGAGCACCGCCTGTGGCGTGTTCTCGAGCGAAAATCCCTCGGGCGCCGTGAAGGTAAAGCCAAGATTGGCATGCATGAAACGGCGCCCGCGAACAAAGCCCTCCTTCGGGTCGTCCCCGAAAGTAAGCTCATCGATCGCTTCGAGGAATTGGTTGCGGTCGCTCTCCGCGTTCTTCGGCATCGTGTATTGGCGCGCATTCGCATAGGCGATCGAAATACGCTCCGGTGTCGAGGGGTGGCTCGACAGGAAATCGAGGTGCGCCGCGACCGGAGGACTGACCGCGTTACCGCTGCGCAGACTGGCATACCGGCCCATGGCGGTGAGGAAACGCGATGCCCCGTAAGGGTCGTAACCCGCCCGCGCCGAATTACCGACGCCGATCGCGTCGGCTTCGAGCTCCTGGCCGCGCGAGAACTTCGCGAGCGACATCTTGCTCTTCGCAAGCGCGAGCGCACCAAGGTCCGGGTCGCTGAGCACGTCGGAGATCACGCGGCTCACGATCACCGCCTGCCGGATCTGGTCCTCACGGATCGCGGCGTGCCGCGCCACGACGTGCGCCATCTCGTGCGACAGTACCGAGGCGAGCTCCGCCGTGTCGTTCGCGAGCGCGATGAGGCCGCGCGTGATGTAGAGCGTACCGCCGGGCAGCGCGAACGCATTGATGGCCGGCGAGTTGAGAATGACCACCCGGTATTTCAGTTGCGGATTCTCCGAGGCGGCGGTCAGACGGTCGACGGTCTTTTTGATCAGCGCCTCGAGGTCCGGCGCGCGATAGATGCCGCCATAGCTCGCAACCAGGCGCTCATGCTCGCGCCGCTGTGTCGGCGGCAGTTCCGCCGCGACCTCGTCGACCACCTCGGACTTCTTGCCGAAGGTGTAGCGCTCGAGGTCGGAAACCGTGCAGCCGGAGACGAGCAGCGTCGCCGTAACGACGGCAATTGCCCCGCCCCGCGCCGCATCCGCAAACCATCCCCGGATATCGAAAGAGGTCATATCGGGTCCGCCCCGGCCCGTTCCGGCACCGCCATGACGGACGAAGCGAGGCGCACACACCCGGCGCCCCCATGTCCCCGGCGATCCCCACGCAACCGCATCGCATCCCTAACAACGGCGTCAAACGGGCGATTCTGCGGCAACTGTCGTACCTGATCGGGACGATGCCGGTCGAGGCCGAAATGCGTGGGTGCAATGCCTATGATATGGGGAATCCTGAGGTCCCGTAGCTCAGCGGATAGAGCAGCGGTTTCCTAAACCGAAGGTC
>DATBJU010000037.1:0-24636 GCA_036556265.1 Xanthobacteraceae bacterium | reverse complement strand
ATCTCAGGCGGCGCGTTTCTCGCGAAGGTCATCCAGGGCGGCACCGAGACGGACCTGCTCGCGCGACTGAAGCGCGACTTCGCGAGCGTAAAGCATGTAAAGCCGCCCGCGAGCCGCGCTGACTCGGCTGAGTTGTACGTGCTTGCGACAGGGTTTCGTGGAACCAGGAATCGGAAATCGGAGGTCAGAAATCAGGAAAGACTCTGATCATCGACCTCTGATTTCTGATTCCTGGTTACCCAGGCAGTTCCGGCTCGCGCGCGGTTTCCGCGACCTTCTTCGGCGCGGTGAGCGCGGCGCCCGCGTCCCTCGGCAGGTGCAGGAAGAACAGCACCGAGCACATCGCAACCACGCCGACGAGCGCGAACGCCGGCGCAAAGTCAGCCGCGACCAGCACAATGTCGCCGCGCGCAAAGCGTGTGGCGTCGAGCGCAAGCGCCGCGACCGCGACGCCCGTTGAAAGCGCAAGCTGCTGCGCAACGCTCGTGATGCTCGTTGCCTGGCTCATCTGCCGTTGATCGAGGTCGGCAAAGGCGAGGGAATTCGCGCTCGTGAACTGCAATGAGCGGAAAAAGCCGCCGACCAGCAACGCGCCCGCGACAATCGAGTAGGGCGTCGCCGCGGTGAAGAACGCCGGCAGCGCGATGAAGAAGCCCGCGAGCAGGCCGTTGAACACGATCACGCGCCGGAAGCCGAACCGGCGCAGCACGAAGGGCGCGGTCACGCGCATCGCCATTGCGCCGATCGCGCCCCAGAACGTGAGCATGCCGGATTGGAACGGCGTCATGTTGAAGCCGAGCTGGAACAGGAGCGGTAGCAGGAACGCCATCGCGCCGATGCCGACGCGGAACAGCGAGCTGCCGATCACGCTTGCGCGGAACGTCGGCAGACGAAAGACCTTGAGATTGAGGAGGGGAGCCTTGATCGAGCGTGCGTGACGGACGAATGCGTTGGTGAAGATCGCGCCGATCACGACGAGCGTGGCTGCGGCGATCGGCGGCAGCAGCCCCTGGCCGAACGTGGCGAGCCCGAACGCGAGCCCCGACAATCCGATGCCCGACAGCACGAACCCGCGCTTGTCGAGCGGCGGCATCTTCGGCTCGCGGATGTTCTCGATGAAGATCGTCGCGAGCGCGAGCCCGAGCATGCCGATCGGGATGTTGATCCAGAAGATCCAGCGCCAATGAAAATACGTGGTGATGAATCCGCCGAGCGGCGGCCCGAGCATCGGACCGAGCAGCGCCGGCACGATCAGCCAGGTGAGCGCCTGGACGAGCTCGTGCTTCGGCACTGTGCGCAACAGTACGAGCCGGCCGACCGGCACCATCATCGCACCGCCGAGCCCCTGGATGACGCGGTAGAGCACGAGGTCGTTCAGCCCCTGGGCAAAGCCGCATGCCGCCGAGCCGAGCGTGAACACGATGATCGCCGCGCGGAAGATCGTGCGCGCGCCAAAGCGGTCGGCCATCCAGCCGGAGATCGGAATGAAGACCGCGAGCGACAGAAGGTAGGAGGTAAGGGCGAGCTTGAGCGAGATCGGATCGACTTTGAGGTCCACCGCGATCGCCGGCAGCGCCGTCGTGATCACCGTCGAGTCCATGTTCTCCATGAACAGCGCGCAGGCGACGATGAGGGGAACGATGATGCGGTCGGGCATGGGGAGGGTGAGTCGATCGGTGATGAGATGCATTAGCGTTCCAAATGGATCGCGTCATCTCGGTTTGGTGCTGCGGCATGCACATGTCGCATGGGCGCGAACTGGACGGGACGCCTGATTGCCGCTAACGCATGCCGCACACTTCAGGACCCTCCCATGGCGACTGCCCGCGAATACCGCACTGTGCTGGTGCTCACCGGCCTTCAGGCGCTCTATCAGATCACGGGCGTTGTGATCATCACCGCCGGCGGGCTCGCGGGCTATATGCTCGCCCCCGACAAGTCGCTCGCGACGCTGCCGATCTCCGCCTGGATGATCGGCACCATGGTGACGACGATCCCGGCGTCGCTGTTCATGGGCAGGTTCGGCCGGCGCCCGGGCTTCGCGCTTGGCACGCTCTTCGGCGTGCTGAGCGGTACGCTTGCGGTCGTCAGCCTGATCAACGGGTGGTTCTGGCTTTTTTGCTTCGCGCACGTGTTCAACGGCGCCTATCAGGGCTTCGCGCAATTTTACCGCTTTGCCGCCGCCGACGCGGCGAGTCCGGCCTTCCGCAGCCGGGCCATCTCATACGTTCTGCTCGGCCCCGCGATCGCAGCGGTCATCGGTCCACACCTCGTCGCCTACACGAAGGATTTCGCAGCGAGCGGCGCGTTCGTCGCGTCGTACGCGACGCTCGTCGTGCTCAGCCTTGCGGCGACCTTGCTGGTCGCCTTTGTTGATGTACCGAAGCCCTTAGAACAGAAGGGCGACCTGCCGGCCCGTCCTCTCTCCGTGGTCGTGCTGCAGTCGAAATTCCTGCTCGCCGTGGTCACTGCCGCTGTCGGTTATGGCGTGATGAATCTTGCGATGACCGCGACGCCCTTGGCCATGCAAGCGCATCACCACGGGATCGGCGAGACAGCCTTCGTCATCCAGTGGCACGTGCTCGGCATGTTCCTGCCGTCTTTCTTCACCGGGAATCTGATCGCGCGCTTCGGTGCGCCACGCATCATGCTCGCCGGCGTCGCGCTGCTACTTGCGCACGTGACGATCGCGCTCTCCGGCGTCGAATTCATCCATTTCGCCTCGGCACTGACCCTGCTGGGCATAGGGTGGAATTTCACCTTCCTCGGCGGCACGAACCTGATCACCGAGACCTATCGTCCCTCGGAGAAGGCATGGGCGCAGGGCCTCAACGACTTCAGCATCTTCACGACGGTCGTGATCACTTCCTTCGCGTCCGGTGCGCTGCTGCACCTGTTCGGCTGGGTCGGTGTCAACCTGCTGGCGCTGCCGCTCCTGCTCCTCGTCGGCGTCGCCCTGATCGTTTACCAGCTGCTCAACCGCGCTGCCCCCGCGGCCGCGGCCGGATAAGCCAATCTTCGGCTGAAATCCCGCCCGAATGGGCGGCAAAGGCTGGCAAAACGCCCGCCCGCATGCTAACGACCCTCGCCAACTCGCAGCGGCGATTCCGGCCGAGCCGCGCGGCCATATTTCCGGCTATTGCCCGGACCAGGAGTTGGCGATGCCCCGTCTCACCGACGGCCTCGCGCAAGAAGCGCTCACCTTCGACGATGTTCTGCTGAAGCCCGGGCTCTCGGACGTGCTTCCGTCCGACGTCGACGTCCGCACGCGATTGACGCGCTCGGTCGCCCTGAACCTTCCGATCCTCTCGGCGGCGATGGATACGGTTACCGAGGCGCGGCTCGCCATCGCCATGGCGCAGGCCGGCGGCATCGGGGTGATCCACCGCAATCTGGAGCCCGTCGATCAGGCCGAGCACGTGCGCCGTGTGAAGAAATTCGAATCCGGCATGGTGGTCAATCCGGTGACCATTCAACCGGACGCGCCGCTCGCCGACGCGCTCGCGCTCATGGACCACCATTCGATCTCCGGCATTCCGGTCGTCGAGCGCAACGCGAATGGCGGCCCCGGCAAGCTCGTCGGCATTCTCACCCATCGCGACGTGCGTTTCGCCACCAATCCGAACCAGCCGGTCTCCGAGCTAATGACGAAGGAGAAGCTCATCACCGTGCGCGAGGGTGTGCGCGAGGAAGAGGCGAAGAAGCTCCTGCACAAGCATCGCATCGAGAAGCTCCTCGTCGTCGACAAGGACTATCGCTGCGTTGGCCTCGTCACGGTGAAGGACATCGAGAAGGCGGTGAAGAATCCGAACGCCTGCAAGGACGAGCACGGCCGCCTGCGCGTCGCTGCGGCGACCACGGTCGGCGACGCGGGCTTCGAGCGCAGCGAACGCCTCGTCGACGCGGGCGTTGATGTGGTCGTCGTCGACACGGCGCATGGTCACTCTAAGCGTGTGCTCGAGGCCGTGAGCCGCATCAAGCGCCTTTCGAACGCAGTGCAGGTCGTTGCCGGCAACATCGCAACGGCCGAAGGCGCGAAGGCGCTGATCGATTCCGGCGCCGACGCGATCAAGGTCGGCATCGGACCCGGATCGATCTGCACGACGCGTGTCGTCGCGGGTGTCGGTGTTCCGCAGCTCACGGCGGTGCTCGACGCCGTCGAGGAGGCGAAGAAGTCGGACACTCCGGTGATCGCCGACGGCGGCGTGAAGTTTTCGGGTGATCTGGCCAAGGCGCTCGCGGCCGGCGCGGAAAGCGCGATGGTCGGCAATCTATTTGCGGGAACCGAGGAGAGCCCCGGCGAGGTCTATCTCTACCAAGGGCGCTCCTACAAAAGTTATCGCGGCATGGGCTCGGTCTCGGCCATGGCGCGCGGCTCGGCCGACCGCTACTTCCAGCAAGACATCAAGGATTCGCTGAAGCTAGTTCCCGAGGGCATCGAGGGCCAGGTGCCGTTCAAGGGCCCGCTCGCGAACGTGCTGCACCAGCTCGCCGGCGGCTTGCGCGCCGCCATGGGCTACGTGGGCGCGGGGAACCTGAAGGAATTGCGCGAGAAGGCGGAGTTCGTCCGCATTTCCGGCGCCGGGCATCGGGAGAGCCACGTGCATGACGTGACGATCACGCGCGAGAGCCCGAACTATCCGACGCGCGTCTGAACAGTTCGAAATCGTCTCGAATCTTCGCTGACGAGCCGCTCGGGGTTCGACCGGATGGCGGGCGCCCTGCGTCGTGAAGCAAGGTTTTGCTCCCCGACCGATGCGCGGTCGCAGCAGGAGCTGGGCACCATGGCTTCAGACCTTGTCGCTTCCATCATGCGCTTTCTCACTCCTGACATGATCGCCAGGATCGCGACCGCGCTCGGCATCAATCGGCAAGCGGTGGAACAGGCGATCACGGCCGCCGTCCCCACCATTCTCGCCGGACTTGCCGGAACGGCATCAAAGCCGGAAGGCACGCAACGTCTCGCGAGCGTCCTGATGCAGCAACCGCCCGGGTTGCTCGACGATCTGCGGCACTCGCTCGGCAGCGCCGAACAGGGCTCGGTGGCGGAGCACGGGGCCAGCGTCCTTTCCGCGCTGCTCGGCGGCGGCACCATGAAATCCGTTGCGGCTGCCGTTACGGATTTCGCCGGCCTCAAGGAAGGCGGCGGCAAAACGATCCTTGGTTTGCTCGCACCGGTCGTGCTCGGCGTGCTTGGGCAGCAACAGCGCGTCTCCGGGCTGGATGCGTCCGGCATCGCAGACATGATTGCAAAGCAGAAGGATTCCATCGCCGCGGCTCTGCCGCGTGGCTTCGCAGACGAACTGGGCGACTCGCGCATCCTGGAATCGATTGGCGAAACCTGGCGCGGCACGAAGCCTTCGGCGCAGCCGCGCCCGGTCGAGGGCGAGGCAAGGCCGGCTTACTCCGCCGACGCGCAAGGGGCGGGGTCGGCGCAGTGGGCTCTCGCGCTCGTTGCTGTCGCGGCAATCGGCGGCCTGCTCTGGTTCCTGAGCACTTCGCCGCAGCCCGAGCAGATCGCGCAACGGACGGGGCAGCGGACGCCAATGGAAGGCCGCGCCGTATCTGTACCGGCGGCCATCTCGGTACCCGAACTCACCCAACAGGTCGCCGCCTCCGTCGACGGCCTCAAGGCAACCCTCTCCGGCATCGCCGATGCCGACTCGGCAACCGACGCGCTGCCCAAGCTGCGCGAAGCGGCTGCCAATCTCGACAAGCTCAACGGCCTTGCCGAAAAGCTGCCGCAGGAGGGCAAGCAAATGATCGCAGCGGCGGTAACGAGCGCGATGCCGGCGATTAACGAGTTGTGCGAGAAGGTCCTTGCCGATCCGTCGGTCGCGAGTGTGGCCCGACCGCTGGTGGAGGCGGTGCGCGCCAAGCTGGGCTCGCTCGGGGGCGCCTGATCGATCCCTCAGCCGTCCGCGATTGCAAGCGGCCCCGCCGGATTGGCGGGGCCGCTTGCTGACAGGCACCGGCATACCGCGCTAGGAAGCGGCGGCTCGGCATCGTCGAGCCATTCGGGGGAGAGTATTAAATGTCGGTCACCGCCGTCCTTGCGCCGGTATTTGCGCTCGTCGCGCTCAGCTTCGTCCTGCAGTACTGGATGGGCTACCTGCGTGTCACCGCCGTCTCGCGCGGCCAGGTGCACACGCGCGACATCGCGCTGCGTCAGCAGAATTGGCCCGTACGCGCGACGCAGGTCGGCAACGCGTATCACAACATCCTGGAGCAGCCGCTCCTGTTCTACGTGCTGGTCGCCTTCGCGCTGACTACGCGCAAGGCCGACCTCGTCTTCGTTGTCATGTCGTGGATCTACGTCACGCTGCGGCTCCTGCACGCCTACATCTTCGTCACCACGAATCGCGTGAGCCGCCGTTTCTACATGTTCATGGCCTCGTCCGTAGTGCTGCTGCTGATGTGGATCATATTTGCGGCGCAGATATTGTTGGCGATCTAGACCGGACGGGACAAAAAAATGACGCGCGCGGTATTGGGTATACTCGGCGGCTCCGGCATCTATGATCTGCCCGGACTCGCAGATGTGGAGGAGCTCGCGATCGCGAGCCCGTGGGGCGAGCCTTCCGATCGGCTACGCCACGGTCGGATCGGCGATACCGAAATCGTATTTCTGCCTCGCCACGGGAAGGGCCATCGCGTATCGCCGACCGATCTGAACTATCGCGCCAATATCGACTGCCTGAAGCGCGCCGGCGTCACCGATCTCGTATCACTGTCGGCGTGCGGCTCTTTCCGTGAAGACTTGGCGCCGGGCACGTTCGTGCTTGTGGAGCAGTTTGTCGACCGCACCTTTCGGCGCGCATCCAGCTTCTTCGGCACCGGTTGCGTCGCTCATGTGTCGATGGCGCATCCGGTCGGACCGCGTCTCGTCGAGCGACTCGCGGCGGCAGCGAGCGCCGAGAGCATTCCGATCTTCCGTGGCGGCACCTACGTCTGCATCGAGGGACCGCAATTCTCGACGCTCGCAGAGAGCCTGACCTACAAGGCTGCCGGCTATGACGTGATCGGCATGACCAACATGCCCGAGGCCAAGCTCGCCCGCGAAGCCGAAATCACTTACGCGACGGTGTGCATGGTCACGGACTACGACTCCTGGCACGAGTCCGGCCCGGTCGACATCACTTCGATTCTTCGGGTGATGAAGGAAAATGCCGCCAATGCCGCGCGGCTGGTCGCGCGCCTCGCGCGCGACTTTCCCGCCGAACATGAGCCTTGCCCGGTCGGCTCCGATCGGGCGCTCGAATTTGCGATCGTCACACCGCCGGAGTTCCGCGATCCTGCGTTGTTGGCAGTCCTCGATGCAGTGGCGGGCCGCGTGCTCGGTACGAAAACGGACCGCGTCAGGTCGAGCCACGCGGAACGTGAACGGACCGGATGATCGCCCGCGTCAGGCTCGCCGGCTCCGGCGCAGCGACACCGCGAGCCGAGCAAAGGTCATGGCGATCGTGCAGGCGGCCTTGAGACCGGTCACGGGATCGCCCGACACCTTTGAAACGCCGCCGATGCGGCGTCTTTGTCCGACCGGAATCTCCATGACGGACAGCCGCGCCGCGGCCACGCGCATCAGCATTTCCAGGTTCCAGCCGTAGGTCGTTTCCGCCATGGCGAGCTGGTTGAGAACGTCGCGACGGATGGCGCGGAACGGCGACATGTCGGTCACCCGCACGCCGTAAAAGAGTCGCAGGAGCAGGCCGGCGACATGCCCGGCGGCGATCTGCTGCGGCGACAGGCTTCCCGGTTCGCGCTCGCCCCGCAACCGCGATCCATGCACGAATATCGCGCGCCCGTCGGCAATCGGCCCGATCAGCGCCGGAATGAATTCCGGGCGGTCGCTGCCGTCGCCATCGAGGAAGAGAACAATCTGCGCGTCGCTCCGCGCCGCGGCGATTCCCGCCTGCACCGCGCGACCGTATCCGCGTCGCGGTTCGACCACGACTCGTGCGCCGGCGTCCGCGGCACGTTCGGCCGTGCGGTCGCGCGAGCCGCCGTCGACGACGATCACCTCGGCGACACCCTGCGCCAGCACGCCCGCCACGACCGGCGAAATCGCTTCTTCTTCGTCGAGGCAGGGAATGACCGCAGTAACGATCGTGCTGATACCGTTGCCGCGTCGCGATTCGCTTCGCATTGCCGAACGACCCGTCGGTCCGCCGCTACTCACAGGCTCCAGCGCAGGCCGCAATTGGCGCAGGCGCGCGGCGGCGTGTCCGACAGCAGCGCAGCCCTGAACGCCTGATACGCCGGACCGTTCCAGATTTCGCGCAGCGACTGCTGCGTGGCGTCACCGAGCGTGTAGTGTTCGTAGCCGCGCTGCGAGAACGGCGCGATGCAACAGGGCAGGGCGCGTCCGTTGGCGGTAAAGTACATCAGCGTCCACGGCCGCCGGCACAAGGACCACGGCGAATCGCCTTCCGATTTCTTGAGACTCAGGCCTGGTTCCGACGCGGCGCCCGACGCGCTGAAGGTGAGCCCGAGCGAACGCGCAAGTTCCTCCGCCTCCTTCAGGTAGATGGATTCCTCGCGCGACAGACGCTCGAACAACGCCTCGTCCGGTCTGGCCTTGCCGATCGCCTTTTCATCAAAAAATACAAGGCGTTGGAGATAGACCTCCTTCACGCCGATCTCCGCCGCGACTTTCACGAAAGCAGGCAGCTCCTGGACAGTCTCCTTCAGGCCGGTGAGCCAGGCGGACACGCGCGGCTTGTCGTGGCCCTCCCGTTCCTGCAGCTCGCGGAAGGCGCGCACGTTCCTGAGGATCCGGTCGAAGTAGTTCTTGCCGCGGATTTCACGGAAGCTTTTTGCGTTCGACGCGTCGAGGGAGACGCGCAGTTCATCGAGGCCGGCCGCGATCAGCGCCCGGCCGTTGCGTTCGTTCAGGACCGTACCGTTGGTGTTGAACAACACGTAGACATCTCGGTCTTTCAGGTAGCGGACCATTCGCGGCAAATTCTTCACCAGCATCGGTTCACCGACGCCGTGAAGAACCGCGCGCACGAGATCAGGGGTCTGATCGACAATCGACGTGAACAACTTCCAGCTCATGTCCGCCGGAGGTTCGAGTTCTTCGTAGGTGCGCGGGCACGTCGTGCACAGCAAGTTGCAGCGATTGGTCGTTTCCAGATAAAGACAGACCGGAGGGCGCCTCGCCTCCGCAGAGCGCTCACCCGACGCTGCTTCGTAATAGCGTCGCGGATCGACAAGATTTGCGGCCGCGTTATCGTGCGTCAAGGCGCGCATCGCCGTATCCCACTTTCTGCCGAGGTGCGCCCAATGCGCGCCAACTCACATACGCGCATGCAACAAGAAATGCGCCGAAGTGCACCGACTTGCTGACCAGGATCGGAACACTCCCGTCCCAGGCCGCCTCCTCCTGGAGCAGCACCGCTCCGATCGTGATCGTCCACACCGGCGCGCCGCCGATGAGCGCGACAAACGGCGTTGCCGCCAGGAAATACCAAGGATAGTTCGGCGAGAGCAGAAACAGGAACGCGAGCAGCAGCCGATTGACGTCGGTAAGCGTCGTTTCGAGCGATCGCACCTCTCGTTTTGCCGCCACGATCGCAAGCGCCGCGATGACCGCTGCGGAGCCGGCGAGGTAAACGGCGTAGTCGCCCGTGATCAAGCCGAAAATTTGCCGCCAGACGGCGAGCGCCCAGACCAGATCGCCCGTCCTGAGACCCTCCTCGGAAATGTATCCCGTTGTGAAGCCGAAGACGCCCCAGCCGACCGAAAGATACGGCGCGTAGCACGCGGCGATGACGGCCGACACCACCAGTGGAATTTTCCAGTTCCATGGACGCCACAACGCGGGCAATACAAGGATGGCGTAGGGCTTGACGAGAGCGGCGAGCGCAATCGATACGGCTCCGCGCACGGGGCGGCCGCCGACCGTAAACCAGATTCCGAGCAGCATCAGCGCGACCATCAGCGCATCGACGTGGCCGTTGTTCGCGATCTCCCATAGCGGCAACGGATGCCAGGCGTAGGCGACGAGTCGCGTGACCGGCCGGCGGAGCCGCCGCAACATCAGTACGATCAACGTCGCGGTCGCGGCTTCGCACGCGAGCAATGCGAGCTTCATCGCCGTCACGTTCTCGCCGAGGCGCGTGACGAGAAAAAAGAACATCTGTGCGACGGGCGGGTAGATCGTCACCGCATAGCCGGCGCGATTGATATTCGGATAGATGTCGGCGTCGCGCAGCGACGCAAGCGCACCGTCCGCGGGAATCAGACGATACGGATTGATCCCGGCCGCCTGCACCCTGCCATCCCATACATACCGGTAGATGTCGGTCGAGAGCAGCGGTTCGGTAAACAGAAGGATGCCACGCAAGAGCACTGCGACGCCGACGATCAGCCAAAGCGCCCGCGCTTCGGGTGCGCCCTCGGCTACTCGGGTCGCGGCGACCGCCGCGAGGCCGGTCGCGATTGCGAGCGCCATGTACGCTTGGTCGCCACCTGCGCGGAATGCGAACGGAGTCGCCAAGGTCAGCGTTATGCTCGACGCGGCCAACAGCCCAAGCAGGAGCAAGGCCGAGCGCCCACGCTCGCCGCCGAGGGCGGAGAGTCTCTCGCTCGGGATCGCGTCGCTCGCGTTTCCCATTCACTTCGCCGCCACGGCCATCGAGCCAAGGTACGCGCGGGTCGCCGCCGCGGTGCCGCCTGCCGTGAAACGGACGGAACGGCCGTCAAGCTCGTCGCGAAGGTATTCGAGCGTCACGGCATCGTCGACGTCGTACCATTCCGGCAGGCACACGGTTTCGAGCCCCATCTCCGCGGCCCGCTCGAGGGTCAACCGCGCAACTGATGCAGTTCCCCAGGGAATGTTCGTGAAGAGGTGCCGATGGGCCGCTTTGAGTCCGATCAGGTAGTAGCCGCCGTCGGTCGCCGGGCCCAGCACCACGCGATCGCCGGGACGGCGCATTTCGTTGATCGCCTCGGCGAGGAACGCGGGCGGCAAAGTCGGGCTGTCGCCATTGACGAGCGCGACACAGTCATGCCCAGCCGCCAATAGCGTGCGGATCGCACCGTGCAGCACATTGGAGAACTGATCGTCGACCTGCAGCAGCAGCTCGAACGAGTCCGGAAAAATCTCGCGAAGCTGGGCCTCTCCGCCCGCCGGCGCGTAGACGCCGTAGCCTTGGCAAGCGAGGTGCTCGGGTAATGCTTCGATCGTGGATGCCACGTCGGAGAGGAAGCAGGCGGACAATCTTGCTGCCGCGTCCGCGCCGATCGTCGCGGCAAGACGTGTCTTGGCACGGCCCGGAAGCGGCGCCTTGCACATGACCCCGATCGCCGATTTCGCCATGCAGCAGACCCCCCACCATCAATCCTGCGTCGGTGCTCTGTATTATTCGTTCTGCGGCGAGCCGCTGTTACGCGGCAGGGCGCGTCTCACCCGGCGATGCGTAGCAACCGGCCCAGGAAGCCGGTTCCGTCGCGTACTGCCGGCACGTGGCGGCGCAGCCACGCGTCGAGGCCGAGGCTGCGGCCGGCGGCGTAGAGAGCGAAAAGAAACATCAGCATCGCCAGGAACATGTACGACCACGGCCATTCGTCTGGGTCGCCGGGCCGGTAGATTCCAAGCCACAGATGAAGGACGAAGAGGATCCCCAACGCGCCGGCCAGCCGCACACCCAAACCGAGGATCATGGAGACGGCGAAGGTGAGTTCTGCAAGGAACACCACCGGGCCGAACAGGTGGAGATTGGGAAGCAGGAAGCCCGTCACGAATTCGCGGTGAATCTCGAACGCGGCGCGTTCGCCCATCTGCTCGGTCCAATACCGGAGCCCGCCCGAGGCAGGCAGGGGCAACTTCCACAGCATGCCCTGGAACCACATAGATCCGATCAAAACGCGCGTCAGCCAGGTTCCCAGATGCGTGGCGGTCCGTTGCGCCGGATCTTCGCGCCAGTTTCGCACGGCGATGTAGACGCTCCCGAAAATCAGCGCTGGAAACAGCAGGACGAAGAAATAGCGCCAGGCTCCCAACGCGATCTGGTCGTCGGTAACGCCAATCAGGAATTGCCATGCATCGGTGAACGGGGTCGGCATCAGAACGCTCCCTTGCTGCTCACGCGAGCTTCTCGGAACCGATCGGGCGCCCCACGCCGCCTTCGCAGGGCGCTTCGGAAAGTCTCGTAGGCATCGTGTGGATTCGCAACCGCCGGCGCATGCTGCGGGACAGGGCGTCGATCGCCATCGACAACAGCGCTGTGACCACGATCAGGATGACCGCGACGTCGAGCCTGAACTCCGAGATTGCCGCGTCGACATAGTAGCCGAGTGTCGGAACGCCCAGAATTCCGAAAATCGCGCTCTCGCGCAGAATGATCTCCCATCGATAGAGCGCGTAGGCGAGAAACTGCCCATAGAGCCGCGGTGTCGTTTCGTAGCAGTAGAGATTGACGCCGCGCGGCGCATCGGGCCGATACTCCAATGCATCGGCATGACGCCCCAGGAGGTACCCGACAATTGCACCGTTGTGCAGCGACAGCGCGATGATCGCGGGCAACATGGACGGGCCGAGCAGCAACAGGAGCACATAGACCAGCATGTATTCCGGCGTGGAGCGCACGAGCACGAGCGCCACGCGCCCGAGCGGCTGTCCGATCGGTCCGGCGAACCGGCGGCAGATGAACGGGAACACGAGCAGGGCGATGATGCCCATCGCCACGAGTGCGATCTGCGACAAGACCAATGTCTGTACTGCGCCGGGCGCTGCCTGCTTCCAGAGGATCGGCCACAGCCATTCGGCGGCGCTCGTCCAGGTCGAGACCACGGACAGGTCGGCGTCGCGCAACGGCACCGGCACGATGTCATGGGTGAGAAAGCGGACAAGGTTCGTTGCGGTCGAAGCGCCGCCAATTGTCTCCGGCAACGCGAGCAGGCTCGCGATGATCAGGATCGGGACGGTAATGGGCCGGGCCCAGAGTCGGCGAGTACCGATCAACACATAGAATGCAAACAGGAGCGCTGCAGCCTGCGCGTAATGACCCTGCTTGAAGAACGAATCGAGGTGAAAGCCGATGGTGGGGAGGCCGACGAACCCGAGCACCAGCGTCGAGCGCATTCCGCATTCGAACCGGTACAAGGTGTAGGTCCAGAATTGCGGAGCCAGCTCCGGAATCCGCGCATAAGCGAAGCGCGCGATGATCGAGGTTCCTGCCGGCAGCGCGCGCTCTGCCGCGAGATCCGCCTCCTCGATCATCTCCGCGAACACTTTTGCAAAGATGCCCGCGTAGGGGATCGCGACGGCGAGAATCCCTGTGGTCGGCGACAGGCCCGCCACCTGGATCAGCAGCAGCGCCCAAAACAACTCGTGCACTGAGCGCAGGAAAGCGCAAAGTACGCGGACGCTTCGAAGCTTTGCGAACACGAGCGCCAGGAGAAAACCGGCGCCGGCGCCGAGCGTCACGCCAAGCACGGCGAACGCCACCGTGTACACCACGCTCATGACTTCGATGGACGGAAAATCGGGTCGGACCAGGCCCGAAACGAGCCGGCCCATTTCCGCCCACGGATTGCGCGTGCCGACGGTCAGGTCTGCGACGAGCAGCGCCGCGATGGCGGTCAGAAGAAAGACTGCGCTCGCCGACAGGTAGCCGAAACTCGGGAATGTCCGACGGTACATCTGCATGGCGGCGTCAACCGCCATAGAATGGAACGAGGTCCATCGCTGTCAGGCTGCGAGTGGGCGAATCCAGCACGATCCTGCCGCGTTCGATCACCACCACACGGTCGGCATGAGCGAGCGCCAGAGGAATGTCGTGCAGCGCCACGATCACCGTTTCGTGCCGGGCGCACAACTCCGTGAGAATGCCGGCTGCCTGCACGCGGTCGAGCGCCGATACCGGCTCGTCGCCGATCACGATCCGTCGTCCGCAGTAGAGCGCGCGCGCAACCGAAGCGCGTTGCTGCTGGCCTCCGGACAGCGTTCCAGCTTTGGCGAACAGCTTGTCGGCGAGACCGACCAGGCCAAGCACACTCTCGATCTCCGCCACGTCGTGCCGTACCGGCCAGACGAGCGTACGCAGGTTGTGCCAGGTCGGATGGCGATCGAGGCGGCCCATGTACACGTTGTGAAAGACCGGGAGCGTCTTCACCAGCGCGGCGGCTTGCGGGATCAGCGCGACGCGCTGAGCGAGCCGCTCATAGAGGAGGTTGAGCAGGGTGGTCTTTCCTGCGCCCGAGCGCCCCATCACCGCGATGCGCTCTCCCGCTCTGATCGAAAGATCGATGTCATGCAGCACGGCGCCGCCGGCATATCCGGCGGTCGCCCTCTGCAGCTCGATCAGAGTCGACAATGTCCAGGCCTCAATTGAGGAGCTTGGTGGCCTTTGCAACTTCCTCGATCGGGCCGTAATCGGAATTCTTGGATGGGATGAACTTCGACCGCGCAAACTGGCGAAGAATTTCGGGGTCTTCGATCACGAGCAGCGCGGAACGGAGCTTCTCTTTGAAGCCGGCTCCGAACCGCCCGTCAACGTCGCCGCGAACCGTCCACTGGTAGTCGGGATAGGTCGGGGTCTCCCAGATCACGGTCACTTGGCTTGGGTCGATCTTGCCGGCCTTCCGTTCCAACTCCCACACCGTGTAATCGAGAACGCCGACTTCGTAGGCGCCCGACTGGACGAGCTGAAGGGTCCGGCTGTGGTCGCCCGAAAAGCCGACGCGGGAGAAAATCTCCTCCGGGCCGCGTCCGCCGAATTCCTTGCGGATAAAATATTCCGGCATCAGCCGGCCCGAGGTGGAGGCGCGTGAGCCGAACGTGAAGGACTTTCCCGCGATCTCGCGCGGGAATTCCCGGCCGGGCTTGAGCCCGGTCGCGGTGTTCGCGATCACGAATGACTTGAAGGCCACGTCCTCGGCACCCTGTGCGATCGCGTCGGAGCCGGGCACTTGACGGCGTGCCTGCACGCCGGTGAAGCCGCCGAACCACGCCAGTTGCACCTGGTTGTTGGTGAAAGCAGTGACTGCCGCGGGATAGCTCTTCACCGGCAGGTACTTCACGGGAACCCCCAGCTTGGCCTGGAGATATTCGGCCACTCGCGTGAAGCGCTCGACCAGACGCGTTTCATCCTGGTCCGGTATCGCGGTGAATACGAACGCGGGCTTGTCCTGTGCGAGCGCCGAGCCCTCCGACAGTAAAGTCAGCAAGAACAGCGCAGTGATCAATCGTTTCATCGATCGCTCCCTCGTTGCTGGCACGCGGCTGCGAAGTCGCTCCCCCGGAGGGCGAGTTGCGGCCGGCCAGTCGACGTCCCGTCAGTCTTGTTCGCTTGCGAATGCAGGTTTGTTACGGCCCACCGGCGATTTTCAGTCGCCCGGTTTCACCGCAAGTCCCGCGTGAGCCACGGCGCGAAGGGATACCTCGCCCTTTCCCTGGTCGCGTTCCAGTCCGGCCACGAACGCTTCGAGGACTGCGCGGCGGTCGGGGCCAAGGGAGGCGATCAAGGCCGTCATGCCAGGGGCGAAAGCTACGCGTTCAGCGATCCACCGTGCCGAGGCAAGCCGCCACTCCTCCTCCATGCGCACGATCTCGCGGACCACGAGTGCGGCGCTTTCGAGCAGCCGTCGCAGCGCGTCCGGCTCGCGAAAGCGCAGTTGCGCGGGAAGCGACGCGGGTGGCGGCTGCGGGCCGCGGACCGCCGCAACGGCTTCCAGCAGGCGCGTCATCAGCTCGTAGCGTTCGCTCTCGGTCCAGGCGACCAGCGCCACCCGGCCGCCGGGCTTCAGCACGCGGGCGATCTCACGCATCCCGCGTTCCGCGTCCGGGAACAAAATGACCCCGAACGCGGATATCGCCGCATCGAACCTCGCGTCGGGAACAGCCAGCTCCACGCCATCCATGACTTCGGCTCGGATGGACCGCCCTTGTGCGTGCCGCGCTGCGCGCTCGCGCAGTCGCTCGATCATCTGTTTTGATGCGTCAACGGCCAGCACCTTCGCGCCGCGCTCTGCCGCGATCAGCGCTGCGCCACCACTCCCCGCGGCGACGTCGATCAACGTTTCGCCGGGGCTGAGATCGAGCAGTGCGAGCGCGCGCGTCGCGAACGCGATACTTAGCGGCTCGAAAGCCGCCTCGTACACTTCAACGTGATCGTCCCAGTCGGCCGCCCGCTGGTCCGGTTGCAGTTCCGCGGCTGGCTTCATTGGCGCCATGGCTTGCAGTATGGTTCGACTGTTCGCACGCGAGCACAGGTTTGTTGTGTCCATGACTGTAGCCGAAACACGATCGGGCGAGGAGTTCGTCGCCGCGGAGCGGAAATTCTCCCTCGGTCTCGGGCTGACCAACGAGTGCAATCTGGCGTGCTCCTTTTGCTACCGCGATCCGACGCGGACCGATCGGCTTTCGCTCGAACAGGTGCGCTCGGTCATGGAGCGCCTGCCGGTGCGTTCGGTGAATCTGGGCACCGGCGAGAACGGCATGCACCCGGATTTCGCGGCGTTGCTCGACTATCTGCGCCGGCAGCCGATCAAGCTGACGATCACATCGAATGGCTATTCGACGGAAGTGCTCGATGATGCGCAGGTGAGGGCATTCAAGGACGTCGAGTTCTCGCTCGATTACCCGAACGAAGCAGAGCAGGACAAGCAACGTGGCGCCGGAAACTGGCGCTTGCTTCACGAGCAGGCCGCGCGCTGTCGGCGGCTGGGCGTGTCGGTGACTTTCATAGCCGTGATGATGCGCTCGAACTACGACCGGCTGGCCGACATTGCGGAGATCGTGAAGGAGTATGACTCTCCGCTGCGCATCAACGTCTATCAGTCCGTTCGCTCGGATGCTTTCGCGCTGACCTTCGACGAGTACTGGCACGGCTTCGAGGCGTTGTTCGCCCGAACGGACGTCATCGCGATCGGCGAGCCCTTGGTGCGAGCCATGGCGGGTCTGCCGCCGCGGAAAGGCGGCTGCGGAGTGGCGACTGTCCGCGTTACGCCGCGCGCAACCGTGCAGCCGTGCGTGTATTGGCCGGGAGGGGGCGCGCCCCTCGATCTGCTGCTCGACGTCGGCGCGGGCATCGTCGAGACCGACCTGTTCGCTGCCGCGCGCTCGGTGCCGGGCGAGTGCTCGGGATGTGCGTACCTTGCGAGTTGTGCCGGCGGCTGCGCCGGACGGCGGCGCTTGATGGGCGCGCTCGATCACGCGGACCCCTATTGCCCGGTGATACGCGGAGAGAGCCGCAAGCTGGACGTGCGGGTGGCCGCCAGCCGCGAGCTGCCAAAGCTGGAGAGCGCCTGCACGACAATTGTGACCGCGCGCGCGACGTGAGTGGCACCCGGCGGAAACAGTGGCTCGCAGGAGGTCTGGTATGTTCCATAGAGCGGCGACCGCAACGATCCTGGCGCTCACGCTGATATTTCTTGCCGCGCCGGCCGCGCTCACGGCGGCAAGCGACAAGATCGAGGTCAGGCAAATCGATGCGATGGTCCCGAGCAAGCCCCTGCCGCCGGGCGAATCCGGAATCGTCGGCTCGGTTCGTGCGGGCGAGGCCGAAATTGGTGTTCTCGTCTTGAACCGAAATCGGCTCCACCACCACGCTGCCCAGGATCACGTGCTCTACGTGGTGCGGGGCAGCGGAACCGCGCGGCTGGAAAACGCGTCGGGTCAAATCGAATCGCGGCCGATCAGAGCGGGCGATATCCTGGGCCTCCCGCGCGGCCGAAAGCATGGGTTTGAAAAATCCGGCGACGAGGACCTCGTTTTCCTGGTCGTCGCAACACCGCTTCCGCCGGGCGCGGAAGAAACGACGTACCACGAATGATCGCACCCGAACCGGGTGCGGCCGCGGAGAGCTTCAACTGCAGCGCCAAGCTGAAACAGCCGGGAGGCTTGAGATCGGCGTAACGTTCGGGGGCGGCGCCCCGAACAAACGAACGGGTGCCTTGCGCCCGCGCATGGTTCACAGGGGAACGACTCATGAACGTCCCGCAAATTCGCCTGACCAGCCTGGCCCATGGCGGCGGCTGCGGATGCAAGCTCGCGCCGGCAGTACTCCAACAGCTCCTTTCCGACCATCCGGTCGCAAATCCATATCGGCAGTTGCTGGTCGGGATCGAGACCGGCGACGACGCTGCCGTATGGCAGCTTGACGAGAATACCTGTCTCATTGCCACCACCGATTTCTTCATGCCCATGGTCGACGATCCGTTCGATTTCGGACGGATCGCAGCGACGAACGCGCTCTCCGACATCTACGCCATGGGCGGAAGACCGATAATGGCGCTCGCCATCCTCGGGATGCCCGTGGACAAGATGCCGGCGGAGCTGGTGCGCAAGATTCTCGAGGGCGGCTCGAGCGTGTGCACATCCGCAGGCATCCCGATCGCCGGCGGACACTCAATCGATTCGCCGGAGCCGATTTACGGGCTCGCGGTCATCGGAACTTGCCGCCCGCAGGACGTGCGCCGCAACTCGGATGCAAAGGCCGGCGATGCCATCATTCTCACCAAGGCGCTTGGCGTCGGAGTCTACTCGGCGGCGATCAAGAAGGGATTGCTCCCCCCGGAGGGCTATGCGGAGTTGATCGCGACGACCACGCAGCTCAACCGTATCGGCGCGGAGCTTGCAAAGGATGCCGATGTTCACGCGATCACCGACGTGACCGGATTCGGCTTGCTCGGTCACGCCCTGGAGATGGCTCGCGGCTCAGCAATGGCGGTCGTCATCAAAGCCGGTGATGTACCGTTTCTGCCGCACGCGCGGTCGCTTGCCGAGTCCGGCTGTGTGACGGGCGCCTCGACGCGCAACTGGGCAAGTTACGGCGCCAGCGTGGTTCTTCCCCGGCCCGCAACGGATTGGCAGCGCAATCTGCTCACTGACCCGCAGACGTCAGGAGGGCTGCTGATCGCCTGTTCGCCCGCCCGTGCAAGTGCGATCCAGCGAATGATTGTCGACGCGGGTTATCCGTTCGCGCGCATCGTAGGCCGCGCTGAAGCAGGAGCGCCAAGCGTGAGAGTCGAGATCTGATCGCTCCTTAGCGACAAGGCGCGGCAACGATGCGCCGCCAAAAAAGGGCCTGCTACTCGATTTTGACGGTATCATTGCGAAGAATTTTTGAGACGAGGACTGAGTTCGGCGCTTCTTGGATTGCCCAAGGATACGTTCGGCTGGCATAGGCTGTTCGATCCGGACTCTGATGCCCTTTAGGGCGGGGTTTATGACTCCATCGGCCCGTCTCTCCGCCGCGATCGAGGTTCTCGGCACACTGGAAACGCAGCCGCGTCCGGTAGCTGACGTGCTGAAGGAATGGGGCATCGCGCATCGCTTTGCCGGCTCCGGCGACCGTGCGGCGATCGCGGGCATCGTCTACGACGTGCTTCGCCGTCGCGCCTCCGCCGCCTGGATCATGGGCGCGGAGACGCCACGCGCGCTCGTGCTCGGCACGTTGAAGCTCGCGCGCAGCCTCGACGTCGATGTCATTTCAGCGCTTGCGGACGGCTCTCGCTACGCGCCCGCTCCGTTGACCGAGGACGAGCGCGCCCGCCTCGCGGACGCGAATCTGGACGAGGCGCCGCCGTACGTGCGCGGCGACTATCCCGAATGGCTGGATTCGCATCTCGCGGAGACGTTCGGCGATGAGCGCGCGGAGGAGGGGGCGGCGCTCGGCATGCGCGCGCCGCTGGACTTGCGGGTGAACGCGTTGAAGACGACGCCCGACAAGGCGCTCGCCATGCTCGAACATCTGGGCGCCGCGCCGGCACGCTGGTCGCCGTTCGGCCTGCGCATCCAGCTCACGCCTGAGGGCAAGCAGCCGCCCGTGACGTCGGAGCCATCGTTCAAGAAGGGCTGGTTCGAGGTGCAGGACGAGGGCTCGCAGCTTGCGGCGCTTCTTTCCGGCGCCAAGCCCGGTCTGCAGGTGCTCGATCTTTGCGCAGGTTCCGGCGGCAAGACCCTCGCGCTTGCCGCCGCCATGGAGAACCGGGGGCAGATTTTCGCTTACGACGACGACCCGCGCCGCCTCGCGCCGATCCACGACCGCATCAAGCGCGCGGGTGCGCGCAACATCCAGGTGCGCAGCCCGCGCGGAACGAAAGACGTGCTCGACGATCTGGCCGGCCGAATGGATCTCGTTCTGATCGACGCGCCTTGCACCGGCACCGGTGTCTGGCGGCGCCATCCTGACGCGAAATGGCGCATGCGGCCGGGAGCGCTCGAAATCCGGATCAAGGAACAGGCCGCACTCCTCGATGAGGCGGTGCGCCTTGTGAAACCCGGCGGCCGCATCGCCTATGTCACCTGCTCTCTGCTCGATGCCGAGAACGGCGCGCAGGTGCGCGCCTTCCTTGGGCGCACCGCCGGCTTTGCGGCGGTCGCGCCTGCCGAATTCTGCAGGGCGATCGGCAACCGTGGTGCGATCCTGCGCGTGGCGGCGCTGGAAAGCGTTGAAGGCCTGCTGCTTACGCCGAGACGGACGGAAACGGACGGGTTTTTTGTTTCAGTCCTGCGCTCGCCCTCATCCTGAGGAGCCACCGCCGGGCGAAGGACCGGCGGCGGCGTCTCGAAGGATGAGGGCGGCCTCGCCCTTCGAGACGGCGCTTTCGCGCCTCCTCAGGACGAGGCCATAAAAAGGGCGGCGAGCGCGCCGTTGCCGTCCCCGCTGCGATCCGCTACCTGCCTGCATGATGGCAGCTGAGCATGACAAGATTCTGATCGTCGATTTCGGTTCCCAGGTCACCCAGTTGATCGCCCGCCGCGTGCGCGAGGAGGGGGTGTACTCCGAGATCGTGCCGTTCCAGCGCGCTGAGGCCGCCTTCAAGGCAATGCAGCCCAGGGCCGTGATCCTCTCCGGCGGGCCGGCCTCCGTGCTCGACAAGGGCGCGCCGCTCGCGCCGCAATCCATCTACGAGGCGGGCGTGCCGATCCTCGGCATTTGCTACGGCGAGCAGGCAATGGCCCAGCAGCTCGGCGGCAAGGTGGAGGGCGGGCATCACCGCGAATTCGGCCGCGCCGAGATCGAAGTGAAGAAGCCGTCGCCGCTTTATGACGGCGTCTGGAAAGAGGGCGAGCGCTATCCGGTCTGGATGAGCCACGGCGACCGCGTCACCGTGCTCCCGAAGGGGTTCGAGGTGCTCGGCACGTCCGAGAACGCGCCGATTGCGATCATCGGCGACGAGAAGCGCAAATTCTACGCGACGCAGTTTCATCTCGAGGTGATGCACACCCCGCACGGTGCGGCCGTCCTGCGCAATTTCGTGCGCAGGATCGCCGGGGCGCGCGGCGACTGGACCATGCGCGCGTTCCGCGACGAGTCGATCGAGGCGATCCGCAAGCAGGTCGGCAGGGGGAGGGTCTTGTGCGGGCTCTCGGGCGGCGTCGATTCAGCCGTCGCCGCCGTGCTTCTGCACGAGGCGATCGGCGATCAGCTCACCTGCGTGTTCGTGGACCATGGACTGCTGCGGCTCGGCGAGGCGGAAAAAGTCCTCGCCCTGTTCCGCAGCCACTACAACATTCCGCTCATGCACGTGGACGCGTCGAAAACATTTCTTAAGGCGCTCGCGGGAAAGACCGATCCCGAGGACAAGCGCAAGATCATCGGCAAGCTCTTCATCGACGTGTTCGAGAAGGAGGCGAAGAAGATCGGCAAGGTCGAATTCCTCGCCCAAGGCACGCTTTATCCCGATGTGATCGAGAGCGTGTCGTTCACGGGCGGCCCGTCGGTGACGATCAAGTCGCACCACAATGTCGGCGGTCTGCCCGAGCGAATGAAGCTGAAGCTCATCGAGCCGCTGCGCGAGTTGTTCAAGGACGAGGTGCGCGCGCTCGGCCGCGAGCTGGGTCTGCCCGAAGCCTTCGTCGGCCGTCATCCGTTTCCCGGTCCCGGCCTCGCGATCCGCTGCCCGGGCGAGATCACGCGCGAAAAGCTCGAGGTGCTGCGCCTCGCCGACGAGATCTTTCTCGAGGAGATCCGCCGCGCCGGCATGTATGACGACATCTGGCAGGCGTTCGCCGTGATCCTGCCGGTGAAGACCGTGGGCGTGATGGGCGACGGCCGAACCTACGAGCACGTGGTGGGCTTGCGCGCCGTTACTTCGGTCGACGGCATGACTGCGGACTTCTATCCCTTCGACATGAAGTTCCTGGGCCGCGTCGCCACGCGCATCATCAACGAGGTGCGCGGCGTCAACCGCGTGGTCTATGACGTGACGTCGAAGCCGCCGGGCACGATCGAGTGGGAGTAAGGCTCTGACGCTTGAACGTGTGCGGTCGCCCCGCGGAGTCGGCAATGCAGATAGATGGTTTCACGATCATTTTGACAGGCCTTTTCATCAGGGCGCTGCTTGGAATTCTCTTTCTCGTTTTCTGGCTCAAGGACAGGCGTTCGGTCTGGTTTGCCTGGTGGGGCGCGACGTTCCTGTTCGGTGATCTGGCGGCGGCCGTCTTTTTCGTCCGCGGGTTCGTTCCGGCGTTCTTTCCGATCGGTATCGGTGTGGCCTGCTTGATTGCTGCATTCGCTTGCGGCTGGCAGGGAGCGCGCGCGTTCGAGGGCCGCGCGCCGACCTGGCTCCTGCCCCTCGCAGCGCTGGCCATATGGTTTGCGGCGAGCCTCATTCCCGGGTTCCTCGAAAACGTCGACTACCGCGTCATTCTGTCGTCGCTCCTGCTCGCGCCGCTGATCGCCATGACGGCGGTCGAGTTCTGGCGCGGCCGGCAGGAGCCGTTGGTGTCGCGCTGGCCGATCATCGTCCTGTTTGCTTCGCTCTCGCTCTTCTTCGCGAGCCGGATCGCACTTGTCGGACTCCTGCCGTTTCCGTTCGGCGCGTTGCCCATGCAGCCGAGCTGGCTCGGGGCCTTCAATTTGATCATCCTCCTCCATACCATCGCGCTTGCCGTGCTGCTCGTGGCGATGACCAAGGAACGTCTCGAGCTCGAGCAGCAGTTGAAGGCGCAGACCGACCTGCTGACCGGCACTTTGAATCGACGTGCGCTCATCGCCTACGGCGAGCGATCGGTCGCGCGGCATCGGATTGCGGAGGAGCCGCTCTGCCTACTGTCGCTGGATATCGACCAGTTCAAGCCGATGAACGACCGTTTCGGGCATTCCGGTGGGGACGAGATCTTGACCAAGTTTGTCGCCGTCGTGCGCGACAATATCCGCCCCGGCGACCTCCTGTTCAGGATCGGAGGCGACGAATTCTGCTGTCTTCTGCCCAACACGAATGCCGCTCAGGCGCATCAGGTGGCCGAGCGTGTGCGCACCAAGGTTGCCGCCGCGGGGGTTGAGGTCGCCAAAACTCCCGTGACCGTAACAGTAAGCCTCGGCATCGCATCGACCGAGACGTTCGGCCATGCCCTCGAGCTTCTCATGCACCACGCCGACATGGCGGTTTACGCCGCGAAGCGCCAGGGGAGGAACGCGGTGGTCGTCGCGAGCGCCGACGAAGCCGCCATTGCACGCGCGCTCCAGGCGCGCACTCGGCTCGCCTAAGGCTCATTGCTTCGCCATCCATTCGGCCGCGGTATCCAGAATCTCGGCCAGTAGATCCGCGTCCTTACGGCCGGTCTTCGCTGGGACATGGAACGAGTGATTGGCATCGTCGAACAATTTGAGCGTCGCGCGGTCGCCGAGCCCGGCGACGGTCGCCCGCAACAAGTCGATCTTCGCAAATTCGTCGTGCGTTCCCTGAAGAAAAAGCATCGGCAACGAGACGTCGGCGAGATGTTCGGCGCGTTCGGTCGCGGGCTTGCCCGGCGGATGCAGCGGGAAAGCGAAGAACACGAGACCGCGTACGCCCACGATCGGCGCTTTTGCCTGTGCTTGCGAGGTCATGCGTCCGCCGAACGACCGGCCGCCGGCGAACAACGGCAAATGTCCCCCAAGTTGCGCCGCTGCGGCGGCCGCCGCACGCGCGGCAGCATGGGCAACCGGCGGCGGGTCAGGACGCTTCGAGCCCCGCTCCATGTAAGGGAACTGGTAGCGCAACGTGGCGATGCCGCGTCGCGCGAGGCCGTCCGCAATCGCCGCCATCGATTTGTGCGTCATGCCGGCGCCCGCGCCGTGCGCGAGCACGAGGCACGCGCGTGCAGCGGGCGGCGTTTGCCACAGTCCGGAGACGCCCTGCGACTGGTCGATTGCGATCGTAATCGTCTGCGCGGCGGCCATTGATGCAGCATAGCGCATCCTCGCGATTAGACGTGGACAGGTAGCCCGGATGAAGCGGAGCGAAATCCGGGTCGGCGCTCCCGCATTCCGTTTCGCTCCATGCGGGCTTCTGGTACAAGGACTATATTCACATTCGCGTGAACATTTTTCCCCACCTTCCGGATATCGCATAGATTGAGCCTGTCTCGATCCACCGAGGGGCGCGACCGGTGCGACCTGTTGTGCGGATCGAGAACGGCGCCCGCTGTCGTGCCTCGCACACGCGGCACCGGGAGCCCCGTGGGCACCGCCCGGCGGCAGCGTCTTTTGACGCGCGTTTCCTGTCGGCAAATTCGCCGGCAAGAGCGCCAGGACCGCCTGCCAGGAGCTTGGCTGAGAGGGAGGCCGGTGACGGTCTTCTGAAAAGCGCGGCCCGGGGTTTAAGACGCCGTGATGGAGCGCCGGAAGGCGCGGCGCGCACGCTTGCGCGCCACCAAGAACCGATGTGGCGCCGACCGGCGCTCCATCCCCCTCG
>DATBJU010000036.1:0-5993 GCA_036556265.1 Xanthobacteraceae bacterium | reverse complement strand
GGATGATGCGGCGCGCGGGATCGTCCTGGAGGGCGGCGAGGAAATCGCGGCCGAGACCGTCGTGTCGAGTGCCGACCCCGCGCGCACCATGCTGGGCATGGTCGATCCTGTCTGGCTCGATCCGGAATTTCTCCGCGCGATCGGCAACATGAAGTATCGCGGATGCACGGCCATCGTTGCGTACGCCCTGGATCGGCTGATCGACTTGCCGGGGGTCTCCGATCCGTCCGAGTTGCTCTCAGGTATCGTCACGCTTACCCCCGCGCGCGAATCCTTGGAACGCGCGTACGATGCAGCCAAGTACGGCCGCGTCTCCGAGCGCCCGCACGTGGAATTCACTGTCCCGACGATCGCCGCGCCGAAGGACGCCCCCGGCGCCAGGCACGTGCTCGTAGCGCGGGTGCAGTACGCCCCTTATCACCTCCGCGAAGGCGACCAGTGGGACGCCGCTCGGCGTGACGCGCTCGCTGCCAGCGTGACCGCGGCGATCTCGGCGGTGATCCCGCGGTTCACCGACCGCGTATTGCATCGCGCCGCGTTCGCACCGCCGGATCTGGAGAAGGAATTCGGATTGACCGAAGGGGCAATCCATCAGGGCGAGGTGATGCTCGACCAGTTTCTCTTCATGCGGCCGGTTCCGGGGTGGGCTCACTATCGGATGCCGATCGACGGCCTGTATCTGTGCGGCTCCGGCACGCACCCCGGCGGCGGTGTGATCGGAGGGCCGGGTTACAATGCCGCGTACGAAATCTTGCGCGACTTCAAGATGCATGGCCGGCGTCGGGCGAACTAGGAGAACGCATGCAGCGAAATCAAGTGCTGGAAGTGGATCGACGGTCGGTGGAGGACTGGTTCGTGCGCTGGGCGGAACTTGTCGCCAATGTCGATTTCAAACGTGTCCGCGAGCTCTTTGCTGAGGACGCGATCGCCTTCGGCTCCAAAGTCGAGATGGTGACGAACCGCGAGGCGCTCGAGGCCGAGCAGTGGCGTCCGGTCTGGCCGACCATGGCGGACTACCGCTACGACCTCGCCACCCTCCGCGTGATCATTTCGCCCGACCGGTTGATGGCGGTCGGCATCGTGATCTTCCGCTCAACCGGATTTCACAGGGATGGCTCTCGGTTCGATCGCCCCGGCCGGGTGACCGCGGCACTCATGCGGACGCGACCCGGAGCGCCCTGGTTTGCGACCCACACGCACGTCTCGCTGAAGCCCGGCACGCCTGCGCCCTCCTACGGCAACCGTCCCGAAGCAGCCTGACGGGAAGTTCAGGCGCGCAGTGCGGCCTCGGCGTCGCGCGCCTCGCCCGGCGCATTCTTGAAGCGTGAGTAAGCGAACGCTGCCCGCACAGCGGGCCGCTCGTTGATACGCACGAGCCACTCGATCGAACGCGGTGAATCCTTCTCGTTCCAGATCTCCTGATAGAGCCGCGTCACACCCTCGATCATGGGATACGCGTTGATGTCGGCGAGCGTGTAGCTCGGGCCGGCGAGCCATGGGGACTTGCGCAGCGCCTCCTCCATGCGCGCGATGAACCAGCGGATCTGGCGCCGCGACTCCTCGAGTTGCGCGTCGGAAAATCCCGGCCCGGCCATGGTCTGCCACTTCACGCGCATCTCCTTCAGCGGAATACGCTCCAGGCGTCGCGCGAACTCAGTCTTGTCGTAGCTCTGAAACAGCGGCCGAAAGCGCGCCTGCCAGCCCAGCATGCTCACGGTCGGCATGAGGATTTCGTCGACCCACTTGCTCCATATTCGCATCTTCGCTCGCTCGCCCGGATCGGCCGGGCGAAGGGGCAAATCGGTGAAGACATCGTCGAGATACTCGTTGATCACCGTCGACTCCACGACGACGCGGCCGTCATGCACGAGCGCCGGCACCTGCCCGTTCGGATTGATCCGCACGAACCATGGCTCGTGCTGCTCGAACTTGAGGATGTCGACGTACCGGCTCGTGAACGGGATGTTCTTCTCCCGCAAAGCGATCAGGCATTTCATGGAATTTGCGTACGGCTCGTAGTGGTAGAGTTCGAGCATCGCCTGAAGCGCCTCCCTCCTTACGGCCCGGCCGCGTATGCGCCGCCAACGCAGATACTCTTTAAGGTTGTGTTTCGATTTGCCACAGTCATCGCGCGAACCGGCCGCCGGGTCGAAATGTATTCAAATACAAGCCCAAATTGGCCTCTTGGGAACCGCTTGAAAAGCCTGGGTCTGCGGGCTGTTTCCTACAATTTTACTCAACGCCAGAACGGAATCTTCAATTTGTTTTTGGACACTGCCCGCGGGCCCACAAATCTCGGTCGCCGGTACGAAATGTTCTCCTGGCAGCGGCGTAAGCGCACCCGGCACAAGGAAGAAGTGCCGGCGGAAATCTACATCTCCATCGTAGATTCGCTCTACGGGGACTCGCGCTCGCTTTTCATGGGCGCGTTCGCACTTTCCCTGGCCGTGCTGTTTACCGCCTGGAAGGCGAGCGAGCCCCTGCTCTATCTGTGCGCAATGGCGGTTGCCGTCGTGTCAGTGGCCCGCGCGTTCGGCGTGCGTGCCTACCAAAAGCAGCGGCCGGAAATGACCACCGCAGCCGATGCAAGCAAGTGGGAATTCCGTTACGCCGTCGGCACCTCCGCCTACATCGCACTGCTCGGCGTCTGGTGCGTGATTGCGTTTGCAGCCACATCGGACCCCTTCATCCAGCTCGTCAGTGTCGCCTCCACCATCGCAAATCTGATCGGGGTGACCGGAAGAAATTTCGGCAGCAGCAGGCTGGTCGCCCTGCAAATCCTTTGCGCGGCGCCGCTGATGACGATTGCCCTCCTGCTCACGGGCGACCGCTACTACGCGATCTACGCAGTCCTTTTCATGACGTTTTTCGTAAGCATGAAATTCATCTCCGATCGGCTGCGCAAGACCTTGATGGACGCCGTTGTCACCGCCCGCGACAACACGCTGCTGGCAAGCCGTTTCGACGCCGCGCTGAACAACATGTCGCTCGGCCTTTGCATGTTCGACTCGAACATGCGTCTCACCGTTATCAACCGGCGCTGTACGGAACTGCTCGGCGTCGCCGCGGAAATCGTGCAGCGTCACCCCAGCGTCGCCGATCTGCTGCGCGAGGCCTCCGCCGCGGGCAAGCTGCCGGAAGGCTATGTCGGCCGCCTCGCCGCGGAGATCGAAGCGCACTTTTCCGGCGCAGGCGGAGAAGACATCGAGGTGGAAACCGTGGGCGGCCGGACGCTCGCCTTCAGCTTCCAGCCCATGGCGGATCGCGGCTCGGTCGTGTTGATTGAGGACGTCACCGAGCGCAAGGCCGCGGCCGCCAAGATTCATCATCTCGCCCGCTACGACGCGCTGACCGATCTGCCCAACCGGACCTTCTTCCGGGATCAATTGGAGCTGGCGCTCGCGCGCATCCGCCGCAGCCGTGAATCCTGCGCGGTTCTCTTCATCGACCTCGATCAATTCAAGCAGATCAACGACACCATGGGTCATCCATTCGGCGACACGCTGCTGTGTGCGGTCGCCGAGCGGCTCCGCAGTATCGCTCGCGACTCCGACCTCGTGGCGCGGTTCGGCGGCGACGAGTTCGTCATCCTCCAGTATCCGCTGAGGCGTCCGGAGGAAGCGGCCACGCTCGCCCGCCGGGTGGTCGAAGCGCTGGCGCGGCCGCTGGAAATCGAACGACATCAGCTCGTGATCGGCGCGAGCATCGGCATTGCGGTTGCCCCGCAGGACGGCATGGACGCGGATCTCCTGCTCAAGAATGCCGATATGGCGCTCTATCGTACGAAATCCGAGGGCCGTGGCGCGTGGCGCTTCTTCGAGCGCGAAATGGACGTGAAGGCGCAGGCTCGTCGCAGCCTCGAAATCGATCTGCGCAACGCCGTCGCCAGCAATGCCTTCAAGCTTCACTACCAGCCGCTTATCAACTTGAAGACGCGGCAGATCACGACCTGCGAGGCGCTGCTGCGTTGGCCACATCCGGACCGCGGGATGGTGTCCCCGGCCGAATTCATCCCGATCGCCGAGGAGATGGGGCTGATCGTGGACATCGGCGATTGGGTCCTCACCCAGGCGTGCCTGGAATGCATGGCCTGGCCCGACGACGTGCGCGTCGCGGTCAACCTGTCTCCCATCCAGTTTCGCCGGGGCAATGTGACCGAAGCGGTCCGGCGCGCGCTCGCGCAGTCGGGACTGGCGCCGAACCGCCTCGAAATCGAGATCACGGAATCCGTGCTCGTTCAGGACACTGAAGCAACCCGCGCCTGCCTCATGCAGCTGCGCGAAATGGGCGTCCGCATTTCCCTCGACGACTTCGGCACCGGCTACTCGAGCTTGAGCTACCTGCACAGCTTCCCGCTGCACAAGGTCAAGATCGACCGCTCGTTCCTGCAGGGTATTACCGGCAGCGAGCGCTCGCTTACACTGCTTCGCGGCGTCGCACGCTTGAGCGCCGAGCTCGGCATGTCCGTGGTGGTCGAAGGCGTCGAGACCGACGAGGAGCTCTCGCTCGTCGCGCGCGAAGCTCGGGTCGATGAGGCACAAGGCTATCTCTTCAGCCCGCCGATCCCCGGCCCGCTGATCCGCGACCTGCTCGCGGTCTCCTTCGCGTCCAAGAAATCGAGGGCCACACTGCGCGCAGTGCCGACCCCGTTGACGTCGGCCGGCGCCTGATTTCCCAGCGTCCGACGAAAGTCGTGTTCTTCGCTGAGCGCGCCCGATTGACTGCTCGCACGTCCCACACCATGCAAATACGGCTGGTTGAGCAATAGCTCGCGCGGCTTCCCGCCCGCGTGCCCACATCAAGGCGACAAGGTTAACCATAGATTAACAATAATCGTTAAGTTGCATTTACGTCTTTACAACCTTTAAGGAACTATTAACCTATCCTCGACCAGGGCGATCTATGGCCCGGGTTCAAGGGTGGGGCCATGGTCGCGGCGGCGCGCGTTGCAACTCCAAGTTTCGTCGGACGTGTAACCCGCTTGCTGGACCGCGTCGATTATCGGCGCATCGAATCGGTTGAGGACCGCGAAGCGGTCTACCGGCTCCGCTACACGGCCTATTTGCGTGAAGGCACGATCCAGCCGAATTTTACCAAGCGCCTCTCCGACAACTATGACGAGATGGAGAACGCCTGGACATTCGGTCTGATGATCGACGACGTCCTGGCCAGTTCCTTCCGGATGCATGTCTCAACGCCCGCGCATCCCGATCTTCCGGCATTGCACGTCTTTCCGGACATCCTTGAGCCGGAGATCGAGGCCGGGAAGACGATAATCGACCCCACGCGTTTCGTCGCCGATCCGGCGAGCGCACGTCGTTACCCGGAGCTGCCGCACGTGACGGTTCGGCTCGGCTACCTGGCTGCGGAATATTTCAAGGCTGATATCGTGCTCGCGACCGTGCGCGCAGAACACCAGGCTTTTTACAAGCGCGTGTTCGGCCATCGCTCCGTTTGTCCGCCACGGCCGTACCCCACGCTGATGAAGCCGATCAGCATGATGATGCTCAATTACCCGACCGCGCGCGAAAGCATCTTGCAGCGCCAGCCCTACTTCCACTCGACCCTGTTCGAGCGGAGAATGCTGTTTGAGCGATCTGCCCAAGTCGCTCAGCGAACGGCGGCCTGACGTCCTCGGAGTTTGCGCGATCCGGAGCTAAGCGGACTTCGCCGCAAGCCGCTCCTGCATTTCGACCGGCCGGCTCATGCCCGCGAGGGCGGCGTGCAACTTCTGCCGCTCGATCGGCTTTTGCAATACCGGGACATCCGCGAAGCGACGGTCGATACTGTCCGCGCCATAGCCGGTGACGAATACAAACGGGATACATCGCGCCGTCAGAATGTCGGCAACGGTGTAAATCGAATCCCCGCCAAGATTGACGTCGAGAACACCGGCCTGGATGTCGCCGTTCCGCGCGGCGGCCACCGCATCCGTCAGCCTGCTGTAGGGGCCGTCAACCATGTGGCCAAGTTCGCTCAGCATGTCGGCGAGC
>DATBJU010000035.1:0-10410 GCA_036556265.1 Xanthobacteraceae bacterium | reverse complement strand
GCGATCGACGGCGCGTGCCTCACCGTGGTTGCCAAAGGTGCGCGCGGCAAGGGAAGTTGGTTCGAAGTGGAGGCGGGCGCCGAGACCCTCGCACGTACGACCGCCGGCCGCTGGAAGACCGGCGCGAAGCTCAATCTCGAGCGTGCGCTGAAAATGGGTGACGAGCTCGGCGGGCATCTCGTCAGCGGGCATGTCGACGGTATCGTCAAGCTCGTTGCGCGTGAGGACATCGGCGACATGGCGCGGCTTCGCTTCCGCGCTCCGGCAACGCTCGCGCGCTTGATCGCGCCGAAAGGGTCGGTCGCGCTTGACGGGATTTCGCTCACGGTTAACGAAACGGCGGGCCCGGAGTTCAGCGTGTTCATCATTCCGCACACGCTTGCCGCCACGCATTGGGCGGGGCTTAAGGTCGGCGACGAAGCCAACCTCGAGGTGGATTTGGTCGCGCGTTACCTCGCCCGCCTTGCGGACGCGCGCTGAGCCCTGTACCTCCGGGCCGCCAAACTCGCGAAACCATGGCCCAGAAGCGTCGACAGCGCCGTACCGATGAGGCGCCCATCCCGGGCGCACGCATCCTTCTTGTCGAGGCACGTTTCTACGAATCTATCTCCGATGAGCTGCTCGCCGGCGCAATCGCGCGGCTCAACGCAGCCAAGGTCGAGGTCGAGACGATCCAGGTTCCGGGCGCACTCGAAATCCCCGTCGCGGCGGCGATCGCGCTCGATACTGCGGCGCGGGCGGGCAGGCCGTTCGACGGGCTCGTGGCGCTCGGATGCGTGATCCGTGGCGAGACCAGCCACTACGACATTGTCGCTGGGGAATCCGCGCGCGCACTCATGGATGTCGCGGTGGCGCGGCGGATTCCGGTCGGGAACGGAATCCTGACCGTCGACAAGGAGAAGCAGGCAGTGGTACGGGCGAGCCGCAAGGGCGGCGACAAGGGTGGTGCAGCCGCCTCGGCTACCCTTGCTCTCGTGCGAATTGTGCGTGCGCGCGCCGGCAAGTGACCATGGCCAAGCTCGTCAAACGCAGCGCTGCGCGGCTCGCCGCGGTGCAGGCGCTGTACCAGATGGACATCGCCGGCACCTCGCTGCCCGATATTCTCGCCGAGTTCGAGAGCTACTGGCTCGGCCAGGAGATCGAAGGCGAGAGTTATCGCGAGGCGGAGGCCGCGTACTTCCGTGACATCGTGGGCGGCGTGTTACGCGATCAGCGCGAGCTCGATCCGCTCGTCGACGATGTCTTGACCAAGGGTTGGCCGTTGAAGCGGGTCGAGGCAGTCCTGCGCGCGGTTCTGCGTGCGGGCGCCTACGAGCTCCTGCACCGGGCGGACGTTCCGGCCCGCGTCGTCGTGAACGAATATGTGGATGTCGCGGGCGCTTTCCTGGATCGCGACGAGACCGGGATGGTCAACGCGGTGCTCGATACGCTCGCGCGGCGGGTGCGCGGAGGCGAATTCCAGAAGCCCGCCGCGGGATAGGACATGGGCCGGACGAGAAAACCGCAATCGGGCGAGGAGCGGGTGATCGACCTGTTCCGGTCGGTCGCGACCGAGCCCGGCGCCTTCGGGCTGCTCGACGACGCGGCGACGATCACGCCGCCGGTCGGATCAGACCTTGTGCTGAAGACGGATGCGATCGTCGGCGGCGTGCATTTCCTCGCTGACGACCCGGCGGCCGCGGTCGCGAAGAAGGCGCTGCGTGTGAATCTCTCCGACCTTGCTGCAAAGGGGGCTGACCCGCTCGGATTTCTGCTGACGCTCGCGCTGCCCGTGAGTTTGGATGAGCGATGGGTCGCGGAGTTTGCGCGCGGGCTCAAGGAGGACGCGGAAACCTACCACTGTCCGTTGTTCGGCGGAGACACCGACCGCACTCCCGGACCGGTCACGATCTCGATCGCCGCGTTCGGCCATGTCCCTCAGGGCAAGATGGTAAGGCGGGCGGGTGCGAAGCCCGGCGATCTTCTGGTGGTGAGCGGCACGATCGGCGATGCAGTGCTTGGACTGAAGCTGCGGCGCGAGCCAGAAGCCGCAGCCTTCGCGAAGCTCGATCAGGCCGGGCGAGCTTACCTCGCCGACCGTTACCTTCTGCCGCAGCCGCGGCTCGCGCTCGCGCGGGCGGTGCGCGACTGTGCATCGGCTGCGATCGATGTCTCGGACGGGCTCGCGGGGGATGTGGCGAAACTCGCCGCGGTATCGGGAGTCGCCGCGAAGATCGACGCGAGACAGGTTCCGCTGTCTTCCGCCGCCAAGACGGCGCTTGCTGCGGAACCGAAATTGGTCGAGCAAATTCTCGGCGGCGGCGATGACTACGAGATCGCGGCCACAGTCCCCGAGAATCGGCTGGAAGCGTTGACTGAGGCCGCCCGCGCAGCCGGGATCGGGCTCACGACAATCGGTCGCATCGAGGCCGGCGATGGGGTGACGATCACGGGATTTGACGGCAAGCCGCTGGCCTTGGCGCAACTCTCGTTCAGCCATTTCTAGCCGTCCGAGCCCGGCACACCGCCTCTTTCTGGCCTCTCACGATTGCTTCGCAGGGCCTTCTTTGGCAATGTCCGCGCCGCTTCAGGCCGCGCGGGGACGTGCGGTGTGGAGCGCGCTTTCGGGCCTGTCCGTGCGGGCCGCATCCTGAAAAATCGAAACCGAATTCGAGGTGAAGTCCATGATGGCGATGTGGCTGATCATTCTCTGCGGCCTGACGGCGATCGCATACGGCATCTGGGCGACAACGTCGGTGATGGCTGCCGATGCAGGCTCCAGCCGCATGCAGGAAATTTCCGCGGCGATCCGCGAGGGCGCGCAAGCGTATCTGCGGCGCCAGTACACGACGATCGGTATTGTCGGCGCCGTGATCTTCCTGATCGTCGGGTACTTCCTCGGCTGGCTGGTCGCTGCCGGCTTCGCGATCGGCGCGGTCCTTTCCGGCATCACCGGCTTCATCGGCATGAACGTTTCGGTACGCGCGAACGTGCGCACAGCGCAGGCCGCCACGCGATCGCTCGCGGAGGGGCTTGCGCTCGCCTTCAAATCGGGCGCGATCACGGGTCTCCTAGTTGCCGGCCTCGCCCTGCTCGGCGTCGCCGTCTACTACTTCGTGCTGACGCTGGGTCTCGGGTTCCGCAGCTCCGACCGCGTCGTGATCGACGCCCTCGTGGCGCTCGGGTTCGGCGCCTCGCTGATCTCGATCTTCGCCCGTCTCGGCGGGGGCATCTTCACCAAAGGCGCGGACGTCGGCGGCGACCTCGTCGGCAAGGTGGAGGCCGGCATTCCCGAGGACGATCCGCGCAACCCGGCCACGATTGCCGACAACGTGGGCGACAACGTCGGCGATTGCGCCGGCATGGCGGCCGACCTGTTCGAGACCTACGCGGTGACCGTCGTCGCCACCATGGTGCTCGCAGCGATCTTCTTCGCCGGCACGCCGGTGCTCGAGACGATGATGCTTTATCCGCTCGCGATCGGTGCGGTCTGCATCCCGGCTTCGATTATTGCCACGTTCTTCGTGCGGCTCGGCGCGAGCCAGTCGATCATGGGGGCGCTCTACAAGGGCTTTATCGCGTCAGCCGTCCTGTCGCTCATCGGCCTTGCGGGCGTCACGCATTTCCTGTTCGGATTTGGTACGCCGCTGAAAACTGCGGGCGGCGTCGCGTTCACGGCGGACAAGTTGTTCTACTGCGGAATTGTCGGGCTGCTGGTCACCGGCCTGATCGTATGGATCACTGAGTACTACACCGGCACCAACTTCCGGCCGGTGAAGTCGATCGCGGCAAGCTCCGTGACCGGCCATGGCACCAACATCATCCAGGGTCTCGCCGTATCGATGGAGGCGACCGCTTTGCCCGCGATCGTCATCATCGCCGGGATCATTGTCTCCTACACACTCGCGGGGCTGTTCGGGCTCGCGATCGCTGTAACCACGATGCTGGCGCTCGCGGGCATGGTGGTTGCGCTCGATGCGTTCGGACCGGTCACGGACAACGCAGGCGGCATCGCGGAGATGGCGGGCTTACCGAAGGAGGTACGCAAGTCGACCGATGCGCTCGACGCGGTCGGCAACACCACGAAGGCGATCACCAAGGGCTACGCGATCGGCTCCGCCGGTCTCGGCGCGCTCGTGCTGTTTGCGGCGTACACGTCGGACCTCGACTACTTCGTGCGCAACGTGTCGCAGTTCCCATACTTCCAGGGCGTGCGGCTCGATTTCTCGCTGTCCAACCCGTATGTCGTGGTCGGGCTCCTGTTCGGCGGTCTGCTTCCGTATCTCTTCGGCTCGATGGGCATGATGGCCGTCGGGCGCGCCGGCGGCGCGATCGTTGAAGAAGTACGCCGCCAGTTCCGCGAGAAGCCGGGCATCATGCGCGGCACCGACAAGCCGGACTACGGGCGCGCCGTCGACATGCTGACGCGCGCGGCGATCAAGGAGATGATCATTCCGTCGATGCTGCCGGTGTTGTCACCGATTGTCGTCTACTTCGTCGTTCTATTCATCGCCGGAAAAAGCCAGGCGTTCACCGCGGTCGGCGCGATGCTTCTCGGCGTCATCGTCACGGGTCTGTTCGTCGCGATCTCAATGACCTCGGGCGGCGGGGCGTGGGACAATGCGAAGAAGTACATCGAGGACGGCCACTATGGCGGCAAGGGTTCGGAGCCGCACAAGGCGGCCGTCACCGGCGATACCGTCGGCGATCCCTACAAGGACACGGCTGGCCCGGCGGTGAACCCGATGATCAAGATCACGAACATCGTCGCGCTCCTGCTGCTCGCGATCCTCGCGCACTGAAGCAGAGCCGGAGGCAACGTCGGCCCGCGCCTTGTGCGGGCCGTTTGCTCTTCCAAAACCGAAACGATCAGGGGCGGTGGATGCCGAGCAGGTTACCGAAGATCTGCCGCAACAGACTTAGCTCCTCGCCGCCGGTGGGCGTCGTGCGGCTCACGAAGTCGAAAATCTTGCCGTCCTGGACGCCATAGTTCGCGATGCGCGCGACGCGGCGGTCCTGATCGAAATAGACCGCGAGCACGCGCTGATCGACAACCTGCGGGTTGAGGAAGGCGGCCTTCTGCTCGGTGCGCTGGGAGATGTAGTAGAACGCCTCGCCGCTCACGGTTGCGATCGTCGAGGGTGTGCCGAGCACTAGCAGCACCTGCTCCTGACTTGCGCCGACCGGGACCTGGTCGAGCGATGCCTGATCGAAGACGTAGCCGCGCTGGTAGGTGGAGGCCAAGCAGCCTGCAGTGAGCAGCGACGCTGCCAGAACCGCGGCGATACGGCGCAGCGCGCGAGAACTGGCGCAGCCATGCGGGCCGGGATGCAATGGGCTACTCATGGACTGATCTCGTTCCGGACTTGTCACGACCCCGCGCCTCAAGTACCCCGCGCTCGGTTCAAAGGCAACGCCGGGGACTAATCCGACGGCCTGCCGGGACGAGAGCCCATGCTGCTTCGCCTTCGCCGCCGTGCACGGCAGGAAACCGTCGAGCGCCTCTATGGCGCGATCGTGGCGCAAGCGCGTCACCCGGATTTCTACGCGGCGCTGGCCGTGCCGGACACGGTCGCGGGGCGGTTCGATCTCATCGTTCTGCACGTCTTTCTCCTGTTTCGAAGGCTCGCCGGCGAGGGGGCGGACGCACAGGCGCTCGGGCAGCACGTGTTCGACCGCTTTGTCGAGGATATGGACGACAGCCTGCGTGAGATGGGCACCGGTGACCTCGCGGTGCCGAAGCGCTTGCGGGTAATGGGCGAGGCGTTCTACGGGCGCGCGGCAGCGTACGACGCCGCGCTCGCGGAGAGCGGCAACGACGGACTCGCCGCGGCGCTCCTCCGCAACGTGTACGGCGGCAACACGAAGGCTTCCGCGCGTGAGCTTGCGCACTATGTAAGGCGATCGGTCGCGGAGCTCGCCGCCCAGGAGGCCGCTGAGATCGCGCGGGGTCACACGCGCTTTCCCGCTCCGCTTGAGGGCTGAACGATGCACGCAGAGTTGACGTGGAAATTTCCCGTCGCCGTCGCCGAGCTCGCGGAGGCTGGCAAGGATTTCGAACTCACTCCCGACAAGACAGCGCGTGAAGTGCTGGCGCGTCACGCCGGCGTCAATGCTGTTCCGCATCTCACGGCGAACCTACGTCTGACGCCCGACGGACGCGGCGGTGCGACGGTCGAAGGCACGCTGCGGGCCGCGGTGACGCAGAATTGCGTCGTGACGCTCGAGCCGTTCGACAATCCGATCGAGGAGAATATTTCGTTGCGGTTCGCTCCACGCGAAATGATCGAGCAGGCGACGGACGGCCTCGCCGATCTCAGTGGCGACGATCCGCCCGACCCGCTTGTCAACGGCACGCTCGACCTTGCGGCGGTGATTGCGGAGTTTCTCGCGCTGGCAGTCGATCCGTATCCGCGTAAACCCGGCGCCGTGTTCCGGCCGCCGGCAGACGCCCTCGCGAAGGATTCGCCGTTCGCGGTGCTGGGACAGTTGAAGGGTCGCGCGAGCGACAAAAAGAGCTGAATTCGCAGCCACCTCCGGCCTTTGTGTCAGGTTGCCGACGCGCTATTGTCGCCCGGCACCGGCCGCACGCCGGGCAATCCGTCACCCGAGAGGCTGGGCCGCACGGCCCGCGACCCCCCGAATGACCCGACCGGTGCGTATCGCGCTCGACGCCATGGGAGGCGATCACGGTCCCACCGTGGTCGTGTCCGGAGCTGAAATTGCCGCCGTGCGGCGGCCCGACGTCGAGTTCATTCTGTTCGGGGACGAAGCGGTCGTCGATCCGCTGGTGAGCGCGCGGCCCCGGCTCGAGCCATTGTGCAAGATCGTGCACACGGACGTCGCGGTGCGTATGGACGATAAGCCGAGCCAGGCGCTGCGCGCGGGCCGCCGCCGCTCGTCGATGTGGCTCGCGATCGATGCAGTGCGGCACGGTCAGGCCGACGTCGCGATTTCCGCGGGCAATACCGGCGCGCTCATGGCGATGGCGAAGATCTGCCTGAAGACGTTGCCCGGCATCGACCGGCCGGCGATCTCAGGCGTCTGGCCGACCCTCCGCGGCGAGAGCCTCGTGCTCGATCTCGGCGCGTCGATCGGGGCCGACGCGAAGCAGCTCGTGGACATGGCGGTGATGGGCGCGGCGATGGCGCGCGTCGTGTTCGAACTCGATCGTCCGACGGTCGGTCTGCTTAACATCGGAGTCGAAGAAGTGAAGGGGATCGAGGAGGTGCGCGAGGCGGGGCGGATGTTGCGCGAAATGGAGCCCACCGAGTTCGAGTATCGCGGCTTCGTGGAAGGTGATGACCTCGGCAAGGGCACCGTCGACGTGGTGGTGACGGAAGGCTTTTCCGGCAATATCGCGCTCAAAGCTGCGGAAGGCACGGCGCGGCAACTGAGCGAGTATCTGCGGGCGGCGATGAGCCGCACATGGCGCGCGCGCCTCGGCTATCTCCTCGCGCGCGGTGCGTTTCGCGTGCTCTCGGAAAAGATGGACCCGCGCAAGGTCAATGGCGGCGTGTTCCTCGGCCTCAACGGGTTGGTCGTGAAGAGTCACGGCGGTACCGATGCCGAGGGCTTCGCGAGCGCTATCGACATCGGCTACGACGTGGCGCGGCACGGGCTCGTCGCGCGCATTGCCTCGAGCCTCGCCCGCGAGGAGTTGGAGCTGCCGGGCTTGGCAGCGAGCCGGGCCGTATCGTGAGTGTTGTCCGTTCAGTGGTGCGCGGCGTGGGCGGTCACCTGCCGTCGCACGTCATGACGAACGACGATCTGGCGCAGAAAGTCGCGACGTCGAACGAGTGGATCGTGCAGCGCACCGGGATCCGCGAGCGCCGGATTGCCGCGAAGGGCGAGACGACATCCGACCTCGGCGTAGCGGCGGCGCGAAAGGCGCTCGCCAACGCAGGCATGAGCGCCGATGCGATCGACCTCATCGTGCTCGCTACTTCGACGCCCGACCAAACCTTTCCGGCCAGTGCCGTGACGATCCAGGCCGCCCTTGGCATCACGCGCGGTGCGGCGTTCGACATGCAGGCGGTCTGCTCCGGCTTCGTCTACGCGCTTGCCACGGCCGACCGCTTCCTGCGGAGCGGAGATTTCCGCTGCGCCCTCGTGATCGGCTCCGAGACGTTTTCGCGCATCCTCGATTGGACCGACCGCGGCACATGCGTCCTGTTCGGCGACGGAGCGGGCGCGGTGGTGCTGGAGGCTGCGGAGCAGCCTGGCACGCGGGCGGACCGTGGCGTGCTCGTGACCAAACTGCGCTCGGACGGACGCTACCGCTCGAAGCTGTTCGTCGACGGCGGGCCATCGTCCACGGGCACGGTCGGGCATCTGCGTATGGAGGGGCGGGACGTGTTCCGCTACGCCGTCGGCATGATCACCGACGTCGTCGAGGACGCGTTCGCCGCCACGGGGTACACGGCCGCCGACATCGACTGGTTCGTCCCGCACCAGGCCAACAAGCGAATCATTGACGGCAGTGCACACAAGCTTGGAATCGCGCCGGAAAAGATCGTCACGACGGTCGATCGTCATGGAAATACCTCTGCCGCCTCGATCCCGCTCGCGCTCGCGGAAGCCAGCGCTGACGGACGCATCAAGTCAGGCGACCTGGTGCTACTCGAGGCCATGGGCGGCGGCTTCACCTGGGCGTCGGCGCTCGTCCGCTGGTGAACTGTGGCAGCAATGCCGCAGCCAAGAAAAATCGCGGGCGGCCATAGGGCCGGTTCTTGACCGCAAGCCGATTCGAGTTTCCGACACGGGGCCGCAGGAACGGCGAACGCTGGTTGAGTGTTGACCGGGGTATCCGGCGTGAATATCGTTTGAAAAACAGAAAGATAAGTGCGCCGCCGCGTGTTGAGGGATGGGGGCTGAAATGGCGGGCAGGACCATTACACGTGCAGATTTAAGCGAGGTGGTCTACCAAAAGGTGGGTCTTTCGCGCACCGAATCGGCTGCTCTGGTCGAGATGATGTTGCGTGAGATCACGGACTGCCTCTCGCGCGGGGAAAACGTGAAGCTTTCGTCGTTCGGCTCTTTTGTCGTACGACAGAAGGGGCGGCGAATCGGGCGCAATCCTAAGACCGGCGAGGAAGTCCCAATCGAGCCGCGAAAGGTGATGGTTTTCAAGCCATCGAATATCCTTAAGAGCCGAATCAACGATCGCCACGACGGCAAGAAACGCTGAGGTCGATTGTGGGACTGGCCATCGAGAAGGGCCCCGACGCTTTCCGAACCATTAGCGAGGTCGCGACCGACCTTGACCTGCCGCAGCACGTGCTGCGCTTCTGGGAAACGCGGTTCGCACAGATCAAGCCGCTGAAGCGCGGCGGCGGCCGGCGCTACTACCGACCCGACGACATCGATCTGCTGCGCGGCATTCGGCAACTGCTTTACGGAGACGGCTACACGATCCGCGGCGTGCAGCAGATCCTGCGTGAGCAGGGGGTGCGGCATGTGCAGTCGATTGGCCGCGCCGTGGAGGCCGAAGAGGTGCGGCCGGCGCCACCCTTGAGCGGCGGCTATCCGCAGGAGCGCCGGCGCAGCGAGGGCGTCCGGGGCCTGATCGAGCTGTTGCCTTCACTGCGGTCGCGCGCGGCGCCGGAGCTGCCGCGCGTCGTAGAAGTGCCGGTCCCGCAGCGGGCTCAGGCGGCGGCGCCGGCGCCGACGGTGGGCGAAGACGAAATGCCGGCGTTCCCGTTCCGCCGGCCGGCGGATGCCGGCACGACCTCCCTCCGATCCGAGCAGCCGGGTGCCGTATCACGGCCACAACTCGCTGCTTCGATCGAGATGCGTTTGTCCGGTGAGGTGCCGAGGCTGTCCGCCGAGGCAATCCGCCTGCTCAAGGCGACGCTGTTCGAGCTTGGTGAATGCCGCCGGTTGCTCGACGCCGGGCGCGGCGAACCGAGCTGAGATTTTCTGATCGCTGCTAATTTTTCCGCGATGGCTTCGCGGCAATTGACATTCATCCGACGATTGGCCGGCAAGTCTCTGCTCTACGGAGGGAAGAAGACATGTCAGATGGGCCTGAAATCCGAGCGGGGACGGACACGGAGACAGCACGCGCGTTGCTCGTCGCAAACGGCGGCGGCGCGGTCGCAATGCTCGCTGTGCTGCCGCCCGTGCTCGATCGAGATGGATTTGAGCCGCTCGCACAGGCGATGCTTATTGGACTGTTACTCATGATGTTCGGGGTGGTGCTGGCCATCATTCACAACGATCTGCGCCGGAGGTGCTCTTTGGTGCACCAGCTCCACAACATGAATCCGCCGAAAGGGAAAATCCTCGGGATCGACTTGTGGGCGCCGACTGTGTGTTGCGCGAGCGTCGTGTGCATGTGGCTCTCGACTGCGACATTCGTTGGTGCCGGAACCTATGTTGCAGTCAGCGGAATACGCACGGTGAGTGACGTTCAAAAGCAGAGAAGCT
>DATBJU010000034.1:0-5401 GCA_036556265.1 Xanthobacteraceae bacterium | reverse complement strand
CGTACGCCAAAGAAAATCGTGATCGAGCTCCTCTGCGCTCGGCGCCTTGAACGAATGCACCTGACAGCCCTGCGGGTTCACGCCCGACATCACGTGCTTGATCGCGCCGTCCTTGCCCGCCGCATCCATCGCCTGAAAGATAAGGAGAACCGCCCATTTGTCGTGCGCATAGAGCCGCTCCTGCAGCTCCGCCAAGCGCCTCACGTCGTCTTCAAGCAGATCCTTTGCTTCCTTCTTTTCAATGTCGAGCCCGCAGGTCTCGGTCGGGTCGCAATCCCGAAGGCGAAACTCGTTCGGTTTGTCGACGCGAAACATCGCCATGTGCTGAGAGAGGTTCATGGGTGCGGGCTCCAGATTCAGATCGACTCGGCCTTGAACAGCCGGCTCGGCTTCACGAATTCCTCCTGAGCGTCCACCAGCAGAATCTCGCGCGAGCCCTTCTCGGCGGTCTGCCGCATAAGCCCAAAGATCGACGAGGCAGCGAGCGAAAGCGCCTCCGCCATCGAACCCCGGCGCAGGCAATGCGCGAAGAACAACGCGGCAATCGCGTCTCCCGCACCATTGATCGACAGATCCAGCCGCGGCGTGCGCACGCGGAAGCGCCCTTCCGGGCTGGACACGAGAAGATCAATCGCGTCCTTCGGCGTGTCCTGCACGTGGAGGCTCGTCACAAGCACGACCGTGGGCCCCATCGCGTGGATCGCACCGCAGGCACGCGCGGCCTCTTCGATCGTACCGCTCGTCAGCCCCGTCAGATGATCGAGCTCGAACTGGTTCGGCGTCACGATATCGGCTGCAGGAACTGCCCGTTCGCGCATGAACTCGGGAATTCCCGGCCTGACGAACACACCGCGACCCACGTCGCCGATCACCGGATCGCAGCAATAGCGCGCCTTCCGATTGGCGACCTTCACGCGGTCGACCGCATCGAGGATCGCCGATCCCGTTTCCGCCGAGCCCATGTAGCCCGAGAGCACCCCGTCGCATTCCGCCAGCACGCCACGCTCTTCGATCCCCTGCATCACGTCGCGAATGAGCGACGCCTCGAACACCTGCCCGCGCCACGCACCGTAGCCGGTGTGATTGGAGAACTGGACCGTGTGAATTGGCCAGACCTCGATTCCGAGCCGCTGCAACGGAAACACCGCCGCGGCGTTGCCGACGTGTCCGTAGGCGACATGGGACTGGATCGAGAGGATGTTCATCGAGGCGACCACGAAACGTAGCTGTCGGGACGGCCTGCGCAAGGCGTCGCCGCGTTCGGGCGGGTGGAGGGGATTGCACCCGGCAAAGGGAAGCCCGACAAGCGGGACGCCAGCCTTTTGCCGATTTCGACCCTATCGGATGCCATGACCCCCTCCCTCCCGGAAATGCTGACGGTCATCTTCTCGACCGGATTGGGCGAACGCGTCGTCGACTTCGTGAAGGCGCACCAGGTCTGGACGCCGTTCATCGCCTTTCTCCTGGCCTTCGCCGAGTCGCTCGCGGTGATCGGGTTGTTCGTGCCCGCGACTTTCGCGCTGGTCGGGATCGGTGCATTGATCGGCGCGGCGGGCGTCGCTGGGCCTGAGTTTCGGATTGTCTGGCTGGCCGCCGCCACGGGCGCCGCGCTCGGCGACTGGGCGTCCTACTTCGTCGGCTACAAGCTCGAGAACACGGCGAAGCATGTCTGGCCGCTCTCGCGCTACCCGGATCTCTACGAACGCGGTGAACGCTTCTTCCGCCGCTGGGGCGTCTGGAGCATTTTCCTTGGGCGCTTCTTCGGCCCGGTGCGCGCGGTCGTCCCGCTGGTGGCCGGCGTATTCGAAATGCCGATGCTGTTGTTTCAGCTGGCGAACGTATCCTCGGCGATGGTCTGGGCGTTCGTGCTGCTTGCGCCGGGGTTCGCTGCTTTGGAGCTGCTGAGATACTGACAAGGCAACTCCTCATCCTGAGGAGCCGAGCGCAGCGAGGCGTCTCGAAGGATGAGGTGTTGCCGTTAAGACTTCGGGCCTCATCCTCCGCGACGCGCCTTCCTCAGGATGAGGCCCGATGTTTAGATCGGATAGTGCCGATGCCCGGTCTGGATTGTAATCCAGCGCAGCTCGGTGAATTCGTCGATGCCGGCCCTGCCGCCAAAGCGACCGAAACCCGATTCCTTCACGCCACCGAAGGGCATCTGCGGCTCGTCGGCCACCGTCGGACCGTTGATGTGGCAGATGCCACTCTCTATGCGCGAGGCGACCGCGTAGGCCCGATCGAGATCGTTGCTGAACACCGCCGCCGCGAGCCCGTATTCGGTGTCGTTCGCAACCCGGATCGCTTCGTCGTCATCGTTGACCGGAAGCACAATCACCACGGGACCGAATGACTCCTCCCGGTAGATGCGCATCTCCGGCGTCACGCGATCGAGCACCGTCGGCTGGAACAGCGTGCCGTTCACCTCGCCGCCGCACACAAGCCGCGCGCCGCGGTTGACCGCGTCCCGCACGAGTTCCTGCACGCGCCCGGCAGCGCGCTCGCTCACCATCGATCCGATCTGCGTCTCGGGATTGGCCGGATCGCCTACACGCAACGCCCGGGCTTTGGTGACGAGCTTGTCGAGGAACGGCTGCACGACTGATTTCTCCACCACGAGCCGCTCGGTCGACATGCAGATTTGGCCCTGATGCATGAACGCACCGAAATTCGCCGCCGCCGCCGCCTCATCAAGGTCCGCGTCGTCGAGCACGACAAGCGGCGCCTTGCCCCCCAGTTCGAGCAGCACGGGCTTCAAATATTTCGCTGCCTTCTCCGCGACGATCTTGCCGACGTGCGTCGAGCCCGTGAAATTGATCCGCTTGACGCGGGGGTCGGCGATCAGCGCATCGACCGCGCCGGCTGCGCCTTCCCGCGAGGTGGTGAGTACGTTGATCGTTCCGGGAGGGATACCCGCCTGCTCGAGCACGTCGCCGATGATGCGGTGCGTGCCGGGACATTCTTCCGAGGCCTTCAACACGACCGTGTTTCCGCACGCGAGCGGCATTGCCACCGCGCGCACGCCGAGAATTATGGGCGCGTTCCACGGCGCAATGCTGAGCACCACGCCAACCGGCTGCCGGATCGAGAGCGCGATATTGCCGGGAATGTCCGAGGGAATCGTCTCACCGGTGAGCTGCGTGGTTGCGGCCGCAGCTTCCCGCATGATGCTCGCAGCAAAGAATGTGTTGAACATGCCCCAACCGAACGTGCCGCCCGTCTCCGCGGTGATCGTCTTCGCGACGTCCTGGGCGCGCGCTTCGAGGAGATCCGCGGCCTTCCAGAGGATGGCGCGGCGCTTGGAAGGTGGGGTCTTCGACCACTCCTTGAACGCCGCGGCGGCGGCACCCACCGCGGCAACCGCATCGAGTGGCCCCGCATCGGGGACGCGAGCTATGAGTTCGCCGGTGAACGGATTGCGCTTTTCGTAGTAGCGGCCGTCGCCGGAAGCGGCGTCGCGACCACCGATACGCATGGCAACATTGATCATTTTTGACTTCCTCCCCCACGAAGCGTGGCACCGCTCTTTTTGCTTGTCGACTCCGACACTGCGCCACGGTTACCGGCTTGGCCAGCGAACGACCTCGGGAACGGTTGGTTTACCGCGATCCCCGTGTTACTCGCCGGGAGCACCATGGCACAGCCCGCTCCGGCGATTGAATTCGACAATATTATCAAGCGGTTCGGCGACGGCCGCGCGGCACTTGATAGCGTCACGCTTTCCGTGACGACGCGCGAATTCCTGGCCGTCGTCGGCCCGTCCGGCTCGGGCAAAACCACGCTGCTCAGGCTCGCCAATCGGCTGACTGATCCGAGCGAGGGCGTCGTTCGTTTCGCGGGCGAGGACGTGCGCAGCGTCGACCCGATCTCGCTTCGGCGCCGCATCGGATACGTGTTCCAAGGCGTCGGCCTGTTTCCCCACATGACCGTGGCCGAGAACGTCGCCATCACGCCACGGCTGCTTGGTTGGGACAAGGCTCGGCGCGACGCACGCGTAATCGAGTTGCTTGAGCTCGTGCGGCTGCCTCCCCTGGACTACCGCGACCGCTTCCCCAGCGAGCTGTCCGGCGGCGAGCGCCAGCGCGTGGGCGTCGCCCGCGCCATCGCCGCGGGCCCGCACGTCGTCCTGATGGACGAGCCCTTCGGTGCGCTCGATCCGCTCACACGCGACGCCGTCGCCCGCGACTATCGCCGCCTGCACGATGAACTCGGCCTCACCACCGTGATGATCACCCATGACATGCTCGAGGCAGTGCTCCTCGCCGACCGCATCGCGGTGCTTCATGAGGGCCGCTTGATCGAACAAGGGACGCCGCGAAAGCTCATGGCTGCTGCCGAGCACGCCTATGTGCGCGAACTGATGCAGGCACCGCGCACGCAGGCTGACCGCCTCCACAAGCTCATGGACGGCGACCGATGAGCGATCCTCGCATCGCCGATGCGCTCGCGCGCTTGCCCGACTATCTCGGGCAGCATGTGATCGTGAGCGTCACCGCGCTCGCGCTCGGCCTTGCTGTCAGCCTGCCGCTTGCGATTGCGGCGACGCGCCGGCCGGGACTGCGCTGGCCGCTTCTCGCGTTCGCAAGCCTCATCCAGACCATTCCGGGTCTGGCACTGCTCGCGCTCTTCTACCCGCTGCTCCTCGGCCTCTCGATGCTGACCGAAAGCGTGTTGGGCAAAGGATTCTCCGCGCTCGGATTCCTGCCGTCGGTGCTCGCGCTCGCGCTTTACTCGATGCTCCCCGTCCTGCGAAATACCGTCACCGGTATTCTCGGCATTGATCCTGCGGTGAACCAGGCCGCGCTCGGGGTCGGCATGACGTCGCGCCAGTCGCTCTGGATGGTGGAGCTGCCGCTCGCGCTGCCCATTATCATGGCCGGAATCCGCACTTCGGCGGTCTGGGTGATCGGCACCGCCACCCTTTCCACGCCGGTCGGCCAGACCAGCCTTGGCAACTACATCTTCGCCGGACTGCAGACACAGAATTGGGTACTCGTACTGTTCGGCTGCATTTCCGCCGCACTGCTGGCGCTCGTCGTCGATCAACTGCTTGCGCTGATGGAGAGCGGCGTCGCGCGGCGCAAACGTGTTCGCCTCGCGGCCGGCGGTGTGGGACTTGCGCTCGTGCTCGGGGCAGCGCTCGCGCCTGGACTTGCACGCCCTCCGGCAACCTATGTTGTCGGCACGAAGACCTTCACAGAGCAATTCATTCTCGCCTCGCTGATCCAGGAGCGACTGCGTGCGCAAGGCTTGTCATCCGCACGGCGCGACGGCCTCGGCTCTACCGTGATCTTCGAGGCGCTCGCCGCCGGCGAAATCGACGTTTACGTCGATTACACCGGAACGATTTGGGCCAACCATATGCGCCGCACCGACAGCGCATCACGCGCACAGGTGCTCGCCG